>JAQUNU010000073.1 GCA_028717445.1 Candidatus Portnoyibacteriota bacterium | reverse complement strand
ATAACCGTCTTTAAAAATTCCGCCTGGTAGCTTTCTACATTCGCTTTGGCATATTTGACGCCGGCCGCCGAGGCCGCAAGTTCTTGCGTTGTCGCTCCGGCTTCTTTCAAATTCAAGTCGTCTTTGGCTGAATTCAAAGAGTTTTGCGCCGTATTGACGCTGGCTTCGGCCGTTGAAATGCCGCTTTGATTCGTTGCCTTTTGCGCGACGATACTTTGCTCTTGCGCGCTTAAATTAGTGATGGCCGCGTTGATATTGGTGCGGCCGGTATTTGTATAATATTTATAGTTTGTCAGCGTGGTCGAATCAAGTCCGACCGCATTGTTGAGCGCGTCTCCAAGGCGAATCGTAAACGCCAGAATAATATTCAAATGTGCTTCGGCTTCTGTCAGGACTTGATCCAGTCCGGATTGAGAGCTCGGCAAAGAATCAACCTCTGATTTAAAAACAGCCAGTTCGTCGCCCGCGGCTTTTCTTTTATTTTCAACTTCGTCTTTAATGGCATAATTATTCACGGAAAACGTCAATTTCGGAAAAGCGGAGGTGTCATTATAAAACAATTCATCAATCTGCTTGTTCAGAGCGTCATCGGCTTTCAGATAGGAATCGCTCAGAACGTCTTTGAGATCATCATATTGATTGTCCAAATCAACTTCCGCTTCTTGCTTAACATTTTCAAGATTGGCCCGGGCGTCAGCAAAAACTTTCTCGGCGTTTTCAACTTTTGTCCGGGCAATTTGCAATTCTTCAGGCCTTGTGCCGATCAAAAGCTCTTCATGTTGCGCCAGGGCTTTTTCATAACTGGCCTGCGCCTGCAAGACCTGCGCCGCCAAATCGCTGTTGCTTAAATTTGCCAAAGTTTGCCCAGTCTTGACTTCGTCGCCCACGGAAACAAAAATTTTGGCCACGCGGCCGCTTTTTTCAAAAGCCAAATCCACGCTTTCGGATGACTTAACCCGGCCAGTCACGCTGACCTCCTGGACAACATCCCCTCTCTCTACCTTTGTCATTTCATAATCGCCGTCAGAAGAACCAAATATTTTCACGCTTACGAAAACGGCGACGATCAAAATCACGACGATTATCCAAAGAAGCGGTTTTTTCAAAAAAGTCATAAAATTTCAAGATTCTTCCGTTCAAAATACCCTTTTTTAAAGGGATGAAAGAACGAAAGAAATGAGCCTTATTTATTCCTTTAAATTATAACCATAAAAAGGCAAAAAAGTCCAAAATTTTTTAGAACGGCTTTTCTATTGACAAAAGATGTTTATTTTGATATAATATCATATCTGGCAAAATAGCCGGATTATGGGTCAACTTTGACCTGAATTTAAGAAAAAAATGGGCTTTTTAGAATAGTCTATCAAGCCCTTGAACCTTTAAAACAAAAAACTCACAAAATAAGGAGGCATAGAAAGAAATGGCAGATCCGAAGCAAAACGAGGGCAAGAAGAAAGAGGCCCTGGAAGTTGAGATTGCGGATATCTTCCAGAAATCAGAAAACGAATTCAGTGTCACAATTTCTCTAACCGCCAAGGTCGGAGACCAGCTTGCCGAAGGAGTCTATTTCGAGTACCTGATCATAAATGGGACTCGGATGGAGCTCCCCGAACCAACTGATGAAAACGGCAAGTCTTTGCCCGAGGTGACGTTTATCACCGAAGCAAAGACGATGCACGCTGAACTCCTGGCTAATTTCGGATATAAGAAGGTCAAGGCAACCCGAAGCCGGATTCCCTTGCCCCGAAAGAAAAAAGATGAAGTGGCGGAAATCAAGGAAATAACGAGAACGAAAACCGCCGATGAAATCTCGGTGGTAGTCGCCAGGCTCGATCAGTTCGAAAAAGCCATAGGCGGCAAAATTCTTATCGCTGATCCCCAGGAAAACGGATTCAGGCCGCAGGATATGCCATCGGGAACCGAGACGCTCAATTTTCAGGCGGCGCCGCAAAGAAGAATTGTTCTTTTTGCGGCCGAAAAACCGAATGTGACTTGCGAGTTGGAAATTCCGGACACAACAGACGAGCCGAAAAGTCCGACTCCGCCCTTGGAAAAACCGGGCTTGGCTCAAATATCTAAAATGGCTTTTTACGCGGGCAAAGCAAGCAAACTGAAACCTAAATCCTAGGCCGTGCCCGAACCCGTTGCGTCAGCAGACAAGGGAAAAACCGGGCTTCATCCGTCGACTTTAGAAAAAAATCTATTGAAAGGCCGCAAAGGCCGGGAGGAAAAAAATGGGCGAGAAAGGAAAAAGCTGGTTCAGAGAAACGTTCCAAACCGTCCTAGGAGTCTTTGGCGGATGGGAATTCGTCAAAGGAATTCTCAAGACGCAGACAGGAAACGCAGCTGACCTGGTGAAAGACAAGGTTATCCAGGTCATCAAAGATAATCCCCGAGTGGATTTGCTCTACGTCCTGCTCTCGTTGCCGGCAAAAGAGTCCAAAAAACTCTGGGAAAGGCACCGGGTAGCGATGCGGGAAGGAAAAGAGAACGATTTCGTGGTCGAACTCGGCCACGTGATTCCGAAAAACGAAAAAGGCGAAATCGATATGGAACGGGCCAAAAGAATCTTCAAACAGCTCGCCAATACCGATGAGAGGCTATTT
>JAQUNU010000072.1 GCA_028717445.1 Candidatus Portnoyibacteriota bacterium | reverse complement strand
CTGGCTGTTCTCATCAGCCCGCCGACCACCCAGTCGCCGGAGAAATAAAGCAAAACGCAGCAAGCCAGAAAAATGAAAGTATGCAAAACCATGATTTTGAAAACTATTTAATGAAATATATTATTTGATAAACGATGCCGGCCAGGAGTATCAAAAACAAGGGGTAAACCAAGATCTGCTTCGGTTTTATCTTTCGGTACATCAATAAAATCAAAATGCCGTCGAGCCCCAGCATTATCGTTCCCACGAACCCGATGACCGCGATAAAGCTTTTAATGCCGGCCAAGTAAAGAACCAAGGGAACAAGACAGGTAATCAGCCAGGCCAGGTTTTCCGTAATCTTCAAATCATACCAAAAAACTTTCTTCAGCGTCAGCCCTAAAGTGATGTAAGAAGTGAAGGTCGTCAAAAGTCCGAATAAAATGGCCAAAAAAACAATGCCGTCGCCCAAGACTGCTTTCAGCCCCATTAAAGCCGATTCCGTGGTTTGCGGCCCGGTGATGCCCAAAATCAGATAGGTGAAGAAAAGATAAACGATTATCGGAATTAAAATAGCTATTGGTATGATTTTCAAAAGCAGATTCTTTTTTTCCCCCAAAGTTTCCTCCGCTTCCGGAATCAAGGCCGCTCCCCAGATGGAAAAAAGAACGATGCCGTAAGGCAGAAATAAATTCTCGGCTCCTGATCGCCAATTTCCGATGAACAGATTTTCGATATTAATGAAATCCATCCCTTTAAAAAAAATAACCAGTAAGATGGCGACAAAAGCAATCAACCCCCAAAATTCAACTTTGGCAATGGCTTTTATGCCGGAAAAAATCAAGAAAGCTCCGATAACGAAATATAAAAAGGTGTAAAACAATGAACTTCCCCCGAAAATCGGTGAGAGCAATTCCGTCAAAAATTCTCCGCCAACGATTAAATATGCCAAAAGCGCTCCGAAAATCCCCAAAATAGTGGTGACATATGCCGCATTTCTTCCCCAATTTCCCAGATAAATTTTGGCAAAACCGGGCAATCTTTTGAAATCAGGGGTTTTTAAGGACAGTTCTCCGAAAAACAGATCAATCAGAATAACCAGGGTGCCTAAAATCAAGAAATAGCCGGCCAGCGTCCAAAAGCCGACCTTAAGGGCGGCATAAGGCAAGGCGAAAAGTCCGACGCCGATAATGGTGCCCGAAAGAGTGGCTATGGCGTAAATTGTCTTCATATTTTTAAAAATAAAGAATTAGGATGTTTGGCGCCTGGAAATGAAATACCATTTGGCGGCCTCAATCAAAATAATATTGGCCAATCCCAAACTGAAAATAATAATCCAATCAGCGAAACTGAGAGAAACTGTTTTCAACAGGGTCTGGAGCAAAGGAACATAAATTCCCAGGACAAGCATGGCAAAACCAATAAAGACCGCTCCCACTAAAAACTTATTTGAAAAAGGATTGATGTGCCAGATATTGTTTCTCAAGCTTTTGCAGGAAAAAACGTAAAACAGAGAGTTAATGGCCAGTCCGGCGAAAATCATGGTTCTGACATAAGAGATATCGTAATCTTTATTCAAGAGCCAGAAGAACAGTCCCAAAAGTAGAAAGTCGGTCAGGATGCCGATAACGAAAATTATCGCTTTCATCTCCTTGGTCAGCAAAGGAGTTTTCTTATTGTGCGGCTTGAGCTTGAGCAGGTCTTTTTCTTTGGGTTCGAAAGCCAAGGCGAAATCCGGCAAGCCGTCTTCGATCAAATTCACCCATAAGATCTGAACGGCCGTCACCGGCAAAGGAAAACCCCCGGCAATACTGACTGCAATCAGGATTATTTCGGTAAAACTGTCTGAAAGCAGATAAGTAATGACTTTCCTGATATTGTCCAGAATAAGCCTGCCTTCTTCCACTGCCGCCACGATTATGTCGAAACCGTCGTTCAAAAGAATCAAATCGGAAGTTTCCTTGGCCACTTCGGTCCCTGAGCCCAAAGCTACTCCAATATCAGCTTTTTTCAAAGCCGGCGCGTCATTGATGCCGTCGCCTGTCATAGCCACGACTTCTCCTCTGGCCTGCCAGGCCTCAATTATCCTCATCTTATGCTTCGGTTCAACCCTGGCATAAATATCAATCCTAGGAAGAATCTCGGCGAATTCTTTTTCCCCCAGTTTGTCCAGATCCTTGCCTTCTAAAATATTTTCCGCCTTTATTTTGAAACCAAGCTCTTCAGCCACGGCCTTGGCAGTTAACTTATGGTCTCCGGTAACGATAATCGGCCTCAGGCCGGCCCGGCGGCAGAGTTTTATGGCTGATTTGGCTTCCTCTCTGACAGGGTCTTCCAGAGTAATTAGGCCGTAGAAAACCAGATTGTCATTCTCCGCCAGTTTTTTAACGGGAGGCAAAGAATTTCGTTCTGCTTTTATTTCCCGGTAGGCCAAAGCGATTATCCTCAGGCCTTTCCCGGCTGATTTTTCCAGCTGGCTTTCCAATTTTTCCTTTTCTTCTGCCGCCAAGCTGGAAATTTCCATTAATTTTTCCGGCGCTCCGATAACTGACAAACGGAATTCGCTTTCGGAAATTTGATGCAGAGCGGCGGAATACTTGTGAATCGGATCAAAAGGCATCTCATCGATCCTTTTTT
>JAQUNU010000071.1 GCA_028717445.1 Candidatus Portnoyibacteriota bacterium | reverse complement strand
CCGCGGCCAGAGCCGGAACGGCCAGCAAAATAAAGAAAATAACCAGAAGAAATGATTTTTTCATAAGCTTTGGTATAATATCATGAATTTGAGTTGAAAAAAAGGCTGAACAGATGTAAAGTAAGAATAATATGTCGAATTACGATCACGACAAAATTGAAAAGAAATGGCAGGAGCGTTGGAGAAAAGAAGAGATATATAAAGATTATACTCGGCCAAAAAAGTTTTACGCCCTGGACATGTTCCCGTATCCTTCCGGCGCCGGCTTACATGTTGGCCATCCCAAGGGATATATCGCCACGGACGTTTTTTCGCGTTATAAAATGTTGCAAGGCTATTCTGTTTTGCATCCAATGGGCTGGGATGCTTTTGGTTTGCCCGCGGAAAACTACGCGATTGTCAATAAAATCCATCCCCGTGTGGCAGTGGAGCAAAATATAACGACCTTTAAAAAACAGTTGGAAAAATTTGGTTTTACTTATGACTGGGAGCGTGAAATTAACACGACCGATCCGGAATATTATAAATGGACGCAATGGGCGTTTTTAAAAATGTTTGAAAAGGGACTTGCGTATCAATCGGACGAAGCTATTAATTGGTGCCCAAAGTGCCAGACGGGTTTGGCATTGGAAGACTTAGAAGGGGGAGTGTGCGAGAGATGTGGCACGGAGGTTGAACAAAAGAAGATGCGGCAGTGGGTGCTGAAAATGACCGCTTACGCTGACCGGTTGCTTTATGACTTGGATAAAGAAAAGCTGAATTGGGAAGAAGCGATACTGGAGCAACAGCGAAACTGGATTGGGCGAAGCGAGGGGGCGCAATTCAAAATGGCGATTGTGGGCAGCGAAGAGAAGTTGGAAGTTTTTACGACCCGGCTAGACACGGTCTTTGGCATGACTTTTGCGCTGATTGCGCCAGAGCATAATTTAGTGCAAAAGCTCAAGCCGCAGATAAAAAACTGGAGCGAGGTAGAAAAATATATTGACCAGGCGCAAAAGAAGACGGATTTACAGCGTCAGACCGAAATTAAAAAGAAGACCGGCGTTGAACTTAAGGGCGTTAAAGTTATTAATCCTTTTACAAAAAAAGAAATTTCGCTTTTTGCGAGCGATTTTGTGCTGGCGAGCTACGGTACGGGCGCGGTGATGGCGGTTCCTAGCCATGATTCAAGGGATTGGGATTTTGCCGATAAATATAGAATTTTAAAAATTCAAGTAATAGACCCTGTTTTTGAGGAAAATATTTCTGTCAGTAATGTTTATCCATCTTTTATTCCCAGCACATTAAAAGGAGAGACCATTGAGGACGCTACCAAAAGATGGCGTAAACAAGAACTAGAAAGAATAAAAAAAGGGGAAAGATGTTTTACCGACGACGGCGTTTTGATAAATTCCGGCGAATACAATGGTTTGGCGTCGGCGGAAGCGCGCAAAAAAATGATAAAATGGCTGGAAAAAGAAAAGATTGGCCAGAGCGCCGTAAATTATAAAATGCGGGATTGGGTCTTTTCGCGCCAGCGCTACTGGGGCGAACCGATTCCAATAGTGCATTGTGAAAAGTGCGGCGCGGTCGCGGTACCATATAATGAGTTGCCGCTAAAATTGCCGGAAGTTGAACAATATGAACCGACCGGCACAGGGGAGGGGCCATTAGTGGGAATTTCCGAGTGGGTGAACACTAAATGCCCCAAGTGCGGCGGACCGGGAAAAAGAGAGACCAATACTATGCCCCAGTGGGCGGGCTCTTCTTGGTATTATTTGCGCTATATTGATCCGAAAAATAAGCAAGCGCTGGTTGATAAGCAAAAAGAGAAAGACTGGATGCCGGTTGATTTATACGTCGGCGGGGCGGAACATGCCACGCGCCATTTGCTCTATGCGAGGTTCTGGCATAAGTTTTTATACGATATCGGCGCGGTTTCAACGCCAGAACCATTTAAGCGTTTGGTTCATGTTGGTTTGATTCAGGCCGAGGACGGCCGGAAGATGTCCAAACGCTGGGATAACGTGATTAATCCCGACGACGTTATTGAACAATACGGCGCGGATTCCATCAGGCTTTACGAAATGTTTATGGGACCGTTCACGCAAAATATTTCCTGGAGCACCAAAAGCGTGGTGGGAGTTAAAAGATTTTTAGATAGAACATGGAATTGTTTTTTTGCTGATTATACGGGTATATTTATAAATGATGAAGATCGGAATAAGTGGATTAAAGGTGAGGCAGGAGCAGAAGGAGTTACTTCGCATGAAATAGAAGTTTTATTGAACAAAACAATAAAAAAGGTTTCCGAGGATATTGAAAATCTGAAATTTAATACAGCAATTAGCCAGCTCATGGTTCTTGGAAATTCTTTTTACAAAGTGGGTGAAAAAGAGCGGATACCATTAGGTTCTTCGTTAGACAAATATTATAGTGAGTCTATAAACGGCCAACGTATAAAGAAATCTGATTTTGAAAAATTCGTAATTTTACTTGCGCCGTTCGCGCCGCACATGGCGGAAGAACTTTGGTCTAATCTTGGACACGATAAAAGTATTTTTACCGAATCTTGGCCCGAATATGATCCGGCGTTGATAAAAGAAGACACCATTCAGTTGCCGGTTCAGGTTAATGGCAAAGTCCGCGCGGTTTTATCCGCGCCTGCCGATATTTCCGAGGAAGAGGCGAAAAAACTTGCTTTATCCGATGAAAATGTTAAAAAATGGCTTGAAGGCAAAGAGCCGAAGAAAGTGATTTTCGTAAAAGGGAGATTGCTGAACTTATTGGTGTAAAAAC
>JAQUNU010000070.1 GCA_028717445.1 Candidatus Portnoyibacteriota bacterium | reverse complement strand
GTGATGCCGGTGAGCAGATTTTAAGAAGCATTTTGACTTTCAGTTCCAGTCCTTACCTGCCTTTGGGTTTTGTCGACGATCATCCGGCCAAACAGGGGATAATGATCCACGGATTGAAAGTCTTGGGTAAAATTAAAGACATTCCCAAAATTGCCAGAGAAAATAAAATAGAGGATTTGATTATCGCTTTGCCTTCGGTTGATTCCCGGGTTATTCAGGAAGCAGTAGGAAAAGGCAGAGAAGCCGGCTTAAAGAAAATTAAAATAATTCCGCCTATCGACCAGGTACTGGCAGGCAGGATCACCATTGGCCAGCTTCGCGAAGTTGAAATGGAAGATCTGCTGGGCCGGCAGTCGGTTTCTTTAGACCAAAAATCAATTGAGAATTTCCTTCAGAATAAAATCGTTTTAGTTACCGGTGCGGCCGGCTCCATCGGCTCGGAGCTTTGCCGGCAGATAGCCAAATTCAGAGTGGCGGCTTTAATGCTTCTGGATCAGGATGAAACAGGCATTTTCAATATTTCGGAAGAATTGGAAGACAAGTTTTCGAAAGTCAAAAAAATCCCTTTAATAGCCGATATTTTGGACGAAGAAAAAATGGAGCGCATTTTCAAAGAATTTCGTCCCCAGATCGTTTTTCACGCTGCTGCCTACAAGCACGTGCCTCTAATGGAGGATAATCCCGATGCGGCTGTCAAAAATAATGTTTTCGGAACAAAGAATACGGCGGCTCTGGCTATAAAATACGCCGCCGAAAGATTTATTTTCATCTCAACTGATAAAGCCGTTAATCCGAGTTCGGTTATGGGGGCGACGAAAAGAATGGGGGAAATGATCTGCCAGGCCTTCAATCAAAAAAATTCATGCAAATTCATTTCAGTCAGGTTCGGCAACGTCCTGGACAGCCGCGGCAGCGTTATTCCGATTTTCAGGGAAAAAATCAAAAAACGGGAGCCGATAGAAGTGACTCATCCGGAAATGAAGAGGTATTTCATGGTCACCGGCGAAGCCTGTTTGTTGGTTATGCAAGCAGGAGCCATGGGCCAGGGCGGCGAGGTTTTCGTTTTGGACATGGGCAATCCGATAAAGATTCTGGACTTGGCCAAGGAAATGATCCGGCTTTCCGGTCTGGAACCGGACAAGGATATTCCTATTATTTTTACCCAGCCCAGGCCCGGCGAAAAGCTGTTTGAAGAGATTTTGACTGCCGAAGAGGGAACGGTCACCACCCGGCACCAGAAAATTTTCATGGCCAGATTAGCTGAAACCGACCTGAAAAAATTGGAAGGGGATTTGAGAAAATTAGAAAAGACGGTTGAAAAAGACGGAAAAGAAACTATAATAAAAACATTAAAAGAAATGATTCCCAATTACCATGGTTAACAAAGAAAAATTGCAAAAAACTTATTTTAAAATAATCGAATGGGGGACCTACGCGATTTTGTTCGCCCCTTTGATTTTCATCCAGGATTATTTCTTTCCATTCGTCGTTCCCAAGACGATTTTTTTCAGGATCGTCGTTGATATTATTTTTGCCGTTTATCTTCTATTGGCGGTTGCCAATCCCCGCTATCGGCCGAGAATGAGTTTTTTAACCATAGCTCTTTCGGTTTTTCTGGGAGCGCTTGTTCTTACTTCGATCACCGGGGTGAATTTTGAAAGAAGTTTCTGGAGCGTTTTTGAAAGGATGGGCGGATTACTGACTTTTTTCCATCTTTTTGCCTTTTATCTCGTTTTGAGCAGCGTTTTCAAAGAAAGGCAGCAGTGGGAAAGAATATTGTCGGTTTCCATTTTAGCCGGCATTTTGGTTTCTTTTTACGCTTTGCTTTCGCAAGAGATAATCACTCGCGGCGGCGGAACACTGGGCAATTCGTCGTTCTTTTCAGCTTACATTCTTTTCAATTTATTCTTCGCTTTAATTTTACTTATTTCGAAAGCAGGTCTTTGGCGGATTTTCTACGGTTCAGCTTTGCTTGTTTTTCTTGCCTCTCTGTTTTTCAATCCCTTGGGCTTTACCAAAGGGGCGGTTTCGTCTTTGGGAATAGGAGCGGTTTTATTTGTTGTCGGCTATATGTTCTTCTTTGGAAATAAATCATTAAAAAGAGCGGCTCCTTTTGCTTTGATATTGCTGGTTTTACTGGGAACATTGATCGTTAAAAATTTTTATTTTCAAGACAAGCCTTTTGATTTAAGAAACATTCCCGACCGTTCAAGGCAGATAACTTGGAAAATAGGCTGGCAGGCCTGGCAGGAAAGATTCTGGCTGGGCTGGGGTCTGGAAAATTTCAATGTTCCTTTCATTAAATATTACGACCCTGAGCTTCCCATAACCGGCGATATCTGGTACGACAGGGTCCATAATATCGTTCTGGACACCGCGGTCTCTTCGGGAATCGTCGGCTTACTGAGCTATCTGGCTGTTTTCGGGACAGCTGTCTGGGGATTGTTAAAACTTTTACCACAGATAGCCGAGAGGAAAAATCTGGCTATTCCTTTGGGGATGTTAAGTTTGCTTCTGGTTTATTTTCTGCAAAACCTTTGGGTTTTCGATATGATTTCAAGTTATCTGACATTTTTCCTCAGCTTGGCTTTCATTAATTTCTTGATTTGTCCGCAGGAAAAGGAAAATAAGCAAAAAGCTGTTCCCTTGTCGCCTTTCAGCGCGGGGCTCCTGATGGTTCTGACAGTTTTCGCCTTGTTTATCAATATTCAGTCCGCCCGGGCTTCCAAATTTATTTTTCAAGGCATTTCTTATCCTTTGGAACAGGCCATACCGGCTTT
>JAQUNU010000069.1 GCA_028717445.1 Candidatus Portnoyibacteriota bacterium | reverse complement strand
CGCCCATAATCCAAATTTTATTATTAAACACAACCGCGCTAAAAGAACCTCTGGCCGGCCAGGCAGCCGAATCGGTGGCTTGGGTCCAGGTGATGCCGTCCGAAGAAGACCAGACATCGTTTAGATCAAAAAAAGAACCCCGGCCGCCCATCACCCACATTTTGTTGTCAAAAACGACTACTGCAAATAGTTCGCGCGCCGGCCAAGCCGCGGAATCGGTGGCTTGGGTCCAGGTGATGCCGTCCGAAGAAGACCAAACATCGTTTAGTTGCCCACCGGCAGAGCCGCCCATAATCCAAATTTTATTATTAAACACAACCGCGCTATGCCGGTATCTTTCGTCCCAAGGAGCGGCGGAAGTGGTCTTAATCCAATTTGTGCCGTTCGTTGAATACCAGACGTCGCTTTTTAAACCGGTGCCATCGAGTCCGCCCATCACCCACATCTTATTATCAAAAACAACCGAGGCGAATGCTTCGCGCGCCGTCCATTCGGCTTCAACTTGGCGGCTCCAGGCGTCGGCCTCATAGGCGTTTGATTTTTCAGCCATTAAAAATAACCCGGCAAAAACCGAAAAACAAGTCAGAAAAAAGGATATTTTTTTGTGCATGGATTTAACTTATCTTTTTTTCATTATAACTTACTTATTTGTTAAAAAATACCCATGTGGATAAGTTTAATATTTTATATTATAGAAATCACCCCGCCAGCCAAAGGCAAGCGGGGTGATTTTAAATTTGGAGCGTTACCAGTCTCCTTTTGGATTAATTTTGCGACCTTTTTGAAACGCCCCAGCGGGCGTTTCGTAATATAGTTCATTTTTAAAAAGCCTCTTTTTCGTGATGTCTTTTAAAAATTATTTTTTGTCGTTCGTTAAAGAATTTATTCAATCATAAAGCAGATAAGTTAAGTTAGAATTAAAAAAAGACTTTATTTGACATAAAAAAATAAAGTTTTCAAAAGGTTGGAATTTGCCAAAAATCATCCGAATAAAAAAGCCCCGTTCGCGGCGGGGCCTTTAAAAAGACATTCTTGCCTCTTCTTTATGGCCGAGATTTTTGTTTGAAACGAGCAATGACTCCTTTTTCGGGGTCGGGCCGATCATCAATATATTCCAATTCCGAGTGGCGCTTTTTAAAACTGTTCAGTCGTTTCACGAAGCCATTAACCGGAAATTTGTATTCAATCTCGTCGCCGTTCGGCCCGTAGGAATGAAAGCTTATGCCACTTTCATTTTCAGAAACGGGCGCCTTAGTGGAGCTGGTTATCAGGACCATAGCTACCACAAAGACAAAAAGTGTCACTGCCAAGATTAGCCCGTTTGTTTTATTTCCTTTTTGTCCTATTCTTTCTTTAGCGAACCTGCTCATTTTGATTCCTCCTCTTTTTCATTGGCAGATGATGTTCGTTTGTTGCCTTTTTTTGGTTGCGCGATTCCTTTGCCAGGAAAAGGCGCAAATTTTTAGTTTATGAGAAATAACTAGAACCAAAATATCATGAAATTTGATATTTTGTCAATGAAGAAAAACGCCGCCTGTTTTCTTGGCTTAAAGCGCGGCGTTTATCGCTTTAAGTTGCCTCTGCCTGTTGCAGCGTTGAATCGCAAAAGTAAGCGATCACTTCGATTTCGGCATTGTCAATTTCGCTGATTTCATTTTGAAAATCGGAGATTAATTGGTGGTTTTCTTTTTCGTATTTTCGAAGAATTTTGACAGCTTCATCTTTGTCTCCGTCGGTCCGTATAACCGCCAAATATTTTGCCTCCCGGAATGAAAGGTTAATAAAAAGAAAGGGTAAGACAAAAGCCCTCCGGTCGTTTTTGACCTTTGGGCTTTTTAATTCGTGCCTTTCTTCCTGGTTTGGATTAAGCCATGAAAAAACCATCCATAAAAGCGTAAAAATCAGGATGCCGATCGGCGTCGCGCTTTACGGATTTTTTGGTTAAGCCTTCTTGTTGCAATCGTCATTTCGTCCCGTCTTGCTTTCTTAAACGGCGAGAAGCTTCCCTGTCTTCCTGGTCGGCTTTTTATTCGCATTTAAGGCCGTCGCGATCAGGTTCAGCGCTTCTTTGTTTTTCTTTCCGGTATCCCCATCGATTTTGGGATTGGCCCGTAAGTTTTCATCTTCGTAATGCCTCCAGACTGTATTCCATCCCGCTCTTAACGGAATGAGCGCATCGGATATCGGGATTCTTAATTTTTTTGCTAAAATAAAGAGCCGGAAAATTGCGTATTCGCCAGCGACCGGAAAGCCGAGAAGGAGATAATTCACGATTTTTTCCGCGTCCCGTTTCCGAAAAACTCTGTGCGCCAACTTTTCAATCAGATTGCTTTTGAGCTCTTTCTTTTTGTCCCTCATTTTATCTCTCCTTTGCTGGTTTTTTTATTTATTAAACTTGAGTTTTGAAATAACTGTTAAATAACTATTATTGAAAAATATCAATTTTTATCTGTTTTGTCAAGTAAAGCGCCTTCGCAAATTCTTAATTTTGGTCGGGTAAATTCATCCTCGAAAAAAATATTACGATCGAGTTGGATTCGAACGCAGTCAGAATGATCGAAAATCTCTCCTTTAATCATACGCTCGAAGCTTTGGCTTCTTCGGCTGTGACTAGGTTTTCCAGGCAAGGAAAAGGCGTTCGCGTCGGCATAAGACGAAAACAAGGGCTGTTCGGCGGCCGAGTGGATTTTTCTATCAAACTCGACTAATCATAGCTAAAACCTTCTCAACATCAAAATATCCTCGCCGCGGCGAGGATATTTCTTTTGGCATGCATTTTAGTTCTTTTGCGCAAAAACGTTTGTCTTTAGCGGAAGCGGATTTATTCGCTTTAGGCGGTCAAAGTTTTCATTTGGCAGAAGGCGAGCTCGGACTCAATCTTTCATAGATCTCGCTGGTCATTT
>JAQUNU010000068.1 GCA_028717445.1 Candidatus Portnoyibacteriota bacterium | reverse complement strand
AAAAACCTACGCCGAATCGATTGTGGCAACGCTGTATTTTTACGCCGGACAAGCCGACGGCGAGCTTGAAAACTGGTCGACGCGGCAAGATCAGAAACTTCTGGAATTTCAGTCATCCAGACTATATCGCTTTGTCTCATTTGTTATCAGAGGATAAGGAGGGAACCATGATAGCAGCCCTGAACACGTTATTCAAGAAAAGCAAAGTATATTGGAGGATGTTCAAATTCACCGTGCTCATGCTCTTTTGGTGGTATATTCTTTATATCGCCGTGGGCACTTTCCTTGCTTCACTCTATAAGGAATTCTTCCATCCGGTTGTGGCTTTTACCCTTATTGCCTGGATCATTGTGACCGTCATGGCGGCATGGTGCTTCAGCGGCATTGTCATTGACAGCGCTTATCTTGCCAGCAAGCTTGGCAAAAAGAAAGGTGATTTTCTGGACAATGCCATAGCGGTGATTATTTACATGTTCACCAGCGCCGGCATGTTAATTGCCGGATTCCCTTTCTGGGAATTCCCGAAGGCTTACAGCATGCTGATCCTGGCGCTGATAGGGTGGCTCGTTTCAGGCCACCTTGCCAAAGTGCCCTTTGACTGGAAAAAACCGAGAAAAGTGTATATCGGTTTGTGCGCGGTCGCCATTGGGATCACCCTCTGCAAGGTCTTGTTCAATTGGTACGCCGAGGAACCCCTGACCTGGGCCATCATCAGAAACGCCATCCGCGATCCTTCCTGCGCGCTGATCGGAAAGGGTGCAGTTTTTGCCCTTCTTATCTTTGGCGCAGGGATCATATTCAAGTCTAAAAGGGTTAAAACTCTGGGCGCGGTCATGCTGGTCGCCGCATTCGGCTGCTGGCTTTTCTCTAATTTCATTCCGCTTGAAAAATCGAATGTTTCGCCAACCCCATCTCCTGCTCCGGCTGTTGTTTGGGAATCGCACGAACCCGTATATGTGCCGGCCAACGCGAAAGAAGTCCCGACCGGAGTCCGAACCCGGGGCGAACCGATCCTGCTTTGCCAAGACGGTCCGCCAAAAACATACTATATTCAGTGTGTTGACGAAAAAAGAATTCCGTATAAAATCAAAGTGAATTCGACCGAATGGCCGACACACTGGGATAATGCTGATCCCGCCGACCCTCCCGAAATTAAACTTTCAGGAGGACCAATAGCAACATACGTAACGATCAAACAAAAAAAGGTCGTTATGACTTCGAAGTAAAACCGAGCCCCGCTGACACCAAGTCGGCGGGGCTTATTTCTTTTAAACAAAAAGGACAGCGGAAAAAATCCGACTGTCTTTTTTGCTTTGATCAAACTGCTTTGAAAATTTAAATTTTCAAATCTTACATCCAAAAATAGCTTGAGCCGTCGCCCAAAAAACTTCCTACGAGCTGCCATACGCCAAAAGCTAAAATAGCTATGCCAATGCCCACTAAGCCGTAAATCAAGCTCTTTTTTGCGCTCTCTATTTTCGTATCATCCCCTCCGGCAGTCATATACTTGAAAGCCGCCCATAGGATCATGAAAATGCCGATGAAGAACAAAATTCCGCCAAACCACTCTAGCAATTGTCTCAAAAAATTAGTCACGCTACCTTTTGTCCATCCAACCGAGGGTATTTGCGGGGTTTGAGCAAAAGCAATCATTGGCAACAATTGCATGGCCAAACCGATGCCTAAATATTTTATTTTTTTCATTTCATAAATCACCTCCTTTAGAATTTTTTTATCATTATTATGATTATTATTTAAACTCTCTATTTCGACGTTAAAATATCCTTGATTAAAGTAATGAATCCGCTGCCGATAATGATAATAGCAATCCCGATCACGGTCCAAAGCAGGGTTCTTTTTGCGGTCTTGACTTTTTCCTCATTGCCGCCCGAAGTCATAAAGAGAAAGCCGGCGTAAAGAATCATGATTGAAGCAATAGGTATGGCGATCAAACGTATCCATTCGGCAATCTTCTCAACCGTTCCCTCAAAGCTGTCTGATTTTAAAGGATTATCCAATTCGTAAATACGCTGGCCGCTTCCCGTCCCCGGACTAGTGGGGGCTAACTGAGCGAGATTTCCTGAAAAAGACAACGATGTCGCTCCTTCCTCTTGCGCTCGCGCGCAAAAAACAGAAAAAGAAAAAATTAAATTAAACGCCAGGGAAAAAACCAAAAAATTTCTAAAAAAATTCTTCATTATTTTAATTGCATTTAAAACTATTCCAGCTTTGAGGCTCAAAATCCCCAGTTGTCCGGGCGATCGTTTTTATCAATGTGCCGACCGCAAGCCAAGAAACATAGATTATGATCAGTCCGATGATTAAATTTTTAAAAATGTCCTTAGCCCGGTCAATGTTCTTTTGCGAACCGCCTGAAGTTAAAAACAAAACCCCGGAAACTAAGATCAGCAGCCCGGCCATGGGCGGCGCCAGTTTAAAGGCGATAAAATCAAAAATATTCCTTATTAAAAGAAAAAAGTGGCAAAGTTTGCAAGGACCATCGCCGCAGTCGGGCACCAGAACGGCAAAAACCGATTGAGGAAATAAAGTCAAAATCAGAATAGTCAGAATTGCGCTTTTGACATATTTTATTATTCGCATATTTCTGAAGTCTTGAATCTGAAAATTTTGACAGAATTCCCAGACGCAAAGCAGTCTTTCGGCTACTTTTCCGATGCAAGAAAAGTAACGTAAATTTATTTCTGCATCAACAGCGTCACCTGGCTCGCCGCCTTATCTATCGCGTCGCCCGCTGAAGACTGGCCATAAATAACTCCTTCAATCGCTTCTGAAAGGATCCTTTCGATAGCCAGATTATCGGCTTGATACCATGATTTGGCAATAAGCGACTGTTTAGCAAAAACACCTACGTCCAAATCGCTTTGCTGCCAGGCGACCAGATCCCGACGGCTGACCGGCCTTTTTGTTTCTTGCGCGTATTTTTGCGCCTGCGGCTGTTTGGAAAGCCAATTTAAAAATATC
>JAQUNU010000067.1 GCA_028717445.1 Candidatus Portnoyibacteriota bacterium | reverse complement strand
CGCGCCCACGCGGAAAGCAACGATTGAACCCACGTTGCCAAAAACCGAGGCCTTGATCTTGTCGTTTAATTGACCGATAAATTGATGCGCGATGGTTAAGCTAAGACGGTATTTTCTGGCCTCCGATAAAATAGTCGCGATGCTTTCCGTGGCAAAATTTTGAAATTCATCAATATAAAGATAAAAATCCTGGCGCTGATCTTCGGCAATATCAACCCGCGAGAAAGCGGACATTAAAATTTTACCAACATTGAGCAATCCGAGCAAATTACTGTTAATATCGCCCAGCCGGCCCTTGCTCAAATTCACCAAAAGAATTTTTTTCTCATCCATGATCTGGCGGTAGTTGATCGTGCTCTTAGCCTGCCCGATTATCGGACGCATATAATCATTGGCGATAAATACGTTGAATTTGGACGTGATATAGGGCACGAGATTCTGCAATGAAGCTTCGCCGCCGGCTTTTTCGGCTTCTTTTTCCCAAAAATCCTTGACCACCGGATTTTTACATTTAGCCAAGAGACGAAGACGAAACTGTTTGTCGGATAAAATTTTAGGCACCTCCATTAATGTCGCGCCTTCCTCGGGATCATCAAGCAAAAGCAGGAGCGCGTTGCGCGTGTATTGTTCAAAAATCGGACCCCCGGTTGTTCTAAGATCATAGAGCTTGTCAAAAATGTTGATAAGCTCGTTAACGATGAAAGTTTTTTGCTCCGGGAAGTGCGGATCGTATTCGAGCATATTCAGGCCAACGGGCCGCTCCAAATCGCCCGGATCAATCAGAATAAGATCGTCGGCTCTTTCCGGCGGAATCAAAGAAATTATTTTTTCGACCAGATCGCCATGCGGATCAATGACGCCGATTCCCCTGCCTTCAAGAACATCCTGAATGGCCAAATTGGCGATAAACGTGCTTTTGCCCGTGCCGGTCTGACCAATAATATACAAATGGCGGCGCCGGTCGTCCGGCGCCAATCGCGCTTCAGTTTCCTCGTTGCGAAAAACATTTTTGCCCAAAAGCAAACCTTGTTTTGGCAGATTCGCGGGAGCGGCTGCCTGCTTGGCTTTCAAAAATTTAAACTGGGGCGCGGCAAGCTGACCCGTCGGAAAATGGAACAGACTCGTCAACTCTTCGGTTGAAATAATCATTTTTTGGCGAGGATTAAAAATCCGAAAAGAAAAATCGTAGATCAATTTTTTCAAAGAAGAACCGGTGCAACGGGAAATTTTCAGCTCGTTGAAACTGGGATGATTAAACTGCGCGAAAGCCCCTTCCATTTCAGCTAAAATTCCTTCGGCCTTAATTTGCGTTGAAGCAGAGGTTAAAAAACGGAGATTAACCTCAAAACCGACCTTGCTGGCTTTTCCTTCTATTGCCTTGATTTGTTCCTGGGCCAAGGGCGTGAGCATCTGCGGGCTTTGATTGGCAATTTCCGTCTGCTTTTTGGCCTGACTCGGGGGATTTAATAATGAAAAAAATCTAGCCAACCCCGAGGATGCGCTTATAGCTCGGTTGAAAGATTTATTTTTCTGCATCTCGCGGGCAATCTTTAGCGCCCTTTTTTGCCAACCAAAAGACGACTTAAAAATCATCTGAATCGCCGCCCCTTCGCCTTCTTCATGAAGTTTACCGAAAGCGTTGACGATCGCCGACATCGGATCGACTTCCAAATCTTTATAAGTTTTAAACGGCAAATAAAAACTTTTGCCAAGACTGATATATGAACCGGCCGAAGCGCCCTGGGGATTAAAAATATTGTAATCTTTGATTTTTTCCAGATGGGCTTCCGGAAAAAATCCCTGAATCTGCTTTTCAACCGTATTCTGAACGCGCTTGGAAACGGCCAGATAAAAAGAGATTTCTTGTCCGAAATTGGGCACGGCCATTTCAAAAACAATGGAAGCCGGACCATAAATAAAAGCGTCTTTTGGCTTGTCCTTAAAAGAGGCCAACGAAGAATAAAGCTGTTCCATGACCGAAATCAGCTCTTTTTCGTTTTTTGGCGGCTGGCCTGGTTCCGGTTTTCCGGCGCGCGGCAGCGTCACCAAAAAAAGCCCCATGTTCAAAGAGCGAAAAATATTTCCCCTGCCTTTAATTGTCTCAACTATTAGCCACGCGCCAAGCCCCAAAAGACAAATGCCTAACCCAACTGTCAATGGAACGAGAATAAGATTAGGATCCATATTTTATTCTAAATTTGCTCTTCGGCTGAATTAATAACTTCTTTTAATAATTTTGCAGGAATTAGTATTTTAGAATTCGGATTTTTTGATTTAAATTTCTTTTAATTTCCCTTCGTTTTTTAATTTTTCCGCCAGCTCATCCACCAAGGTATCGTGCAATTTATCAATCAGGTAGGCATTTTCCGTGGCGCGCGCGGCTAAAACAGCTTTATCAATGCCTTGAGTAAAAGCCAGATCTACCAGAATTTTTAATTGGCGGTCCTGGTCAATGTCATCCAACGCCGAAGCGGACGGCGATGGCGGCACGGGGGAAGACGCCGGAGCAACGGCCGCGGTCGCCTGCTCTTTTGCCGGAGCCGGCGCCTCCGTCTTTTTTTCAGGCGTCGGAATTTTTTCGGATTTTAAATCAGGCGCGCTCTCGGGCTTTGGCGCTTGCCCAGAGTCTTTCCACGGGGTCTGCTCCGATGTTTCGGTTGTGGGCTCAAGATAAGGATCAGGCATATATTTTTTTATATATTTAGGTTTTTAACGTGTTCAACAATCTCTTCCATGAATTTAATAACTTCATCATCCGTGATCTCGTCGATATTCGGCACTTTGGCGATAAGAAATTGATAGATTTTCTGTTCATTACCGCCGCCCAGAAGCTCATCAAATGTTTGTTTATCCTCAACACCCAAGCTCCGGATAACGCGCAAAAGCACGCGCTTCTGGATGAGCTCGCTCATTTTGTTCAGCAGGTCGAGTTTGCGTTCATCGGAAAGATTTTCAAGCCCGAGTTCGACCAGAATATTTTTTTTCAAAAGGTCTTCAGATC
>JAQUNU010000066.1 GCA_028717445.1 Candidatus Portnoyibacteriota bacterium | reverse complement strand
ATCCTCCTAGCATGACAATTCCAAGCGCTACTAAAATTATCCCGGCTATTAAATGCAATAGGCGGATTTTTTCTTTGCGCCAGGCTTCGGCTTTTTCGGGCGGCAGGCCAGAGTACATGGCAAAAGTGATTATGACCATGGGTAGAATAAAAATCAGATTGTAAAGAATCAGATAAGCAAAGGCTTTAGCAAAACTGGTTTTGGCCGCCAGCATCCCCAAAATAATTGCGTAAGGGCCCGATGTGCAGGGGAGAAGAAATAGGCTCACCAGGAAACCGATCAGAAAAGCGCCATAGGGGTTTGTGATGCTCCTGATGAGGGATTTCATCTTTGGCCGCCACGAGAGCGGCACTTCCATTAGAAGTCCTTTTCCGTACCAGAAAAAATCCTTAATGTTTAAGAGGCCGATAATTATCGCCAAAATTCCAATAACTTTGTAAAAGATTCCTGAAAAAGAGAGGGTGTATTCGCGGATTAGCGAAAAAACACCGATACCCATCAGAAAGTATGAAATAAAAACGGCGCCCGTAAAAGCCAATCCGGCCCAGAGAGCTTTTTTGCGATCTTGCTGGCTCGCCAACATCGAGGCCATCAGCAATATTAGAATGGCGAACTCGCAGGGATTGATAGCGTCGATTGCCGCGCCGCAAACCACGGCCACCGGCGTCAAATTCAGAGAAGCTAAGCCCTTTTTGCAGGCGTTTTCCTGGGCCTGGACATAGCTAAAAGCGCCCAGTATTAAAAAAGCACATAAAAAAGCAAGGATTAATTTCCCTTGTGGCAATTTCATAAAAATCTATTTTACTCATAATAGCATAATTTTTCATTAAAATCTATTTGACTTTCTTTTATTTTTTGTTTTTTATATTGAAAAATAACTTAAATTGGGTTAGATTTAAAATATTAAAAAGAAGAATTTATTTGAGGTCAAGCCATCCTACGTCGCGCTGCGCGCGGCTTCGGAAGGGTAAAATTTTACAAAGCCCATGGAAAAATACAATCCGAGCAAAATAGAAAAAAAATGGCAAAAAAAATGGGAGAGCCAAAGGGTTTTTAGCCCTGATATGGAAAAGGCGGAAAAGCCTTTTTATAACTTAATGATGTTTCCTTATCCTTCGGCCGAGGGCTTGCATGTGGGAAATATGTACGCTTTTGTCCATTCGGACGCTTTTGGCCGTTTTATGCGATTAAAAGGCTCTGATGTTTTCGAACCGATAGGGCTGGATGGATTTGGCATTCATAGTGAAAATTATGCGATAAAAGTAGGTCAGCATATTGCCGATGTTTCAAGGCGAACCGAAAAGCATTTTTATGAGCAATTGCATATGATCGGCAATCAATACGACTGGGCCAGGCATCTGGAAACATATAAGCCGGAATACTACAAATGGACACAATGGATTTTTACAAAGATGTTTGAGCGAGGGTTGGCTTATCAGGCCGAATCGTATGTTAATTGGTGCCCATCATGCAAAACCGTTCTTTCGGATGAGCAGGTAGCTTCCGGAAAATGCGAGCGTTGCGGCAGCGCGGTAGAAAAGAAAAAAATGAAACAATGGTTTTTTAAAATAACTGATTATGCGGAGCGATTGTTAAAAAATTTGGAATGGATTGATTGGTCGGAACGGACAAAAATTGCGCAGAGAAATTGGATCGGCAAGAGCGAGGGCGCGCAGTTTAAAATGCGGATCGAGGGCGGCGATGATTTTATTGAAGTTTTTACGACCAGGATCGACACGGTCTTTGGCATGACTTACGCGGTCTTGGCGCCCGAGCACCCCATTATTGAGAAAATTAAATCACAAATTATAAATTTTAAGGAAGTTGAGCAATATATACAGCAAGCGAAGAAAAAGTCAGAGCTTCAGCGAATGACCGAAGAAAAAGAAAAGACCGGCGTTGAATTAAAAGGCATTAAAATTATTAATCCTTTCACAAAAGAAGCAATTCCGCTTTTTGTGGGCGATTACATTCTGGCGCACTATGGCACCGGCGCGGTCATGGCTGTCCCGGCGCATGACGAAAGGGACTATAAATTTGCCAAAAAATATGATTTGCCGATTTTGGAAGTGATTAGAAATAAAGACGGCAAATCTTGCATTGAGAAAGAAGCGTTTTGCGAGGACGGGATCGTTGTCAATTCCGGCCAATTTTCCGATCTGCCTTCGAAGGAAGCCAGAGAAAAAATGGCCGCCTGGCTGGAAGAAAATAAATTTGGCGGAAGGAAAATAAATTACAAGCTCCGCGATTGGTGCGTTTCGCGCCAGCGCTATTGGGGCCCGCCCATCCCGATTATTTATTGTGACAAGTGCGGGACCGTGCCGGTTCCCGAAAAAGATCTGCCGGTAATTTTGCCAAAGACTAAGGATTATCTGCCGCGGCCCGACGGCCTTTCGCCCTTGGCGCGGAATGAAAAATTCATCAAAACAAAATGTCCCGTCTGTGGCGCGCCCGCCAGACGGGAAACCGATGTTTCGGACACTTTCCTTGATTCAGCTTGGTATTTTTTCCGCTATCCTTCGCTTCGCTCTGTTCGTTCAGAACAGGCTCCTTTTAATACTGAAATTACGCGTAAATGGTTGCCAGTGAATATGTATATCGGTGGCCATGAGCATGCTGTCTTGCACCTGCTCTATAGCCGATTCGTGACAATGGTTTTCAAAGATATGGGATTGATTGATTTCGAAGAGCCTTATAAAAGATTTTTTGCGCACGGTTTGCTTATTCGCGAAGGAGCAAAAATGAGCAAATCAAAAGGGAATGTGATTAATCCGGATGATTATCTCAAGCAATACGGCGCCGATAGCGTCAGAACTTACCTTATGTTCTTGGGTGACGTGCGTCAGGGTGGCGATTGGCAGGACGCAGGAATGAATGGAATGTATAGATTTATCAGTCGGATTTGGAAATTTGGTTCAAGCGTAAAATTTTCAGAAAAGAGCGTCATAGAGGCGCAAATTCATAAGGCCATAAAAAAAGTCGGGTATGATCTTGAAAATTTAAAATTTAATAC
>JAQUNU010000065.1 GCA_028717445.1 Candidatus Portnoyibacteriota bacterium | reverse complement strand
ATTCGCTTTAATTCAGTACGCGTATTCGGTTCTAACCGATGAAAAAATTCTTAAAGAAATAATCGATTCGGCAAAATTAGAAATTGAACCAAAAACGTTCATTCCTATTATCCCCCCGGTTTTTATAAAGCCGGAGCCATTTTCTGGAATGGCTCGGTTGGAACCAAAAGAGGAGCGCTATTATATCCCTTCAGATGATTTATTTTTAATAGGCAGCGCCGAGCATACTTTGGGAGCAATGCATATGGAAGAGACTTTTGCTGAAGGTGATTTACCCGCCCGTTATGCCGGTTTTTCAACCGCTTTCAGGCGCGAGGCGGGGTCCTACGGTAAAGATACAAAAGGAATTTTAAGGGTTCACCAATTTGATAAATTAGAGTTAGAATCTTTCTCTTTGCCTGAAAAATCAAAGGCGGAACAAGATTTTATTGTCGCCATTCAGGAATATTTAATGAAAAGCTTGGATATTCCCTATCGGGTGGTGATGATCTGCACGGGGGATATGGGCGCGCCTGACGCGAGACAAATCGATATCGAGGCGTGGCTGCCTGGCCAGAATCAATACCGGGAAACGCATACTTCTGATTCAAATACCGATTATCAATCGCGGCGGTTGAATATTCGGGTTAAAAGAACCGGCGGGGATGTTGACTTTGTCCACATGAATGACGCGACGGTTTTTGCGGTTGGCCGGACATTGATTGCTATTTTGGAAAACTACCAGCAGAAAGACGGTTCGGTTTTGATTCCGGAAGTTTTGCAAAAATACGCTGGGTTTGAGAAAATTCAAAAGGGATAAAGGATATGAAAAAAATTCGCCTGGCTTTACTTTCGGGAGGAAATTCGGCGGAAAGGGAGGTTTCTTTGAAAACCGGCGAAATGATCAAAAAAAACCTTGATCCAAAAAAATACGAGGTTTTTTTGTTTGATCCGGCCAAAGACCTAAAAAAGCTGACCGAGGCGATTTTTAAAAAAAGAGTCGACGTCGTTTTTCCGGCTCTTCACGGTCCAGGCGGAGAAGACGGCCGCTTGCAGGGTTTTTTGGAAACATTGGGCGTTTCTTTTGCTTTTTCCGGCGTCCTGGCTTCGGCTTTAGCCATGGACAAGGAAATGACCAAAAAGATTTTTAGAAGAGAAAAAATCCCCACTCCCAAATATTTTGTTTTTTCAAAGAATGGCCATCTTTCGCTCAAAAAAACCTTTTTTCCTTGCGTGGTTAAGCCGGCGGCGCAGGGATCTTCGATCGGAATAACTCTTGCCCAAGGACCCGGACAGCTGAAAGCGGCTCTGAAGAAAGCCCTGCGATTTTCAACAAAAGCGTTGGTTGAGGAATACATTGAAGGCCGAGAGATTACAGCTGGAGTTTTAGGAAATCAAAAGCCTGAAGCTTTGCCGTTGGTGGAAATCAGGCCAAGATGCTCTTCTTTTTTTGATTTTCGGGCTAAATATGAAAAAGGCGGCTCGGAAGAAGTTTGTCCGGCGAATATTGCGCCAGCTCTCGCTAAAAAAATTCGGGATTTAGCTGTTCGTCTCCATCAGGCGCTTGGTTGTCGCGGCGCCAGTCGGACCGATTTTATCCTGCGTGGCAATCAGATTTTTGTTCTTGAAATAAATACGATTCCAGGCATGACCAAAACCAGTCTCCTGCCGCAAGCTGCCTCCAAGGCGGGAATTGGCTTTTCGGCTCTCCTGGATAGAATAATCGAGCTCGCCCTCGAGAATTAATTTTTTACTATGTTTTTCAAGAAAAAGAAATATCATTTTCGTCCCGATTACTTAAGCGAAAGAATTTTGAAGCAAAAGCGGAATTTTAAGAAAAAGATCTTCATCTCCGCTATTTTTTGCGCACTTCTCTTGGCCGCTTTTTTTTACGTCATTTTTTTCTCTTCTATTTTAAAGATTGAGAGGGTCTCGATCTTGGGCGTCAATGGAGACCAGTCCGAAAATCTAAAAGAAATGTGCCTGCGGGCAATGGATGAAAGGATCTTTTTCGGCTGGATTGGACGGAATAATTTTTTATTTTTTTCTGAAGAAAAAATCTCAAATCAAATCCGGGAAAAATTTCCGGAATTAAAATCAGTTGATTTCCAAAAAAAGATAAAGACCCGCGCGCTTCTGGTTAGCATTAGCGGCAGGGATGCTTCAGCGGTCTGGTGTCCGGCGTGGTTTGATCCCTCATCTTCAAGTACCTTAACCGCCCAGCCGGAAAATGAAAAATGTTTTTTTATAGACGAACAAGGATTTGTTTTTCAGGAAGCGCCGATCTTGAGCGGCAGCATGTTTGCGACTATTTTTGATGTTTCTTTCGCCGGCAAAGGGCTGGGCTCAACTGGATTGGAAAAGAGCAAACTCGATTTTATTCTTGAAGCAAAAAAAGAAATAATTTCCAAAAATCTGGATTTGGGCGATTTTTTGATCAGGCCCGAATCGACGGCTGAAATAGAGCTTTTGTCGCCGGACGGCTGGAGAGTATATCTGGATTTGGCCAGTTCCGCCGCGACCCAAATAGATTCGCTTGCCCGCGCTTTGACAGAGGAGATAAAAGAAAAAAAGAACCAGCTTGAGTATGTTGATTTGCGCGTGCCGGGAAGAATTTATTATAAATTGAAGTAAATGACTCTAGTTATAGAAATATAAAAAACACTTCGTCCGTGGGCGAAGTGTTTTTTATATGAATAAATTATTTTATGGCTTTTGGAAAACGAATATCGAGTGTCCAATCACTTCTTTTGGCTCATAATTTTTCAACCAGTCATAGTAGCCCGCCGGGGAAGTATAGCCAGGCGCGGGGCGGCCCTGGCCTCCCATAAGCAAAGTGGCCGAAACCGCCAGATATTCGCCTGATTTAAGATCAGCCTGATTTCGCGTGCCCCACCAGGGTTGAAATTTGCCATCAAGATAATATTTAGGGGTCGCGCCGCCAAAATAGTCAACATAGATATTTTGAATTTTATTTTCATCAGTCCATTTGGCCAGGCGTTTCAAATCTTGCCCCCAGTCCAGGTTTGAATCAACCGCGTATTTATAGCCGTTTTCAGCGCCGCCGCCGATTTCGTTAAAATAAGCCAAAAAAGAGGGAAAAACGGCGATGACGGCGATTGCCTGCCAAAGAAGAAGCAAGCCGATAAAAGCATTCTTAAGAACGGTGGTG
>JAQUNU010000064.1 GCA_028717445.1 Candidatus Portnoyibacteriota bacterium | reverse complement strand
AGAAGTGGCGGAATTGTTTTATGAGGTTTGCGCCGATTACGCGCTGACCAAAGAGCCGGCCGTCATAATGAATTATGTGGTGGAAGAAGGAAAGCAGAAGAAGGTGCTGGAGATGATAGATGAATTAAGCAGGCGGGAAAATATAATGAAATTTGTTTCCGCCGCGCTTGATAAAATTTTGCCTTAAATAAACGGGCCGTAGTATACCGGCAGTACGCACGCTTCGGGTGCGTGAAGACTGGGTTCGATTCCCAGCGGCCCGACAAACAACAGAAAACCCCGGAATCAAGGGATTGATTATTTCCTGTTAAACCGTCTTCTCAATAGAGGCAATTGTCCGCAAGGCTAGAATTGTGACGAATGCAATGATTGCAGCAACGGCTGCGAGAATTGCAACGATTGCGACAACGGCTGCAACGAATGCAGCAACTGCCGCTAGTAAGCAAGTAGAAGTTTTAGGCACCCCGTTCGTCGCGAAGAGCGGGGGCCTAAAACTTCGATAAACTCACTGCCGGACTAAGAATTTTTCGAAAAACCTTTATTTTAAGGGTTTTTTATGTTATAAAATAATTAATCTTATGCGTCTTTTTTTCAAAAATTTAAAAGACTCTCCCCGAAATCTGATCCAGCGGGCGGGTTATCATTTCGAGCGAATCACGCCGACAGGGGAGGAAAGTTATGCCCGCCGGGCCGGCGCGGGCGAATTTCCGAAATTCCACATCTATGTGCAAAAGCAAGGCGAGGAAACTATCCTCAATTTGCACTTTGACCAAAAAAAGGCTTCATACGGCGGCCACGCCATGCACAGCGGGGAATATGAGGACAGCGAAGTTTTAGAAAGAGAAGCGGAGATGTTGAAGAAATTTCTAATTTCTAATTTCCAATAAAATTTTGAAATGTCTGATTTAAAATATTCCCGTAGGGCGGAATTGGGCTGGGAATTGTAATTGAAAATTAAAAAGGGCCCATAGTAAAACGGCATTACGCAGCATTCGCATTGCTGAGGTTCGGGTTCAATTCCCGATGGGTCCACTTTAATTCATTCTTATCCATATATAATAGAGTTATCTTTTTTATCCTCTTTCGTTATACAATAGAGCTGTATGGATTTTCAGAAAGTTTTAATCTCTCTCAATCTCTTTTTTAAAAGAGAGATTAAAATAAAGAAAAAGACATGAAGAAACTATATATAATCGCGGCGGTGGTTGGATTTGGCGTTATCGGATTTGGCATTTACGTTTTTGCGGACAATCTGTCTTTTTGGGAAATTTTTGACCGCAATCAGAAGGCATTGGAAGAAAAAAAGAATGTCTTTTTGGGTTTTGAAGAAGAAGATATTTTGCCCAGCGTCATGCCCGAATCAGCCAGTGCGGAAGTTAAAGCCGAAGATCCAAAAGGAGAAAAAGAGCCGCCAATTCAAACACCCGCAATCAAAAATCCCGAATTTGTGCTTTCTGAAACCGCGGCCAAGAAACTGATCGATGTTGATCTGGGCGAACAAATGTTGAGATATTATGACAATGGCGTTGAGGTCGGCAGTTTTCTTATCAGCTCCGGCGTGCCGGGCATGTCCACGCCAAAAGGGGAATACCGCATCCAGTTTAAACGGCCAGCGGTGCTTTACAAAGGCGCGGATTATTATTTCCCGAATACCAAATGGAATCTGCAATTTATGACGCATTATTATATCCACGGCGCCTATTGGCATGATAACTTTGGCCAAAGAATGAGCCACGGCTGCGTCAATGTTTCTTATGCCAATATGGAAGGTCTCTATAACTGGGCGGAGGTCGGCGTGAAGCTGGTGATACATGACTAGCCGGATGATTGGAATGGTTCCCGTCTTTGCGGCGGGATTTTTCTTTTCGGCTAAAAATTTATATTATTTAAAGTAATGAGCCGAAGGAAAATTATTTTTATTTGTGTTGCGGCGGCCGTAATTCTATTTTTTTCGGCGGCGGTTTTTATTTTTAGACCATCTTTTGTATTTGTAAGATTAACCGATCCGGAGACCGAAATATGGCCGAATATAAGTAATTTAGAAAAAAAGCCGATTACGCTTTTGTTTGCCGGCGACATCATGCTTTCGCGGAGCGTAGGTAAAAAGATGGCGGAACTGGAAAACTGGAAATGGCCGTTTGAAAAAATAGGGGAATATTTATCCGGCGCTGATTTAACTTTTGGCAATCTGGAAAGCGTGATTTCGGATGAAGGCCGGAATGTCGGTAGTATTTATTCTTTCCGCGCCGATCCGCGTGTTGCCGCAGGGCTGGTGTTCGCGGGTTTTGACGTTCTATCGGTGGCTAATAATCATATCGGCGACTGGGGCCGGCTGGCTTTTGAAGACAGCTTCAAGATTCTTGAGGAAAACGGGATCGGTCACGCCGGCGGGGGGTTTTCGGAAGAAGAGGCGCATCAAGCGGTGATCAAAGAAGTCGAGGGAACGAAGTTCGCTTTCCTGGCCTACACGACCCTTGGCGCCAAATGGACCGAAGCGGTCGCTTCAAGTTCTGGCGCAGCCTGGCTCGATGAAAGAATTTCAGAAGATATCGGCCGCGCGCGCGGCCAGGCGGATATTGTCATAATTTCAATCCATTTTGGCGAAGAGTATCAGACAAAATCAAATTCATTCCAGCAGAAGATCGCGCGCGCGGCTATTGATAGCGGCGCTGATTTGGTCATTGGTCATCATCCGCACGTAGCGCAGGAGACAGAAAATTATAAATGCGGTTGGATCGCTTACTCGCTCGGCAATTTTATTTTCGATCAGTATTTTTCCAAAGAAACGATGGAGGGGATGCTGTTGCGGGTAATTGTCAGGAACGGAAAAATAGAAAGTTTCGAACCGATCAGAATAAAAATAACTTCGGATTATCAGGCGGTTCGGCAAGAAGAATAAGAAAAGCATTGAAGAGGGAAAAAGGCAAACCTTTTTAGGCATTTTCGCGGGCGCTTTTTGATTTGACACGATCTTTAATCTATGTTATTATTAATATAAGTAAAACAACAAAAGCGTTGAGGGGCGCGGAGTTGAAAAAAATACCTATCAATTCAGAAGGAGGGAAGGGATGAAAAAAGGATGGATTTTAGTGGCTGTGATGGTTGGATTTTTGTTCCCGATCTGTTCTTTGCAAACAGAAAAAAGTTTCGCTTCCGAAGCGGCTGAAGACGAACA
>JAQUNU010000063.1 GCA_028717445.1 Candidatus Portnoyibacteriota bacterium | reverse complement strand
CTTCCGATCTTTAAAGGAAAAAGAAGTCAGAAGCATCCACCAGAATATTAAAAAGATTTTAAAAGAAGCCATAAGGCGGCGCGGTTCCTCGGTCGAAAATTATCTTGACGCTTGCGGACAAAAGGGAAGCTATGCTAAACAACATAAGGTTTATCAAAAGCAGGGAGAAAAATGTCCTAATTGCCGAACGATCATAAAAAGAATTAAAATATCAGGCAGAAGCGCCCATTATTGCCCAAAGTGCCAGCCAAAGCGATCTTAAAATTATGTTAATCTTTCTTTACGGCCCGGATACTTACAGGTCAAAACGGAAGTTGAGCGAAATAATTGAAGAGTATAAAAAAGTCCATTGCAACGGCTTGAGTTTGGTTTTTTTCAATGGTGGAGATCTGAAATTGGCCTCTTTGAAGGAAGCCGTCAGGCAAACTTCGATATTCGACGAAAAGAAACTGCTGGTTATATCGAACGTTTTCGCTAACCAAGATTTCAAGGAAAAGTTCTTGAAAAATTCAGAATTTTTTGAAAGCTTGAAAGATACTGTTTTATTCTACGAAGAAGATGAAATTCCGGCCAAGGATAAGTTTTTTGCCTTTTTGAAAAAAAAAGCGAAGGCTCAGAACTTCCAGCTTTTGCAGGGCGAAAATCTGAAAAAATGGGTCAAGCAAGAACTGGCCGGATTTAAGGCGGAAATCAGCCCTGACGCCCTGACTAAATTGGTTGATTCCGTCGGTAGCGACCTTTGGCAGCTGTCCAATGAAATCAACAAACTTGTTTCTTTTAAAGGAAAGGAAAGGAAAGTCAATCTTGAAGACGTGGAATTGTTGGTCAAACCTAAAATTGAAACAGCTATTTTTAAAACGATTGACGCCATCGCCCAGAAAGACAAAAAACAGGCTTTATTGCTGATTCACCGTCATTTGAAAAAGGGCGACAGCCCGCTCTATCTCCTTTCAATGATAAATTTCCAATTCAGGAATCTTCTGGCGGTGAAAGACCTGATGGAAAGACGCCAACCCTATGGTGCTATTTTGAAAGCCGTCAAATTGCATCCTTTCGTCGTCAAAAAAAGCTATTACCAGGCCCAGAAATTCACTTTGGCCGAATTAAAAAAAATCTACCGGAAGATTTTTCAGGCAGATCTTGATATTAAAACCGGAAAAGTCAATCCGGAAACGGCCTTGGATTTGTTGATTGCGGAAACTTGATCCGTCTGTCTTAACTGCCGTTTTTATTTATAAGTTTGCTTATTCTTGATTTTTTGCGGCTGGCCGCGTTTTTTTTAATTAAATCGCTTTTGGCCGCTTTATCCAAGAATTTATAAATTTTTGGCAGAAGTTCCTTCGCTTCTTTGATCTTTTTTTCCGAAACCAAAAGATTCATCTCTTTCAGGAGATTCTTCAGTTTTCTTTTTTTCTGCAGATTGCGGGTCTTTCTTCTAGCGCTCTTGCGGAGAGCTTTTTTGGCGCTTTTGATGATCGGCATAATGTTTAAGAATAGCAAAAAAAAAGAAAATTGGCAAGCTCAAAGGTTTAGGTTAGAATAAAGCAGGATGAAAGATTCAATCAAAAAATTTATTCCTTCTTTTTTGCTGAGCTGGTACCATTATTTTCTGGCTTTTTCAGGAGCGGTTTTCTATTGTTTCCCTTCCCGACGGATAAAAGTGATCGGCGTGACCGGGACCAACGGCAAAACCACGGTAGCCAGCCTATTGGCGGAAATCTTGGAAGAAGCCGGATTCAAAACAGCTTGCCTTTCTTCTATTAAATTCAAAATCAAAGGAGAAGAGAGGGAAAACGCCCTTAAGATGACCATGCCGGGACGTTTTCGCCTTCAGAAATTTTTAAAACAGGCAGTGGCGGCCGATTGCCAATACGCGGTTTTGGAAGTCACCTCCGAGGGAATAAAACAGCACCGCCACAGGTTTATTCACTTTGAGGCGGCCATCTTCACCAATTTGAGCCCCGAGCATATCGAAGCTCACGGCGGCTTCGAAAATTATAAAAAAGCCAAAGGAAAGCTTTTCCAAACAACGAGAAATATCCATATCATAAATATAGACGACGAAAATTCGGAATATTTCCTACAATTCCCGGCTGAGAAAAAATACACTTACGGCTGGGGAAAAGGAGACGTTAACAATAAAGATTTGCATTTGAAACTGCGCTTAATCGGCGATTTCAACATTTACAACGCTTTGGCGGCAATAGCCGCCGGTTTGTCTCAGGGAATTAATTTGGAAATTTGTCGGAGAGCGGTAGAAAAGGTCGGCGGCGTGGCCGGCAGAATGGAACTGGTCATTGAAAAACCTTTCAAAGTTTTCGTTGATTACGCTTTTACTCCCAACGCTTTGAAAAAAGTTTACCGAACCTTGAAGCCTGAAAATGGCAAAATGATCTGCGTTTTAGGCGCTTGTGGCGGGGGAAGAGATAAATGGAAAAGGCCGGTTTTGGGCCGGATTGCGGCTGAAAACTGTCAGGAAATAATTGTCACCAATGAGGATCCTTATGATGAGGATCCGATGAAAATCATCGAAGAGGTGGCTGACGGAGCAGGTCAGGGAGTCAGAAAAATATTAGACAGAAGAGAAGCGATAAAAACCGCCTTGTCTTTGGCCAAAGAGGAAGATACGGTGGTTATCACCGGCAAAGGTTCGGAACCCTGGCTGGTTGAAGCCCGCGGCAAGAAAATACCCTGGGATGACAGGGAAACCGTCAGAGATGAATTCAGAAAATTGCCAAAACCAAATTAAAACGAAGTAATGGTTTCTAAAAAAGATTTCATCCGGATAACCGATTATCTCTGGGAAATTCCGAAAAGTTTCAGGACCGACATGAGAGTGCCGGCCAGAATTTACGCTTCGGAAGAGATGCTGGTTGAAGTGCTTCAAGACAGGTCGATTTTTCAGTTATTGAACGGAACCGTTCTGCCCGGCATAACCAAGTACGCTCTGGCCATGCCCGACTGTCATGAAGGTTATTCCGTCCCTATTGGCTTTGTCGGGGCGATTGATATCCATCAAGGCGTCATTTCACCCGGCGCCTGCGGTTTCGACATTAATTGCGGCATGAAACTCTTGAAATCAACGTATTCGGAAAAAGACATCGGGCTTTCTCAATTGGAGAATTTAGCCGATGAAATCCAGAAAGAAATCCCTTCCGGTTTGGGCCGAGGCCGGCAGACAAAGCTTTCCATCGGACAAATAGACAGAATTTTAGAAGAAGGGG
>JAQUNU010000062.1 GCA_028717445.1 Candidatus Portnoyibacteriota bacterium | reverse complement strand
TTTCTCAAAATTTTCAGCGCAAAGCAGTTTTTTGGCTACTTTTTTGCTGTCAAAAAAGTAGCATAAAAAAATTTATGGCACAATCCTGCGCCGTCTGCGGCAAACAATCTCAGATGAGTACGGTCCGCGTCAAGCTCCGCGGCAAATTCAACCCGACTTCAAAAACCCGGAGATATCCCAATTTGCAATGGGCCCGGCTGGCCAACGGCAAAAGAGTGAAAGTTTGCACAAGATGTATGAAAAAGAAATTGGCCGAAAAGAAAGCCTAATCGTCTAAACGGGCTCTGCCCGACGGGCTGTAGTATACCGGCATTACGCGCCCTTGGGGTGGGCGTAAACCGGGTTCAATTCCCGGCAGCCCGACAGCGTTACGCCGTAGCTTTTAGCGAAGGCGGACTCCAAATAAAAAATCCCTTAGCGGGGATTTTTTGTTTTATTAAGGTATAATAGGACAATGATGAGAATTATCGGGTATCTTGATATGGATGCGTTTTTCGCGGCTGTCGAAGAACGGGACAATCCCCGCTTTGCCGGTTTACCCATTGTTGTCGGCTCGGATCCCAAGAACGGCCAAGGCCGCGGCGTGGTTTCAACCGCCAACTATAAAGCGCGCGAATACGGAATAAAATCCGCCACGCCAATCACCAAGGCCTGGCAATTTTCCGAAAACGCAAAAAGGCAGGGGAAACCGGCGGCCATTTTTTTGCCGGTTGATTTTGAAAAATACGGCCGAACATCTCAAAGGATCTTTGGGATCCTGAAAAAATACGCCCGCCTGATCGAACCGGCCAGCATCGATGAATTTTGTTTTGATCTCTCTTTTGCCGAAACTTTCAAAAAGGGTCGGGAAATTGCGTTACAAATAAAAGACGCAGTAAAAAATCAGGAAAAATTAACCTGCTCGATCGGAGTCGGACCGAATAAACTGATTGCCAAGATCGCTTCTGATTTTCAGAAACCAGACGGCTTAACCATCGTTCCGCCAGAAAAAGCTGAAAATTTCCTCGCCCCGCTGCCCGTTCGAAAAATCCCCGGCATCGGCCCAAAAACCGAAATTGTCTTTTCCAAGCTGGGCGCAAAGAAAGTTTCTGATCTGAAAAAATACTCCGAAGGCGAGCTTTACAAAATGCTCGGGCAATGGGGTCTGGATATTTACGAAAAAATCCGCGGCCTTGATGAGACGCCGCTGGTTTTTGATTATGAGGCCAAATCCATCGGCCAGCAGGAAACTTTTGAAAAAGACACCCTGGATTCCAAAATTATCTTTCCAAAAATCGAAGAAATGGCCGAAGAATTAATCCTCCGCCTAAAAACGGAAGGATTTCACAAATTTAAGACAATCGCCATAACCGTCCGTTTTTCCGGCTTCGAAACAAAAACCCGCGCCAAAACTTTAGGCAAACCCGCTGATTCGCTCGATCTTTTAAAATTTGAATCGCTGCGGCTTCTGACGCCTTTTTTTGATAGGCGCGAAAACCCGCAACAGAAATTAATCCGAATGATCGGTTTGCGGCTGGAAAAACTTTCTTGATTTATCCACAATTTCGGCGTTTGACCAAAAACAAAAAAGAAAATAAAATTTAAGAAGCGAGAAAATTCCAATTTTATCAAGAGCGCGGCAAAATCTTAAAAGATAGAGGAACTGGCCTCTCAATGCCGCCCACAACCTTCCATCCCGGGAATGCGGGATTGGGAAAGGTGCGAATTCCAGCCTCGGCTCACCTGGCTTATGTTCAGGCGACCATTGGCCAGCCAAAGCTTTAGCGGAGGAGGCCCGGGGAAAGATAAAGAAAGTTTTTTTGTCTTTGTCTCCGAAAGGAGATTTTTGTTTGCAAAAAATTAATATTAACAAAACAAAATGTTTTACAATTCCAAAGTTCATTCGGTTGAAAGCGTCACGTCCGGACATCCGGACAAAATCTGCGATCAGGTCTCGGACGCGATTTTGGACGAATGTCTTCGCCAGGACGAAAGAACCCGCGCGGGCATAGAAAGTTTCGGCGCCCACGGCATGCTTGTTATCGGAGGCGAACTTACCTCCGACGCCGATGTCGATTATGCACAAATCGCCAGGAAACTTTATGAAGATATCGGCTATTCCGAAAATCTGAACATCGTCACCAACGTCGTGCGCCAGTCTCCCGACATCGCCCAGGGCGTAGACACGGGCGGGGCCGGCGATCAAGGGATCATGTACGGCTATGCCACGGCCGAAACGCCGGAACTGTTACCCAAAGGCGTCGTGCTCGTTCATAAATTAACGCAGGGGCAAGAAAAATTGCGTCGCGGCGGCATTCTGCCGTGGCTTTGCCCGGACGGCAAAGCCCAGATCACGATCGAGGACGGAAAAATCAGAACGGTCCTGATCAGCTGCCAGCATAAAGAAGAGGTTTCAAACGAAGAAATGCGCGAAGGATTGATCAAGCATTTAATCCAGCCGCTTCTTGATGATTCCGAAGGAGTTGAAATTCTGGTCAATCCGACCGGAAGATTCGTGCAAGGCGGATTTGCCGCCGATACCGGCCTGACTGGACGCAAATTAATGGTTGACACCTACGGCGGACTAATTCCTCACGGCGGCGGCTGTTTCTCCGGCAAAGATCCGACAAAAGTGGATCGCTCGGCCGCTTACATGGCCCGCTACGTCGCCCAAAACATCGTCGCCAATAATCTGGCCAAAGAATGCATGGTTTCGGTTGCCTACGCCATCGGCCGGGCCGAGCCGCTGATGATCGAGGCCTTTGACGAAAAAGGAAATGATCTAAGCAATCTGGTCAAAAGCAAATTTGATTTCCGTCCGTGTGCTATAATAGAAAGGCTGAATCTTCGCCAGCCGCATTATCTCAAAACCGCGGCCTACGGGCATTTCGGCAAACCGGGCCTGCCCTGGGAACAGAAGATCTCTCTTTAAAACTTTAAATCTTTTCTGCAATCGCCATGGCGAAAATTTTGTGTGAAAATCGTGATGAGTGTAGCGTGAAGAAATTCGCCGACCGAGCAACAGCGAGTTTAGGAGGCGAATTTTAGCGAAGTGAATCCGATTTTCTCAAAATTTTACGCCCGGCGCGGGTCTTTTGGTTACTTTTCTGCCCGCCAGAAAAGTAACAGAAAAAAAATTATGGACAAACACTCTTTAATCCGCACGGTCTATCTTTACACCTTTGCCCTGCTGGGCCTGGTGCTAATGACCATCGGCGGCGTCAGATTCATTGACATGGGTCTTACGGCCTTTGTCTTCACCAAAGCCGATAACGAACAGAGACTGATTAATAAGCAGCTGTCTTTTGCGCCAATCGAGGTGGAACGTCTGGAAAAGATTGCGAGTTCGGATGATCCAGCCGCCACTCCCCT
>JAQUNU010000061.1 GCA_028717445.1 Candidatus Portnoyibacteriota bacterium | reverse complement strand
GATATCTTTTTTAAGACCGATGGAATCTAAAATATCCTTCATTCCATCCCTCGGAGATCCTTTCAATCCGAAAAATTCTTGCACGCTCATCGGGATATCTTTGATAAAAGGCAATCGCTGGGGCACATAACCTAATTTGACTCCCGACGCCCATTCGACCTTACCCTTGAATGGTAAAATTCCCAACAAAGTTTTAAGCAATACCGTTTTGCCAGCCCCGTTGGGCCCTAAAATCGTTAAAACCTCACCCTCCTTCACTTCAAAAAACAGATTTTCCAAAATCTTCTCTTTTTCCAATTCCACGTTTAAATTCTCAACTTTTAAAACAATCCCGTTTTCCATATTTTTTATTCTACCAAAAAACCGCATCTTTGGCGATTAATTGCCACGGGGCTTAGATTCGAACTCATTTTAATTGCCCTATAGCGGTTCGAATCCCAAACTGGTCACGCGTCGACTTTTGGAATCAAAAGAAATCAACTACAATATAGCTTTTCCCGTCATTTTTTTCAATCTCTAAATTTGAAAAAACTCCCTTCTCGCTTCGCCATTCGTTTGAGAATCCCCAGTCATTCCATTTCCAGACTGCGACGTAATTTCCGTTGCATTTTGGTTTCTGCGAATAATCTCCCTCAATCACAATTAAGTCGTTTTTTCCGTCGTTATCGATATCGGCAATTTGAAATTCGCAATTCGGCTTACCGAGATTAGAAGAGCCCCAGATTTGTTTCATTGCGTCATCAATAAAATCAAAAATGAAAAAATGATTTTTGACATCCATGTCATTTTCTTTAACCCAAAAAGGCTTAGATGAACCGAAATCTCCAGCTTTCCATAAAGATAAATTTATATCGGAAATCCCATCACTATTAGAATCCGCAAGAATAAAATCATCTATCCACCAATCATCCGGCGATTGCCAGACAATTTTTGAATTTTCCATGATTGTGAGAAGGCCGTTTTTTAAAGAATAAATTTCTGAAGTAGAATCATTGTCTAGGTCCGCTGTTTCTTCTTTTGAAACAATACCGCCAACACTATAATCTTCCGTATAAACTGCGACTTCTGAACCTTTTTTAAAGGCGTCGTTATCCCAAGAATAGACGGCTCTGTTTGCCAGGGGGAAATCCAATCTTTTTAAGATTTGCTCTTTATCACTTTCTCCTGCCACTTCCGGCTGAGCAAAGTTAGCCATGACAACGGGTAAAAGATCAATTTTGCTAACCCCGTTTTTCGTAAAACAAACTCTGATCGCCAGCCCCTCTTTTGTTTCTTGCGACTGCGACTGGTCAAAAACAAAATTTCCCAGGCTGTAAAAAATATATTTTCCTCTGTACTTTTCCATTGTTTGCACGACATGGGGGTGATGGCCGATAACTAAATCCGCTCCGGCGTCAATCGCCGCGCGAGCAAAACTTATTTGAGATTCATTCGGTTTATCCGCGTATTCAATTCCGGCGTGCATAGAAACGATGACAAAATCGGCGCTCTCGTTTGCCTCTTTTACGGCTGCAACCATTTTCTCTCTCCGCATGAATGCCGTTCCCGCACGATTTTCGCCGGCTTCATATGAGTCCGGGGCAACATCGGCATCATTGTAGGCAAAAAAGGCGAACCTTATTCCTTTTTCTTCGACATAAACGGGTCCATACGCCTCCTGCTCGTTGTTTCCGGCTCCCACATATTTGATACCCGCCCCTGCGAGATAATTGAAAGTATCTTTCAACCCCTCTTCTCCAAAATTTGGAGTATGATTGTTGGCCAAAGACAAAACAGAAAAACCGGCTTGTTTCAACGCTTGCTCGGTACCCGGATTTGATCTGAAAATCATCTCGAAATCAGTAATTTCCCGTCCCTGGGTGATTGGCGTTTCCAAATTACCAAGAACCAAGTTCGCACTCTGTAAAAAATCACGTATTTTCAGAAATGGATAATTAATATCTTCCCGTCTTTTAACTATTTGTTCTACCCCCCTTGAATAAGATATATCGCCAACCGCAACCAAAGAAACTTCCTCGCTTACCAAGGGAAGTTTCTTTTTTTGGTCGGAAAAATCTGAAAAATCTTTTTCGCCTGACGGTTGATTACTGCCGAGAAAAACGACAGTAAAAACAGAGAAAAAAAGAACGATTAACCACGTAATTTTCCTTGGCATTTATTTTAATTTGAACATGGCGAAAATCAAGCTTTGCTTATTTCGCTACGAATGCGTCAGTCCATTCCGGCAACTGGGGAGCTTGGCCGGAATTAAGCATTTCCCGCCACTTTTTGTCGGTTAACCTGTCCGACATCGGCCAGGTAAATTCGTAGTAAGAATAAACCCCACCCCTAGCGATTCTTAATTCGCCGTCAATCGGCACCACGACGTAAATCTCGGAAATTTTTCCCGTGCCCTCTTCCAGCACCTGGCCATTCGGATCAGTGGCAACGTCAGCGACGATAGCGGCTGGGTTTTGGTCTAAGAAATCTCTTTGACCCAACGTCTTATACTGCGGCTCGTCTTTGTTTACTTCTAACCAGAAATGCTCTATTTGTCCGCCGTATGAACGAATAAGCTCGTATTCTTCGTCGGCCAACTTCTCATTATTTAATTCTTTTTCCGATATTGTTTTGAGCGACATTGCCAATTGCTCCATTTTGCTCAAATTATCTTTCATGCCTGTACTTAACAGCCCGCGAGTTTCCAAGCCCTCGTTCGTCATTTTAAGAAGCGAGGCCAAACGCGCGTAAACGTAAGGATTGGGTTCAACATAGCCGCGATCATCTTTTTCGTCCGGGCCACCCGCGCCCAATTCGGCGTAGACTTGTTTAGCATAAAGGATCGTGTCGTGTTTCAATTCAGACCAGCTTCCCAGAAACGTATTAAGATCTTTTCTAACCCAGGCTGAATTCTGCATAAAAGTCGGATAACCGCTTAATTTTTCATCGAGAAGCGGACGAAGCTGATACAGCCAGCCCCAGTACAAATTCTGCGTCCAAACTTCAGTTTCAAGCCCCGAAAGATAATCATCCATTTTAGACATATTTTCCGAATAGCAGGCGTATTGAGTCTCTCCCATTGCTTTGACGATATTTAGCGCTTCATTCGAGCCCATGGTTGCCGGAATATCCAATCCTCTCGGTAGACACCTTGCTCCGGTCAGACAACCCGTCTCTTCCGGCTTATATGCTTGGCAGGATTTAGTCTTATCGCCAACTTCCCGATAAATAAGCCTTTGGAAAATGGAGGCGTCAATGGTAAACCGCTGTCCCATAAAACGGAATCCCTTGATTTCCTCTTCTCTGTCCGGTTGAATGGAGGCTTCAAAAATCGGCATTGAGTTTATTTGCGGCGGTTCAAGGGTTTTTGTCGCTTCGATAAAAGAGGCAAGTTTACTTTTGTCGGTTGACGCTGTTTGAAGACTTATGTCGCTGCCGTAGATTCCTTCTGCTAAATCCTTAAATTGGTAATACGTAATGTCGTCGCTCTTGCCGACGAAAAAGTTTATCGGCGTATAAATCATATTCCAGCTGTTTTGATTACTTTCCTGATTAAGAGCGAGTGTGATGAGTAACGCCGATTTTATCTCA
>JAQUNU010000060.1 GCA_028717445.1 Candidatus Portnoyibacteriota bacterium | reverse complement strand
AAACAAAAATAATCGCAAAGAGCCAGGCTGCAAAAACGATGAAGCGAGAATCAAAAAATTCCCGCTTGACGAAAATATAAATGATGACTGTCATCAAAGCCGCCGAGCAGGCGATGACAATCCGTAAAAAACGGCTGATTCCCCGCAGGCCGTTTTGCATGCGATACAAGCCCGAAAAAGCAAAAACAGCCAGCCAGACCAAAGCAACAAAAACCACCAAACTGAAATAACGTTCAAATGGAAGATTGAGCGAAAAAAGCACCGGCCGCCAGCCCGCCACCCAATCGCTCGTCCGCAAAAAATAAGCGGCCAATCCCGCCAAAACCAACATTAAAAAATCAACCGGCACCAATATACCCGTAAAGATAAGCTCCGCTTTTTTCATATATTTTAATTTATCTTAATGCTTTTTCCGCTTATTTGCAATAATTTTTGGAAAATAAAAACCCTTCGGGCTTATCCTTTAGGGTTTTATATCGCGCAAACCCCCACGTCTTTTTGAGATGTGGGGACAAACAGGTAATAAGCCGGGTTCTGTATTGGGAGTTATCTATCTAGGTCCTCGATTGCTCTCGGACTCGAGCGATCTACTTTTCTCTATGAGATCAAGCTTGTCGCCTCATAGGTTTGATCTTGCTTCCAGTAAGGATTTAGCCGTTTCACCCCTGATGTTGCCATCAGGATTTATCCCGGAGGGATACCTGATTCTTTTCAGTTTCAGGCGTCACTGCTCGCACCTCGTCCTCGCCGCAATGCGACGGGAGACGGCCGTTAGCCGCTACTTTTTTTAACCGATTTTCACCGGAGAGAAAGCCCGGACTTTCCTCTCCTTGTTTTTCAACAAGGAGCAACTCCTGCCTGCTTGCCCACCACATCTCAACGGGTGTGAGGGTTTGGATATCTTATTCTATGCCATTTTTAAAGAAAAGTCAAGAGACTTATTTAAACAAGTTTTCCTGTTTCTTATCCAGCGCTTCGTTTACCAATCTATCAGCTTCCTTATTTTCTTCGCGCGGAATATTAATAAATTTAACCTGCCCGAAATCGATCATCAGATTCCAGATTTTCAAAAATAATTGCTGGATATGCGGCTCCTCTATTTTATATTCATGGTTCAGCTGCTTGGCCGCCAATTCCGAATCCATCCGCATTTCAATTTTGGCTTTTTGAGCTTCATCGCCGCCGAAAAGCGCCTTAAATTTTTTCAAAGCAAAAATTATCGCTTCGTATTCGGCCTCGTTGTTCGTCTTTTCGCCAATGGCCTCGCCGTATTTTTTCACCGGCTCGACTTTTTCATTGCAAATAACCACCCCTATCGCCGCCGGCCCGGGATTTCCCCGCGACCCGCCATCTGTGTAAATAATGTATTTCATAAATTGGCTTCTATTTTATGGATGTCAACGATTTTAAGCTGCAGCTCGCGGCTGCCGTTCCATTCGTTAACGATTAATTCAAAAACAATATCTATTTTATCACCTATTTTTATATGCCCGTTCTTGGAGGCCTGATTAAAACCAATGGCTTTAAAAATTTTACCGGGCAAAGATTCGATTTTTAATTCAAATTTCAAATGCTTTTCATTATTTCCGACATTTTTGACCGCGACCACTTCCAGATTTTCCAGCCAAAAAGAAGGCCTGGGATTCCCTTCGCCAAAAGGAGCGAATCTTTGCAGTCGATCAAAGAGTTCAAACTTAATTTCGGCCGGCCCGATTTTTGAATCCACCTCCAATTCAATGCTCAAATCTTCTTCCTTTAGGGCCGCTCGGGCCATTTTTTCAAATTCAATGGCGATCGCCCGCGTGTTTTCTTTTTTAAAACTGAACCCAGCCGCCAAAGGGTGGCCGCCGAATTCAATAAATAGATGACCGATTTTTTTCATGGCCTCAACCAAATCGAATTTAGGAATACTTCTGGCCGAAGCTTTGTTAAAATTTTCCATTTCGCTAAAAATAATTGACGGCCGACTGTATCGATCCGTCGCCCGGCCGGCCACCAGACCAATTAAACCAACCGGCCATTCCGCGCTTCCCTCAAAAATCACGAAAGGAAATTCCTCTTTCTTCGACAGCCGATCGTTCAATTCCTGCGTTATTTTTTCCGTCAAATTCTGACGTTCCAAATTTTTGCCGTTAATTTCGATCGCCAACTTCTTTGCTTCTTCTTCTGATTCCGTGACTACCAATTGATAGGCAATGTTGGCATGCTGCATGCGCGAGGCCGCATTCAGGCGAGGCCCCAAAATAAAACCCAAAGTGAAACTATCCAGATTCGTTTCAAGACTCCTCAAATCGAAAGTTGGATTTATTCTGGCTGTTTTCATCAGTTCCCTTAAACCAATCTTGTTGGTTTGAGCCAAAACAACCAGGCCATATTTAACCAGAGTCCGATTCTCGCCGATAAGAGGACAACAATCCGCAACCGTGGCAATGGCGACATAATCAAGCAGCCATTTTTCCCAGCCTTCCTTGATTCTTTCTTCCCATTTTTTTTCTTTTCGGGCAACTTCCAGCAGCGCCTGAACCAATTTAAAAGTCACTCCAGCGGCCGATAATTCCTTGAATGGGTATTTGTCTTTTTCCTGATGCGGATCAACAACCGCCAAAGCATTAGGCGTTTTGCCGATGATTTCGTGATGATCAACGATGATCGTTTCCATTCCAAGAGAATTAGCCAGCTTTATTTCTTCAAAATCCGTGATGCCGCAATCAACGGAAATAATCAGCTTGGCGCCTCGTTTGGCAAGTTCGGCGATCGCGTCCAAATTAAGACCGTATCCTTCCCTGGCTCGGTCAGGGATATAAACATCCAGATGAGAAGAACCCAGTAATTTCAAAGTTTTTTCTAAAATGGCTGAACTGCAAATGCCATCGGCATCATAATCGCCAAAAATGGCGATATATTCGTTATTTTTAGCCGCTTTCAATATTCTTTTTACGGCTTTTTTCATGCCCAACATTAAAAAAGGATCATGCAGATCCTCCTTATAGTCTGGATTGAAGAATTCATCAATCGCCCTTTGGTCACGCAGTCCCCGATTATATAAGAGCCGAAGGATTATCGCCTCGTATTCGGGAAAGCTGCCAATGAATTCGTCCGGCACCCTTGATTTAATAATCCAATTCATTAATTAAAAGTATTCACGAATTTTCAAATTTTTCCAAATATCCAACTCTCTAAATTCGTATATTTTTATATTATTCCAGATTCGTCTATTGATAATTAATCCAAGACGGCGATTCCCGGCAATTTATCGCCGGATAAAAATTCAAGCATCGCGCCGCCGCCGGTCGATACGTGAGAAAATTTTTCGATAATTCCCATTTTTTCCAAAAGGCAGGTCGTCTCGCCGCCCCCGACGACCGAATAGCAATCAGCGGAAGCGATAATTTCCGCAATTTTTTTTGTCCCCCGGCCGAATTCTTCGGTTTCAAAATATCCCATTGGCCCGTTCCAGACGACTGTTTTCGATTTCCTGATTATGGCCTCGAAAATTTCGATCGTTTCAGGCCCGATATCCCAAATTAATTCCTGATCCCCGATTTTGCCCACCGGCCCCACGCGATTTTCCGCTTGCCCGTTTTTATCCTCGCTTAAAATGACATCAACCGGAATATGCAGTTTAGGATTGGTTATCTCCATTTTTTTTACTTCCGGAAAAATATTTTCCTCAATCAGCGATTTGCCGATGGCCAGGCCCTTCGCGCCCAAAACC
>JAQUNU010000059.1 GCA_028717445.1 Candidatus Portnoyibacteriota bacterium | reverse complement strand
GTAAAGAGTGACGCTTAAATCAACTAAAGGATAGCCGGCGAGCACCCCTTTGTCAACCGCCTCTTGAACGCCTTTCTTAATCGCCGGGATGAATTCTTGCGGAATAATGCCGCCTTTAATCTCGTCAATAAATTCGTAGCCTTGACCGCGTTCTTTTGCTTCAACCCGCAGCCAAACATGGCCGTATTGCCCATGGCCGCCGGTCTGTCGGACATATTTTCCTTCAGCCTCGGCCGTGCCTTTGATGGTTTCCTTATAAGCCACTTGGGGTCGGCCGACATTGGCCTGGACTTTAAATTCCCGCAACATTCGGTCAACAATAATTTCTAAATGCAATTCGCCCATGCCTTCGATAATGGTCTGGCCGGTCTCCGGATCGCCTTTGATCCTGAAGGTCGGGTCTTCATCAGCCAGGCGCCGCAGCGCCAGGCCCATTTTTTCCTGGTCAGCTTTGGTCTTGGGTTCAATCGCCACGGAAATGACTGGTTCGGGAAAAACGATCTTTTCCAAAATTACCGGGTGTTCGGGATCGCAAACCGTGTCTCCCGTGCCAGTGTTTTTCAAACCGACCGCGGCCGCGATATCACCCGCGTAAATTTCTTGGATCTCGGCCCGGTTATTGGCATGCATGCGAACAATCCGGCCGATGCGCTCTTTGTTGCCGGTGGCGACATTTAAAACATAGGAACCCGCTTTAAGCGTCCCTGAATAAACTCGAAAAAAAGTTAGACTGCCTACGAACGGATCCGTGGCAATTTTAAAAGCCAAGGCGGCAAAAGGCTCGTTATCATCGGGTTTTTTGACGACTTCGGCGTCGGTTTTGGGATCATGACCGACAATGTCAGGGACATCGACTGGAGAAGGCAGGTAATTCAAAACCGCGTCAAGAAGAGTTTCGACAATAACGCCCCGGCCGTCTCCGCCCAAAACCGGAAAGAATTGACCGCTCAAAGTATTTTTTCTAATAGCGCCGATTAATTCTTCTTGGGTGATTTCCTCGCCGTCTAAATATTTTCCAGTCAAAACATCGTCTATTTCCACGACTTTCTCGATCAATTCCTGCCGATATTTTTCCGCCTTTTCTTTCATGTCCGCCGGAATTTCTTCTTCTTTCAGTTCCTTATCATGGAAATCAGAATAGGTATAGGCCTTCATTTTGACTAAATCAACAATTCCCCTGATGTCCTTTTCAAAACCGATCGGGATCTGAACGGGATAAGCGCCCGAGCCAAGCCGTTCTTTTATTGAGTTCAAACTTTTATAAAAATCGCCGCCGGTCTGGTTTATTTTATTAATAAAGCACATCCGCGGAATTTTGTATTTGTCCGCTTGATGCCAGACGGTTTCTGATTGCGGCTCAACGCCCATTTTGCCGTCAAAAATAACGACCGCGCCGTCAAGCACGCGCAAGGAACGCTGGACCTCAACCGTAAAATCAATGTGGCCGGGCGTGTCAATGATGTTGATCTGATGTTCGCCGGTCTCGGGATAATGTTTTTGTTTCCAAAAACAAGAAGTGGCGGCGGCGGTTATAGTGATGCCGCGCTCTCGCTCCTGCTCCATCCAATCCATTTGGGTTTCTCCTTCATGCACCGCGCCGATCTTATGGGTTTTCCCGGTCAAAAACAAAATACCCTCCGTCACCGTGGTTTTTCCCGCATCAATATGCGCGATTGTTCCAATATTTCTGATTTTTTCGACAGGATATTGTCTCATAGCTCGCTAATTTGCACGAATTTTACGCAAATTTCACCAATATATTCGTGCCCAAATTCGTGAAGATTCGCGATATCACCAGGCAAAATGCGCGAAAGCTTTATTCGCTTCGGCCATTCGATGAGTGTCTTGTTTCTTTTTAACGGCATTGCCTTCATTGCGGCTGGCGGCTAAAAATTCCTCGGACAAGCGCTTGGCCATGGGCATGCCTTTTTTTGATCTGGCCGCCGTCAAAATCCATCTGATCGCCAAATTAATTTTAGCGTCGCCGCGGACTTCGCGAGGCACCTGATAATTGGCGCCGCCGATCCGTTTTGAGCGGACTTCCAAAAGCGGCGAAACATTCTTGATGGCTTCGTCAAAAATCGTCATCGGGTCTTTATTCTCTTTTTCGATCAAGCCAAAAGCGCCATAAAGCACGGCTTGGGCGGTTGATTTTTTCCCGTCTTTCATTAGATGATTGATAAATTTCGCCACCAGCGCGTTCTGAAATTTTGGGTCGGGATCGATCTCTCTTTTAAAATTTCTCTTTCTTCTCATGGAATTAACGATTAGCAATTAGTGATTAGTTATTAGCGACCATAGGAATTCCTTTTTTCGCTATTGCTCATACTATTTGCTATTCGCTATTTGCTAATTGCTATTTGGGCCTCTTTGCCCCGTATTTGCTTCTTTCTTTTTTGCGGCCTTCGACGCCAGTCGTATCAAGCACGCCGCGGACAATATGATATCGCACGCCAGGCAAATCCTTGACCCTGCCGCCACGGATAACGACGACCGAGTGTTCTTGGAGATTATGGCCTTCACCCGGAATATAAGCAGTCACCTCCATGCCGTTTGACAGGCGGACTCTCGCGACTTTCCGCAAGGCGGAGTTTGGCTTTTTGGGCGTGACGGTAGTCACTTTCGTGCAAACGCCTCTTTTAAACGGCGAAGGGAATTTGGAAGGCCGGTTCTCAATCACATTAAAACCGCGCCAAAGAGCGGGAGTTTTAGACTTCCTTTTTATTTCTTTTCTAGGTCGTTTGATTAATTGATGGATAGTTGGCATGAATTATAATACGAATCTACAAATCCCGAAACGGGATGCAAATGATACAAATGAAACAAATTCTTAATTCGCAGCATTTGCATGTTATTCGCATGATATTTGCATTAGTTTGGCTTTTTAAGCCAAATAAAAAAACCGCAGCCATTCAACCCGTTTTCAATTGATACTACAAGTGTGTACTTATAATCTAACAAATGGAAATAAAAATGTCAACGATTGATTTAATTGCCAACTCATTAAATAATATGTATAATAAAATAAGCTATTAAAACTATCATTCCTTTTGGAGGCAGGCGATGAAATACATAGCGGCAGTGTTGCAGTTTATAGGGGTATTACCTCTAGCTTTGGCCCTCGTTCTTTTTTTTGCTTCTTTCGGATTAATCTGGAATTATCCAGGCGTTCCCGTTCCTTTGTGGATTCGTCTCTTCACGATCATTATAGCATTTATTCATGTTCTTCTGGGAATCGATATGCTCAAAAATAGAAAAATTTTCAAAGAAAATCTTTTAAAAGAAAACTAAACAATTAAATACGAACACATCCCTGCGCCCCAAGACTAGTCAATTTTGGCGGCGCTTTTCTTTTAGAAATAAAAAGGCATGCGACCTGATTAAATCCCCGCGCTTGCCCCTGTAATCAAATTAAAAAGCAATTGCGAAACATACGGCAGAAATGTGACCGCAATAAATAAAGCCAAGATAATCCCCCATATCGACCCTGCGCCTTCCAAAAAATCAAGACTGCGGCGGCTTCGGCCCGAGATCAGGCCAAAAAGCAATTTTGAGCCGTCCAGCGGCGGCACGGGCAGAAGATTAAAAAGCCCGAGCCAGATGTTCACCAGAACTATAAAAGACAAAAAAGGCGCCGCCTGAAAATTTCCGGCGTATCTTACAACCAGACCTAGAATAATGGCAATAATAAAGTTCGCCGCCACGCCCGCCAGACTAACAAAGATCAATCCTTTGCGCTGATTCCGAAAATTATTAGGATTGATGGGCACGGGTTTGGCATAGCCGAAAAAGAATCTAAAAAAATACAAAAGCATAAGCGGCATCAAGACCGTGCCCCACCAGTCAATATGCACAAGCGGATTCAAAGTCAGCCGGCCGGCATATTTGGCGGTCGGATCTCCTTGCTGATAAGCCATC
>JAQUNU010000058.1 GCA_028717445.1 Candidatus Portnoyibacteriota bacterium | reverse complement strand
TTTTTACTTGGCCTGATTTCAACTTCCGAATCTCCCAATCCGTAATCAACGCCAATTATATCAAAAAACGACCAAAGAATTTCGATATGATCAGGGATCAAATTTTTAATCACGAGATTGCTCCGCAAAGCCGCGGCCATCAAAGCGAACGTTCCAGCCTCGATCCGATCGGGAATTATTTTATACTCGCCTCCAGCCAGTTTCTTGACTCCTTTTATTTTTATGACCGATGTGCCGGCGCCTTCGATTTTGGCGCCGATCGAGTTTAAAAATTCGGCAAGCGCAGGAATTTCCGGCTCCATCGCGCAATTTTTCAAAATTGTTTCTCCTTCCGCGAGACAAGCAGTCATCATCAAGCTTTCCGTGCCGGTCACGCTGACCTTCGGAAAAAAAATCTTGGCGCCTTTTAATTTTGACGCGGTCAGGCGGTAGGCACCTTCTTTAATCTCGGCCTTGGCGCCCATTTTGGAAAAACCGTCCAAAAAAATATCAATCGGCCTCGTGCCGGCGCCAATAACGCAGCCGCCCGGATGAGGAAAATAAACCTCGCCGCAGGTTGCCAGCAGCGGCCCCACAAACATGATTGAAGCGCGGAATTTATTAACGAGATCATCGGGAAGATTCAGGCATTTTTTGCTTTGAAGCTGAATCTTAGTTATTCCGTTCTCTTTTTCAACCAAATGCCCAAGACGCTGAAGCATTTCCTCGGCTCTTTTGCAATCCTCTATTTCTGGCGCGCCAAAAACAGAAATAGGCTCTTCAGTCATAAGAGCCACCGGATAGATCTTCAAAGCGGCGTTCTTTGATCCGCCGACTCTTATTTCGCCTGAAAGCGCATTGCCGCCGTTAATCACAAACTTATCCATATTTTTTAAATCAATATATTGTTTTCAGTTTATACCCAAAAATCCCTTTTGACAATTCATGGACAATATTCATTTTAGAATGATATTATATAAATAAAGTTGAAAGCAAAATGACAAGAAGATCGCGACGGACAATCTTTTATTTACTAGTCCTGGTTTTTGCCCTGGCGGCTCCTTTAACCATCCTTTACGCCACGGGCTATTCCTACGACTGGGAAAACAAACGCCTGCTTAAGACCGGCGCTTTTTACTTCCGGACGATTCCGAAAAAAACAGAAGTTTCAATAAATGGAATCAAATCCGATACCGCGCCGGGCCTGATCGAGCGCCTTCTGCCTGGAGAATATGAAATTGAAATTTCAAAAGAAGGATATCAGCCCTGGAAAAAAAAGCTTGAAATAAATTCTCAACTAGTCACCGAAGCCCGCGATGTTTTTCTTGTGCCCGAAAAACCGAAAATTAATCTGACCAGCCTTGAAACGACGACTTCCAGTCTTTTAATATTTTTGTCTTTCGAGCAGAGAAATGCTTTCGATCTCGCCTCAACTACCATGAGTAAGCTTCCGGGCGTTTCCGCCTGGACAAATTCTGGCGACAAAATTTATTATCTCCAAAACTCGAGCATTGCTTATCAGGCGGACTTGGATGGAAGGAACAAAAAACAAATTTCCTTGGAACCGTTGCCGGAAACAAAAGCCGGTTGGCGTTTGATTGCCAAAAACAGCCGCCTCGCGGCCCTGGCGCCTGACGTCGGCCTTTTTCTCCTTGGCCGTGAAGAAATTTTTGAAATTATCAGCAATAAAACTCAAGGCGCCCAGTTTTCGCCGGACGCAAAAAAAATGCTTTATTGGAGCGATCATGAGGTTTGGGCCATGTGGCTGGAAGAAAATCTCATTCAGCCGCCCCGAAAAGCGGGCGACAAAGAACTTATCACGCGACTGGCCAAAAAGATAAAGCAGGCCGCTTGGTTTGAAGAAACAGGAGAACATATTTTTCTGGCCGTGGAAGGCGATAATGGCAACAGCGACATAAAACTTATTGAGCTGGACCGCCGAGACTACCGAAATATTTATGATATCTTCTCCGCGCCTTCTTCCGAAATCTTCTACAGCGACAAAGATAAGCTTTTGTATATCCAAAATGATTTAAAACTCTACTCGTTGGACATTTTCTAAAATTCGCCCGCTAGGCTGAAATCGTTTCGACGCCTCTCTTAATCTGGTCTAAAAATTCAGACAACTAAAAACCCGCCTTGGGTTATTTTTTTATAAAAAGAAAAAGGCGCCTCTCTCTCCAAGGCGCCTTCATAATCTGATTCAAACGGCCAGACCGATTTTTTTAGAATAACCGAATGGACATAAAAAAGAACGGCTTCGCTGAAATTATGCAGGTCCGCTGTCGCGTGATGGAGCCAGATGACCCTATCAACTTCACCGTATAGAAAAGATAATCTTACGGCCAAGTTTATCGCGAAGCGATTTTGAGACGACATGCAGCAAGGACAGATCTCTCCATCAAGCTGCTCCCCGTTGTGGATCAATCCCAGAAGGCCTGTCCTCTCAAAGATGATTAAAACGAAAATGTTGCGCATCTCTTTGAACGTCGTAATATAGCGGATCTCCATAATCTCCCCTCCTTTTTTTCTGACTGTTCTTTAAGAATCAGAATTTTTGATTTTTCCAAAGAGCTTCTTCTCGGAACAAAACGGCGAAGATGAGATCAATTGCTATTCCATAGGACCAATAATTCGTAACTTCACGTCCTGAATATTTTTTACTCCTCTCCGCTGCTTTTTTCCGAATATTTTCTCTTTCCAAAACCGCAAACCTTTCCGAACTTGGAAGGATCGGAGAGCTCGGTCGTTTTTTTGATCCGAGCTCTCCCGAAGTTCAAGTTACCCCCATGATCGTCGCCGGCGCATTCGCCGCGATCCTTTGATCACGAACTCTGTCTCTCTGCCACTGGGTCAGGTTATCTTCAGGCAGAGGCTGACCGCAGCCGATACAAGCCCGATACTGGCATGTCCCCCTAAAGAAGCCTGGCCTTCCGTCGGGCCCCGCCTTGATTTCGTAAAATCTCCGGCAACACTCAACTCCGTTTCGCGCGATCTTCATTTTCTCCCCCTCCTTGGCTTTGGTTCGGCTCAAAGAACAAGCCGGATTATAGATATTGTTATTATATCATGTTTACAAATTAGTGTCAATACTTGTCTTCTTTCTGCTCAAAGCCCGGATCCATTCGATCGGACTCGTGGCGCGCTTAGAATCAAAAATCAATAAAACAAAATCCCCCGATGACGACATCGGGGGATTTTTACGTTAACGGAATTTTAGCGTTTCGCCCACTGCGGCGCTTTTCTTGCTTTCTTCAATCCATATTTCTTTCTCTCTTTCATTCTCGGATCGCGTTTCAGATATCCTGCTCTTTTTAATTTCTTCCGAAAATCTGGATTAAATTTGACGAGCGCCCGGGCAATGCCGTGTCGGATCGCTTCCGCCTGCGCTCGAATGCCGCCGCCGTCAACCTTGGCCTCGATCTCAAAACGATTCAAAGACTTCAATTTTCTCAAAGATGCCTCAACCGTCTGCTGAAGATCAACTAAAGGAAAATAGATTTTATAAAAACGGCCATTAACGCTGACCTTCCCTTCTTCTCCTTCAAAAGGCCTGATCGTAAAAAGACGAACTCTGGCAGTGGCTGTTTTTCTTCTGCCAACGACCTCAAAATAGCGCTTGGTTTTTTTAGATTCCGCTTCTTCGATTTTTTCAGCGGATTCTGTTTCTATTTTTTCCGGTTTCGCTTTTTCGATCTTTTCGGCTTTCTCTTTTTTTTCAGTTTTTTCCGCCTTCGCCGCGCTTGTCGCCGGCTTAGCTTTTTTAGTTGTTTTTTTAACTGGCGTCATATGGCTTATAATTACTCCGCTATTCTAATTTTTAATCTTTTTATTATTTTTGAACGCGTTCGGTTCTTGGGCAACATTCCCATAATCGCCAAACGCAGAACTTCAGCGGGATTTTTGGCAAATTTCTTTTCCAAGGTTTCCGCTCTAAATCCGCCCGGATAGCCCGAATGCCTATAATATGTCTTTTGCGCCTTTTTTTTACCGGTAAATTTTATCTTCCCGGCGTTAAAAACTTCGACTTCGTCGCCATTATCCAGATATCTCAAGAAGTCA
>JAQUNU010000057.1 GCA_028717445.1 Candidatus Portnoyibacteriota bacterium | reverse complement strand
CCCTTCGCCGGCGGCAACCACTATTTGTTTGGCCGAGATATCCGTCACGTCTCCGGCGGCAAAAATGCCGAAGCATGAAGTGGCGCCGGAATTATGATCCACGATTATCTCTCCTTTTTCATTCCGTTTAATCAAACCGTCGATAAAATTCGCCGATGGGATTGAACCAATCTCCACGAAAATCCCGCTCACCTCTATTTTTTTCTCTTCCCGGCTTTTCAAATTCTTGCAGATCATTCCCTTCACAAACTTTTCCCCAAAAATCTCTTTTGGTTCTGTTTCCTTTAAAATCTCTATCTTGGGATTATTTTTTAATTTTTCTTGAAGCTCGCGATTACTTCCTTTCAGATCCTCGTACCGACTTAGGATATATATTTTGGAGGCATAGTCAAGCAGCTGCAGGGCCGTATCCTGGCCTGAGTCGCCCCCGCCAATAACCGCCACAACTTTGTCGCGGAAAATCGGCGCGTCACAAGTGGCGCAATAAGTTATGCCTTTGCCTTCAAAATCCGCCGCTCCCGGGATCTCAAGTTTTCGTTCGGTTTTGCCAGTAGCGATAATAACTGCCCTGGCGGAATAAGCCGCTCTGTCGGTCTTAAGCAAGAATGTTTGACTTTCTTGCGAAATACTTTGGGCTGCTTCCCCTTCTTTCATCGCCAAATCAAAATCTCCTTTGCTGGTCGCCTTTTCGTATTGTTTTAAATGCTCGACGAATTTTTCCATCAGCTTGACGCCGGGAAGAGCGGGCAGGCCTGGATAATTGTCGATTAAATAAGACTCCAGCATCTGGCCGCCAAAGCTTTTAGCCAAAATTAAAGTCTTTATTTTTTTTCTGGCCGCATAGATGGCCGCGGTGATCGCCGCCGGCCCGCCGCCGATAATAATCAATTCGTACATCGCGAATTTTCACTAATTTGAACACCAATTTTCTCGAATAACATTCGTGAAATTTGTGCCCATATTCGTGCCGTTAGCGATTATTTCCTTCAATGCTTACCAACCTCCAACTATCCCCTTTTATTTTACTGATCTTAACCTCGCACGGCATCAACAGATTGATATTATGCCGCAAATTCTCGGAGCTGATATTCTCGCCATGCTCAATAATGTCCCCCAATTTTAACACGATCTTTGATATTTTTAAAAGCCCTTCTCTTTTGGCGTATTCTTTGGCTATTTTGACGATTTCGTTGGCTAAATGGAAGTCATGCATAATAGCTTATAGCTTATAGCTTATAGCTCTGCAAAGAAAAGTCTTTGCTATTTGCTATAAGCTAATGGGTTGCGCACGTCAAGCAGGGGTCATAAGCCCTGACCAACATCTTAATCTTTTCTTCTTTCTCTTTGCGGCTTTTCATCTCCAGCTTCGGCAGATATTCCTTCAGATCAGCTTCCAGCCGCCCCAGATTCTGGGAGGTCGGAGTGATGATATTGGCATCTTCGATCATTCCTTCATCATTGATGTCGTAGCAATAAAAAAGCGTGCCGCGCGGCGCCTCCATGGCGGCAAAACCCTTTCCGGCCTGAATTTTAAACGAAGGCCGTTCTTCCTCGATCCCGTTCTCTAAGATCTCACCGATGAGTTCCTCCGCCTCCTCCGCGCAATGAATCATTTCAATGGCTTGCGCCAAAATATTATAAAAAGGATTCTGGGTCGGCAAATTTAGCTTTACGCGCGAAAACATTTTTTTTGCCCGCGGCTTTAATTTTTCCGCGTTAAAATTAAGCCGCGCCAAAGCTCCCACCATATACGGCTCGCTGCGCCATTTTGAACGCTTAACCGCATCACCCGGAATTCTGGCCTCGATGATCTGCGGCATAAAATCCGCGATCCGCATTGATTTTTCGCCGTTGACCCTGATGATGCCTTCACAGATCGCGTACTGACCCGGCAAATTTAAGCCGACAAAATTGCAACGCCTTTCAAAATCAGGGTATTTCAGATGGCTGAAAAAAACAGCCATTTTTTCAGTCGCCGCCAGCACCTTTTTTATCTGCCCGGCCAAATTTTTAAACGCCTCTTCAGAAGGCATTTTTTTGAATCCGCCAACCTGCGGCGTTAAAGGATGAATGGAACGGCCACCGATCGCTTCAATTATCTTATTGCCGAATTCCCTAATCAAAAGAGCGTCTTTAGCCCTCTCCGGATATTTCCCAATCAGACGCAGATCGTCTTTTTCGCCAAAAAAATCGGAAAGTGAAAAAAAGAAAAGATGTAGCGCGTGGCTGTTTAAAAGCTGGCCGTCCATCATGAGACGCCTTAATAAAATCGTTTGCTTGCTCGGATAAATTTTCATGGCGGACTCGATAGCCTTCAAACTTGTCAAAGTATGAACGACCGGACAAACGCCGCAGATTCTGGCCGTAATGCTGGAAACCTCCTCAAAACTCCGCCCTCTCAAAATTCCTTCCAAAAGCCGCGCGCCTTCAAGCACATTCAAACGGGCCTTAATAACGTCGCCGCCCACGAGGTCGGCGACAAAACCCGCGTGGCCTTCGATTTTGGCGATATGGTCTATTTGTATTTTCATTTTTCTATTTTTTTAATTTCCATTTTTCCTCTTATTGAGGGAGGAGAAGGATAAGAATCATCCAGCATGCCGAATCTCTGCATAATTAAATCTATTTCCTGCTGAGACCAGCCGTAAATATTGCGCAAGGATTCATTGAAATTATTTATGTTGGCGCCGCGCAACGGACCGCGACAGCCGTCGCAGGGATAGTTGTTGGAAGGGCAAGTCGCGCCGCAGCCGCCCAAAATTGAAGGGCCAAGGCATGGCAATCCTTTTTGCAAGAGGCATTCATTCTGTTTTAGCTGGCACTCATAACAGATGGGTCGCTGCGGAATTTTGGGCACGACTCCCGCCAGCAGTTCTTTGACCGCCCATAAAAATTCCTCATTATTGATTGGGCATCCGGGAATTTCCAAGTCCACTTTGACGTAATTTTTGACCGGCTCGATATCGGGATTCTCGATCCCTTCTACGTTCTTGTAGACATATTTCAAACGCTGTTCTTTGTCCTGATAATTTTTGAGTTCAGCGATACCACCCAGGCAGGCGCAGGCGCCGATTGTCACTAAAAATTTAGAGCGTTCTCTTAAATCCTTGAGCCGACTGACGTTTTCCGCCGTCAGAGGCGTCCCTTCAACAAAAACAATATCATATTCGGCTTCTTCCGGCTTGTCCTCCAACAAGCTAAAATCGCCTATTTTGACGTTGGCAGTCAGTTCCAGAAACCTTGCGCCCAAATCCAAAATTGCCACCTGGCAGCCCTCGCAGCAGGTCAACGAAACGACCGCAATGCTTGGTTTTAAAATATTTTTTTTCATTCTTATTAAAAATAATGGCGCGGACTCTCTCCTTAAGAGAGCCCGACGCCTAAAGAAGCTTTTCTTGCTCAGCCGTTATCCGCCCTGTAAAATAGCCGCGGTGAAAAACGACGCGATCGCCCTCCTTTAAGCTGCCGCCGAATTTGCCAATGTATTTGACTTTCTTTATAATCCCGTCGCGGCATTTGACCGATATCATCCTTTCAGTCGAATGTTTGGCCGTAATCACCCCGGCAAAAACCTTGCAATCGTTCATCACCAGCCGATTATGACTTAAGGGCAAAATTTCTTTCTCTTTTCCTCCGAGAACATACGCGGAAACGCAATCATAGTCCAATGGCTTCAGATTCATTTTTTTGGCGATCTTTTCAAGGACCGGCCAGGCGCTTGAAAGTTGAAAAGGTATCTCTTCCCTAATTTCCTTTTCAAATTCAGGATGATTTTCAAGAAAGAGAAAAACCCTGTCTCTGAACGCAGGCGAACCGCAAACCTTATCTTTAAGGGCGCCTGATGCGAAAAGCAATAAAAGAACCAATCCATCTTTTTTCATTTTTTCCCCCTCCATAAGCCTAATATATCTTTGGCTTGTTTTTTTGTGATTTTGGAGACAACTATTTGATTCTGGGTCAAAACCCAATCCCCTTTTTTAATTCTTATCAAAGAACCCGCTTCTTCTTCGCCCGAGGGCGACGCAAGCAAAACGCGGCCCTTCCTGAAGGAAACAACTTGCTTTGGAATGGTTAAACACATGTGTCAAAAATTTTAGCGCCAATAAAAATTACTCCAACGACAAATACCAAAGCCGCCAAAATAAAAGGCCCCGCATCATATAATTCTTCACCGATTATTTCTTTGAAATTCA
>JAQUNU010000056.1 GCA_028717445.1 Candidatus Portnoyibacteriota bacterium | reverse complement strand
CCAGAAGACCGAGGATATTGATATTTTTTTAAATCCGGTCACCCAAAAATTATTTGAACCAGGTTCGATTTTTAAGCCAATTACCATGGCCGCGGGATTGGATACGGCAAAAATTACCCCAGAAACCACTTATGTCGACACTGGAGCGGTTCAGATTGGCGGCTACACGATCAAAAACGCCGCCGAGCGCAATTATGGTTTAAGCTCGATGACGAAAGTTCTTGAAAAATCCATTAATACCGGCGCGGTTTTTGTCGAACGACAGACAGGGGAGGAAAATTTTAAAAAATATGTCGAGGCTTTCGGGTTTGACAGGCCAACCGGCATCGATCTGGCCGGAGAATCATCAGGTAATATTTCTAATTTAAAAAGCGGAAGAGAAATAAATTTTGCCACGGCTTCTTTCGGTCAAGGCATAGCCGTGACTCCGATTCAGATGGCTTCGGCTATTTCAGTCATTGCCAACGGCGGCAAATTAATGAAACCTTATTTAGTTGATAAGATTGTTTATCCGGATGGGCAGGAAAAAAAGACAGAGCCGATTATGACGCGTCAGGTGGTCAGCGAAAGAACCGCTGCCAAGCTGACAGCCATGCTTGTCAGCACCGTGCGCAATGGTTATGATAAGATCAAGTTGGATAGATATTTTGTAGCCGGGAAAACTGGCACCGCCCAGATTCCCAGTCCTGATGGCGGCTATAGTGATGAATATATTCATTCTTTCGTGGGTTATGCCCCGGCTTATGATCCGAAGTTCCTTATTTTTATAAAAATGGACAAGCCGGCGGGCATAACTTTTGCTTCCGATTCTCTTTCTCCTGTTTTTGCTGATATGGCGCAGTATCTTTTGAATTATTACGAAGTGCCGCCGGAGGAATAAAATTTTTAAGCCGCTTTTTGGAGCCAAAAAGCGGCGGAAAAAGCGCTTTGCGCTGAAGATTTTGAGAAAATCAGGCTCGTTCGTCTAGAAAATCGTCTCCTAAACTCGCACTCATTCCGCCAGACGGCGGAAGGGCTCGGTCGACGATTTTCTCAGGACTCGCTCGCCGCGATTTTCTGGCAAAATTTTCAGACGCAAGAATTTTAGGAACTAAAATGAAGAAATTCGTCGAATTAATTTTAAAAACCCTTGCTTCCAAGATATTAAAAAAATACAAGCCTTTTATAGTCGGCGTAACCGGGAGCATGGGAAAAACTTCGACGCGCGAGGCAATCGCGGCGGTTTTGGAATCAAAATATGAGATTCGACAAAATTTTAAAAATTACAACAATGAGATAGGCGTGCCTTTAACTATTTTAGGCCTCGAGAGCGGCGGCCGGTCTATTTTTAAATGGCTCTGGATATTTATAAAAGGATCGAAGATATTATTTTTTAAAATCCCTTATCCTGAGGTTTTGGTTCTTGAAATGGGAGCGGACCGGCCAGGGGATATCAAATACCTGACTAGTTTCGTCAATTGCGATATCGGGGTTATCACCGGCATCGGCGATATTCCTGCGCATGTTGAATTTTTCAGCACGCCCGTGCAACTGGCGCGCGAGAAATCGCGGCTGATTGATTATCTTGAAGAAAAAGACCGCGCGGTCCTGAATTTTGACGATGCGCGCGTGAAGAAGCTGACGGGGAAAACCAGGGCTGAAATCTTGAGCTACGGCTTCTCCGAGGACGCCAAAATCAGAGCGTTTGCTTTTGGTACGGATATTGGTTTTTCGCCGGAAACTTCAGGAATAAATTTTCAAGTCGAATTCGGCGGCAAGACTTTCTCTGTTAAAAAAGAGGGAATTTTGGGACGGCATCAGGTTTATCCCATGCTGGCGGCTATGGCTGTCGGTCTGGCCATGGAAATGAATATAATTGAAACAATCGGCGGTTTGAAGAGATATAGAGCGCCTAAAGGCCGGCTAAATTTGATAAAAGGAATAAAGACGACTTGGATTTTGGACGATACCTATAATTCTTCCCCTGCCGCCGCCTTCGAGGCTTTGAAAACTTTGGCGGAATTTGACGGCCGGAGGAAAATAGCGGTTTTGGGGGATATGCTTGAGCTTGGCGAATTCACCGAAGAAGCGCACAAAAGCATCGGAAAAGAAATTAGGAATTACGCGGATATTTTTTTTGCCGTGGGCGACCGGATGAAATTTGCGGCTTTGGAAGCCGCCAAAAGCGGCATGGCCCAGAATAATATTCTTTGGTTCGAAACCGCGGACGCGGCCAGAATGCCTCTTCAGCATACGATCCAGAAAGGGGATGTTATTTTGGTAAAAGGTTCGCAAAGCATGCGCATGGAAAGAATAGTGGAAGAGATTATGGCCGAGCCCGATCGCGCCGCCGAACTTTTAGTGCGGCAGGAGAGAGAGTGGAAAGAGCAATAATTCTTTCCGGGGTCTTTTTTAGGGCCACAGCAGGCCCTTTTTGAATTATTTTTCAGAAAATAAAAATTATAATAATTCAAGCTATTAGAATATCCGCGGGAAGGGGAATATGAGTTTTGTCTTGAAAAAAGCGGGATTTTGATGTAAAATAAAAAATAAACCCGCCGCCGTTATTCATTTCGGTCTGACCCGTAACAGTTGTCGTTTACTCGCTTTATCGAATCACGGCGGGCCAGACGCGAGGCGGGGGGACCTTAAAATTTATAAGGCGCCTTCGTCTAGTGGTTAGGACATCGCCCTCTCACGGCGGAAACACGGGTTCGACTCCCGTAGGCGCTACTACTCTATAAAATGTCAAAAATATTTATCTTTGACTTAGATGGAACAATAGCGGACGGCTTGTCCGAGTATTTTTTAATTTTTCAAGAATTCACAAAGAAATATAAAGGTGTAAATTATTCAGCAGAAGATTTCGAAACATTCAAAGAAATAGGTATTAAAGCTTTTATAAAACGCGCAAACCTTCCTTTAATTAAACCCCCCTTTTTAGTCATTGAGGCAAGAAAAAAATTATCTGAATCTTATTCCAGATTAAAACCGATAAGAGGAATTGCTGATGTATTAATAAGAATGAAAGAAAAAGGATATCTGCTCGGAATAATAACTTCGAATTCTCAAAAAAATTTAAAAACATTCCTCAAAAACAATCAGCTGGATTTCTTTGATTTTACGAAAACCGGAAGTAGTCTTTTCGGAAAAGCTTCAAAATTAAAAAAAATTATTACAGAAAACAAGCTTGATAAAAACAATATTTATTATGTTGGCGATGAAATAAGAGATATTGAAGCAGCAAAAAAGAACAGGGTAAAATCCATAGGGGTAATCTGGGGCCTTAATTCAAAGCAAGCCCTAAAAAAACCCAGCCTGATTTCATCATAGATCAGCCAAAAGATTTTTTGACTTTATAAATAATTCAAATAGATCATTTATCAAAGTTTTCCACCTGTCCCGAAACGCTCTACTTTAAATTTCGGATGAAGAAAAGCCGATAGCGGACTGGCTCTGTCCAAGAACAAAAGGCGAGGCGGCGCCGCGATACAAATTTTGCCTTTATTTTTGGCGAATCCCAAGGTATTAATTTAAAATATCTTTCGTTAAGCGGTTAAACCCGCATCGCGTAACGAAAGAAAAAATCTATGCCAGAAGAAAATCAGGATAATCCCAAGCCCCATGTTGAAGTTTTTGGGGAAGAAGTCGGATCAAAAAGCGAAAAAAAAGAAGAAAAAAGTGTTCCGGAAAAAGAAAAGAGACATTGGCGATGTCATCACGACAGCCATTATTGTCATCATCATGAACAAGGCGGCGGAATTTTTGGACTGGCAGTTTTTTTTGCCGGCGTTATTCTTTTGCTCAATAGCATTGGGACGCTTTCTTGGCAGATCTGGCAATACATTTGGCCGTTCTGGCCAGTTTTACTGGTATTGTTCGGTTTGCGCATTGTTTTCGGACATAGCTTTGGCGCCAATGGCCTCATTTTTTTGCTGACACTGGCGATTTTAGGCTTCATCGTTATCTATGCCTTGATCCATATCGGATCTGCGGCGGTGGACTATATTCCTCTCAAGATTATTGATTTCGTAAATAACTTTAAATTGCTAAATCCATCAATATGACAAAAATTATAATCGGCGTTCTTTTAATTGTTATTGGTTTAAGCGCTTTGACGGGTTTGGCGCTGACAAAATTTGTCATCGCCCTGATTTTTATCTTTTTTGGCATTCGGCTGATCGTGCGTCAGGGTGGCCATTCAGGCGACGCCTGCTGCGCGGCGACTTCAAACGAAGATTTTATTAACGAAGTCGTTATTTTCGGGCCATTGAATAAGGTTAT
>JAQUNU010000055.1 GCA_028717445.1 Candidatus Portnoyibacteriota bacterium | reverse complement strand
CTAGCCAGCGGCGCGCTGATTGCCATTTCTTTTTTCTATTTAATCCCCTATTTCGTCATCGCCCCAAAAACCAATCTTTTTTTGGATTTAATCATTGCCGCTTTGTTGCTAACCGGCTGGCGACAGATTTATAACTATTTCATAAAAACTTCGGCCCTGCTCAACAATGTTTTGGTTATGGGACAAACTAAAGAAACCGAGGAATTAATTGATTTTATAAAACGACATCCCCAGCTCGGCTTCCGAATTCGCAAAGTCGTCGAACCCTCGGAACTGAAAATACTCCAGCAATTAATTGAGGTCTTAATCCAAGAAAAAATCCAGATAGTCGTCACTGCTGCCAATCCTTACAAAGATAAAACTTTAGTCAGAAACCTTTACCAATGCCTGCCGCTACAAATATCGGTCATTGACCTGCCGGCTTTCTATGAGCGGCTGACGGCCAAAATTCCGGTTTCGGCAATTGAAGAAATTTGGTTTTTGGAAAATTTGATGTCCGGCAAAAAATCTTTCTTTGAATCCGCCAAAAGAATCGTTGATTTTATCTTGGCGATAATCGGTAGCGTCGCAACCGTAATCCTAACACCTTTGATTGCTTTATTGATAAAGATTGATTCGACCGGCCCGGTTTTCTACCGCCAAAAAAGAGTCGGCAAAGACAACCGGCTGTTTGAAATAATAAAATTCCGGACGATGGTGAAAGACGCGGAGAAGGCCGGCGCCCAGTGGGCTAAAGAGAATGACGGCCGAGTCACGCGAGTAGGCAGATTCCTGCGCAAAACGCGGCTGGATGAACTGCCGCAATTTTTCAACATTTTGCGCGGCGATATGTCTTTCGTCGGCCCGCGCCCGGAACGGCCGGAGTTCGCCTTTTCCAACGAGCTGACTTCCCAGATTCATTTTTATCAAATACGCCACATCGTCAAACCGGGCGCCACCGGCTGGGCGCAAATCAAATATCCTTACGGCGCCTCCGTCGCCGACACAATGCAAAAACTCCAATACGACCTTTATTACATTAAAAACCGCTCGCTGATTTTTGATTTGGCAATCATCTTAAAAACAATCCGAATAGTTTTAGGCGGCGGCGGACGATAATTTTTCGGCTTAATTCAAAAGCCGCCCCGCGGCTGCGGGGCGGCTTTTTATTTTACGGGCTTTTATTTTTTTCTAGCCACCGCCCACATGTGTGACGACAAATTATTTTCAGCTAAGAAATTCTGGAATTTTCCGCCGAGCTTTTCCCATCTGTCAATCAGAATCTGCTTCAAAAACGGAGATTCCTTTGCGTCAGATTCGCCGCTTAAAATCTTTTTCCGCACCAGCTCCGCATCCAACTTGCCGGGGGTCGCAACTTCCATCATTTCCAAACCGCAACTCTCCAGTAAAATTTTTAACGACTGAGGATGAAAATAATTCAAGTGGTTCGGCCCGCCGAAATTATCGGCTTTTTTGCCTAAAACCGAAAAATCAAAACCTTTCACATTCGGAGTGGTAATAATAAATAATCCTTTCTTCGCCAAAGATTTGGCACAAGCCGAAATGAATTCTTTCGGGTTGAACAAGTGCTCTATCAATTCAAAACTGGTGATAACACTGGCTCTTTTTAAAACTGTCTTCTCAATGGTTTTTTCTATCGTCTCTATTCCCTTCCGCCGGCAAGTGGCGGCTAAATCAACCGAAGGCTCAATAGCCAAAACTTTTTTGAAAAACTTTTTCTTTTTTATTTCTTCGCAAAAAGTACCGAATCCCGCCCCGACATCGACCAACAAACTATTATCAACGCTGTATTTTTTGCAGAGCGCTACTACCCGTGTTGCTCTCGGCGCGAAAATTTGCCGCCGGCGAACGTTTTCCGAAATCGGAAATATTTTATTATTCCAATACTTGATACACGAAGAATTGCCATAAAAATCGGCTAGCAGAGAAAAAGAAGGCCGAGGATTGATAAAAATCGTCTCGCAACAACAACATTGGACGAAATTAAAACCTTCTTTCTTGAAAATCGTTTGGCTACTTTTCCCGCCGCAAGCCGGACAAAATACTTTTATAAATTTTCTCCGTTGCGCTAAAAGCCGCCTAGCGTCTTGCTGGCGCAATCTTTGGTTCTCGCGCTGCAATTTATCTGGCCTAATGTCTTTTTCTTTCATCGTTGTTTCGCCAAATAATCCAAAATTAAATCTATGCTTTTAACCGAACCGTGGATCGGAAACGCCAAGCATTTTTTATAGTCACTCTTCATCGGATTACCCGACCAATTGAAATGATACATCTCGCACGCCAAATTAAATTTGTCTTTCAGCTGTTTTTTTATTTTTTCCATTTCTTTTTCCTTTTTACCTTTGAACAAAGGAGCTATTCCCGGCGCGGCGCCACGCTCTATGGCTGAAAACATCCACTTGGGCCAAGATTTGACTAAAGACGTAACCAGCAGCTTTTTTAAATTTTCCCGGCGCTGGTGGCCTTCTTCGCGAAGGGCCTGATGAAGATTGTTTTTCGACAGCCAGGATTCCAATTCTGGCGGCAAAAGGCAAATATAGGATTTGGCTATATCCGATAAGATTTTATTCTCCTCTTTGTTAAAAAATATTTTGCCTAATTTTTTATCCGCTTCGTCAATCAAAAAGTCCAGATAACGGCCGTTGATTTTAAGAAAACCGCCTCCGGTTAATCCCAAAACTTTTGACAAACTGATAATGTCAATTTGCTTGTTGCGCGGAAAAAATTTCATCCGGTTTTTATTGTCAATGTCGGCCGAATCAACCCGGTCTAAAATGATAATCGCTTTTTTGAATCTTCGCTGAATTTCAGTTTTGCTTTCCGGCGCCAGCGGCCAACCCCATTGCTCGTAAAACAAAACGGCATCAACTTTTTCGCCATTCTTTAACGCCTCTTTTATCGGAACAGGCGTCGCTACCTGCCCGATGGCGCTAATGACACAATGGGAGCTCCATTCGGGAAAAGCGACGCGGTTAAACCTTTGCAAACCAGCCGCTTTTAAACCATAAGAAATTGCCTGCCGGCCGCTGGGAAAAATTTTCTTTTTATCTGCCTGTTTTGTCTTGCCCAAACAAAGCGGCGGATTTTTACTCCACAAACATATCGGCTGACCGGAAAAATTTTTAGAAAAATCTACTTCAGTCATTTTTTATAATTCCTAACGAGCCCGCAGGCGCCCCGCTTTGCGGGACATCTGGGGCGAGTAACGGAATTTCAAACGTTGTCACGCCCCGTGACAACGTTTATTTTTCTTACTTGGCAAAAAGCTTCCGCCAAACGCAAACCGGACTGCAAACCGCGCCACTGGGCTAAGATTTTCAGGCCTTCAACGGAGCGCGGATGCGGATAAGGGCGGATCTCTGAAGCGTAAGCCTTAAGGGCTTCTGTCTTCTTTCCGAAAACATCGCTTATATCAACGAAATAATTCGGCTGAAAAGCCAAAGCCGGCTCTTGCCATTCGCTGGAAGACAGAGTTTCGAAAGCGTAAATTTCCTTCGGGCAATTTTCGTTGCAGGGGCGGCAAGCGGTCAAAACCGCCTGAAAAGCCAAACGGTGGTCAATGTTCAAATCGTCGCCGTAATGAGTGTAAATAATTTCCGGCTTTAGCCGCTCAAGATATTCTTCAACTTTTTTCGTGATGTCCAGCAAGCTCACGCTGTCAAATCGGTTGTCGGGAAAGTCGGCAAAAAACATTTTCTTAAGGCCTAAGATTTTTCCGGCTTTTTTGGCCACTTGACGCAAGGCCTTTACGGCAGCCAATCTGGCGCCGGTTCGTGCCATGGCGCCTTGCCCCAAAATCAAACAATATACTTCATCGCCCGCTTGAGCGTGTTTTAAAAGCGCGCCACCCGGCCCCAATACTTCGTCGTCGGGATGGGCGACGACGGCTAGAATTTTATTTTTCATAAATTTTGACTTTAGCTAATAATTTGCCTCTGTCTGTCTCGGCTCCGAAAAATTCCCAACGCAGATTCTTCGTTTCCCAGAAAGCCCTTGGATATCCCTCGGCATCAAGCATTCTGATAAAATCATAAAGTTTTTCTTTTGAAAGACCTGCCGGTATTTTACTTTGTTCGGGCTTTCTTCTCTTATAATAAATAAATTAACACATATAATACAATAAAAGTTAATATTATATTTAATAATTTTTTCGATCCTGATTTATAGAATAATAAGGCCCCCAACCCGACAATTAAATTTATAATTACCTTTCTTGACCCGGATGCCAGCGAGAAAAATAGCGGTATTGCAGATAAAAAATAATATTGTTTCTTTTTTTCATACATTCCCAAATAAGTGCAAATTAA
>JAQUNU010000054.1 GCA_028717445.1 Candidatus Portnoyibacteriota bacterium | reverse complement strand
AAATTTTTTGCCAAAAGCGCGCCAGCGCTATGGGAAGAAACAGAAAGAAATTGAAATAACTAGCCCGCTTTATTTTCAGACCTTTCTGGCCGGCTAATTTTTTCAGGTCTTTCAAGCGGTAACGCCGGAAATGATGGGAAACCTCGTCCTGCAAACCCCATAAGAACTTGAAAGCCGGCACGGTGATTAACGCCTGGCCGCCTGTTTTTAAAACTCTTTTTATCTCCGCCATAGCAATCCCGTCGTCTGCCAAATGCTCCAAAACATCCAAGCAAAAGACCGCGTCAAACTGCCCGTCGGGAAAAGGCAGGACATCCGTGTCGCTAACCCGTAAACCGGTTATGCCCTGCGCCTGGCCGAAAGCGATGGCGTCAGCCGACTTGTCACAGCCTTGCGTTTGCCAACCGCGCTGACGCAAAAAATCAACCAAAAAACCGGCGTTGCAGCCGAAGTCCAAAATATCCGCACCCGGCTTTTGCTTTTTTAAAAATTCCAGCGCCAGCTGACGCCGGCCGACAAACCACCAGTGCGTTTTCTCAATCCGGCGATAAGTTTGATGAAGTTTTTCGTCCATTATTTTATGCCCCGCACCACCCAGCCGTTTTTATTAGGCGGCTGAACGGCGCTAACTTGTGCAAAGCCGTCCAACAATTTTTTTGCTTCCTCAAAAGAATAATAATTGGCGACCTCCGGCAAAAGCTGGTCAAATATGATACTATGCAAATGGAAAAAATTAAAAGCGCGCAACTGCCGAAAATACGGCCGCGAGGGATTAAATATTTTTAAATACAGCCACAACGGAACGCTTAAAAAATAGCAAAGGGAATGCAACAACGGCAGCGGCATTTTGCTTGTCAGATGCTGGCGGACGGGCGTTAAGATTCTAACGTAATTTTCAAAGCCCTGGCGGCTATAAACCCAAAACAGAATTTCACCGCCGGGCTTCAGGGCTTTTTTAAGTTGGGCAACGGCGCCGGCAGCGTTTTTCAAATGGTGAATGACACCGATGGCTAAAATAAAATCGAATTCGTTTTGCCAAGAAAGATCGTAAATGTCGGCTTCTAAAACTTCCACTTGGCTGAATTCTTTCAGGTTTTTACCGGCGGCGGCGACGCTTCGTCTGTCTTTGTCAAAAGCGACAACTTTGGCCGCGCCGAAACGGAGGCACCAAAAACTATTACGGCCCATGCCGCAAGCCGCGTCTAAAACTTTCTTGCCGATAAAAAAATCCGGTTTGAGAGGCCAAATCCAGTTTAAAAACTGGTTCTTATATTGCTCCTGATAGGGAGAAATTTGCGAATACCGATGCCACTCAAAACCGAACCGGTCGCTGGAAGCCATAAAATTGTTAAAAATAGTGTTGTTGCCAAAAAAGAAACATTAAAATTGACCAGAGCTTCTGGCCATGGTTGGCTTTTTTGGCTAAATGCTGCTGAAACAAAGAATTAACATAATCGTAGCGCAAAATGCCTGATTTTTCAATGTTTTCCCGCGTAGCCAAATCACCGAAAAGTTCCTTGAGCGGACCGCAAAACCAAGCCGCCAAAGGCAAGGCGAAACCCTTTTTCGGGCGGTTGATAATATTGTCCGGCAAACGGCCGACCATCAGCTCTTTAAGCAAGCGCTTGGTGCGTCCGCCGGAAAATTTATACTCCAAAGGAAGGGAGTTCGCAAATTCAACGACACGCCAATCAAGAAAAGGAGCGCGGACTTCCAAGGCGGTTTTCATGCTGACACGGTCAACTTTCACCAGCACCCTTTCCTGCATATAAAAACGCTGGTAAGAAGCGATAATCTTATCCCAGTCGTCGCCGCGTAACTCTTGGCCGAAAGAGTTTACTTCCGCCAAAATTTCATTTTCATCAATTCCTTGGTTAAGCAGCCAAGGCAGATCGTCCAGGGAAAAAGTGCTAAGCCAATTTTGGTGCCTGACTAATGGGTCTTGGCGGGCTTGGGTAAATTTTTTAAGCTTAAAATCCAAACTGAAATAGCTATGGCTGACTGGCAAAAGATTAACTGCTTTTTCTAAAATTTTCCGCGCGCCGGAAGGAAAATGCCGATAAATCTGGTAATATCTCTCCGCTAAAAATGTCTGGTAACCGCAAAATAATTCATCGGCGCCATCTCCCCCCAAAGCAGTGGTCACGCTTTGTTTGGTGAATTTTGATAAAAGATAAGTCGGAATGACCGAGGCGTCTGCCAACGGCTCGTCCAGATGCCGACCAATCTCGGGAATAATTTCCAAGGCGTCGTCAATTGACAAAACCGCCTCCTGATGATCGGTTCCCAAATGCCTAGCCACTTGCCGGGCATATTGCCCTTCGCCGAAAGTTTTTTCCCGAAAATCAATGGAAAAAGTTTTAAGGCGTTGGCCAGCTGCCTGCGCCGCGTACCAAGCCACGGTACTGGAATCAATCCCGCCGCTTAAAAAAACGCCTAGCGGTACATCGGCAATCAGCCGATATTTAACCGCTTGGGTTAAAAGTTTGTCCAACTGGACTTTAGCTTCGCCGAAGCTTTCCGCTTGAACCGGCAACCCATCAGCCAAAGACCAAAAATGATTACGATCTATTTTTCCGTTTTCAAAAATCAGGCATTCCGCCGGCTCGAGCTTAAAGATATTTTTCCACGGCGTATGGGGGCACGGAATGTAATCGTAGAAAAAATATTTAGCCAACATCCGCCGGTCGGCGGAAAATTCCATTCCGGGATAAGGCCGCAGAGCTTTTAATTCGGACGCAAAAACGAAATTGCCTTTTTGATAAGTCCAGTAAAGCGGCTTTTTGCCCAAGCGGTCGCGCGCCAGCACCAGCCGGCGGCGATGGCCATCCCATAATGCCAAAGCGAACATTCCATTGAAGCGGCGCAAACATTCTTCCCCCCATTGGCGATAGGACTTCAAAATAACTTCCGTATCGGAGTTGGTGGTAAAAACATAACCGGATTTTTTCAGTTCTTGACGCAATTCCAGAAAATTATAAATCTCACCGTTAAAGACAACGGCTAATTTCTCTTTTTCGTCAACCATCGGCTGATGGCCGCCGGCCAAATCGATAATGGACAAACGCGCGTGACCCAAACCTATTGGCGGCTGATAAAAAATTCCCTGTTCGTCAGGGCCGCGATGAATGACTTGCGCCACCATTTTTTCCAAAATTTCCCGGCTACCTTCTTTGCCGGCGAACCCAACAATGCCGCACATAAATTTATTTTAAGCGGTAAATCTCCACGTATGGACCACTCGTTTTTATTTTATTCAACGTTAAAAACGGATTCAAAAGATTATTGGCCAAATCGGTCAATTCTTCCACTTTATCTGTCGGATAAAAACTAACGGCTAATTCTTTTTCTGTCGGAAAATCCTGATAAGCTCCTGTTTGTTCTTCTGGATTCCAAAAAGACAAAATTAAATAATCAAAATTCACCGGTTCCAACATTTCGTAATTTTCCAAATTCACCCACTGGCCGGCGGTCAAAACGAAAAATCTCGGCTGGGACAATTCCTCTGGCTTTTTGGCCAAAATCATCTGCCGTTCCAAATTATCCCATTTCTCCTTAGTGGCGCTCATCACTTCCGCCGCGGCCTGATTTTCCGGCAAACCAAGATACGCGTCATTGGTTAAAATTTTAGCGTCCGGCGGCAAAGCGCTCATCGCCCACTGCCTCGCCAAAACTAAAGTATTCGGCTGGATTGTTTTTACGCTCCATAAAATCGGCAAATAAAGCATTGCCAAAATAACGGCGGCGCCAAAAACCCTGCGTAACCAGGCGTTTTTCAAATAATTGCCAGCTTTATCCAATAAACCGCTAGCCGGTAAAATCAAAAACGGCATTAAGGCCACGATAAACCGCGGCTCCGAATGCATTATATAAGAGATGCTACCGACCCAGACGATTATCAAAGTTAAAAAAGATATCGCCAAAGGCTGGAATCGCCGCCAAAACCAGATTATGGCCGGTAAGACCAAAATCGCCAACAGCCAATCGTAAGTCAGGAAAATTTGGCCGTAAAAAGATAAATTGTCGCCAAGGGTCCAGTTCAAAGCGGCGTCGGTTTTTTCCAAACCGCTTTGCTGGAAATAAATCAGAAAACCGCTGGGATTCAGCCAATAAAATAAACCCGCCCAGAGCAAAAAAGAAAATTGCAACAGCCAAAACTTTTTAAACTGAGGCGCGCGCCAATTAAAAATCTGCCGGCCGTAACGCGAGATGAACAGCGCCAAAAAAACAAGATAGACGAAAGCGCCGATCAAATGGACGCCAAAAGACAAAGCAGTGAAAAAACTGACCCAAAAATAATCTTGCCATCTCGGTTCTTTTTTTTCAAAAAATAAAAGATAAAAATAAACCGCCGCCAATAAAATCAAAACCTGTAGCG
>JAQUNU010000053.1 GCA_028717445.1 Candidatus Portnoyibacteriota bacterium | reverse complement strand
GTTTTTCGTTTTTAGATTAAATTTGGAATAGACAGCCAACTTCCCTTTCATTTTTTTATGCAGAGCAATTGATTTTGAATCGATGGACATGATTTAAATTTTTTTAATTTTTATTTAAAAACCCGCCGTCAGCGCGATAACGCCAATCCCCAATATTATCGCTAAAAGCTGCCAAAGAGAAGAAGAAATTTTCGTTTCGCGGTGCAATTCCGGAACTAAATCAGAACCGGCAATGTATAAAAATCCGCCGGCGGTAATGGGCAGAAGCGCGATTGAGAATCCCTGAATATGCGAACCGAATAAAATCGCCGATATCGCGCCCAAAAAGCTGCTCAAAGCCGAAAGAAAATTATAAATCAGGGCTCTCTTTATTGACACGCCGCCGTGGATAAAAATGGAAAAATCGCCTATTTCTTGCGGAATTTCATGAAAAAGAATCGCCAAAGTCGTGCCAATTCCGATAGGGACGCTAACCAGAAAGCTGGCGGCAATGACTGCGCCGTCTATGAAATTATGAACCGTATCGCCCAACAAATTCAACCGAACGAATTCGCTATGCGATTCAACCCGGCAATCATTTACGTGGCAATGCCGCCAGCGCAGAAATTTTTCCAAACCGAAAAAAATAAAAAAACCAAGCAGGGATAAGAGAGCCGTTTTCTCGCCGATTTTCTCAAATGATTCGGGCAAAAGATCGAAAAAAACATTTCCGAGCAGGGCTCCGACCGCGAAACTCACCAAAGCGCCCGAAATTTTAGCCAAAAAAGATTTTTTGACGGAAATAAAAAAAATGCCCAGCAGAGAAATCAGGCTGACCGCGAACACGCTCGCAAAAATATAAAACAAAACGGACATAAAATGGATTTATTCCTTCTTTTGTAAAGAAGGCTTCCTGATTGAATCGAAAGACGAAGAATTTCGCTCCCCTTAAAAATAGAGAAATTAAATAAAAATTTTATTTCTCCGACACCGTCACTTTTTTCATCACAACCGCTGAAAGGGGCTTATCATTGGCTGGGTCGGTCTTAACTTTTGAAATCGCATCTGCCACTTCTTGGCCTTTAACCACGCGGCCAAAGATTGAATAGCTGTTCGGCAAAGCGTAATCAGCCACCATAATGAAAAATTGGCTCCCGTTCGTGTTTGGACCGCGGTTTGCCATGGCCACGACTCCTTTTTGATAGCCATTTTTATAAGATTCCGTGCCGGGATTCAATTCATCTTCAAATTCATAACCCGGTCCGCCCGTGCCGTTGCCCAATGGATCGCCACCCTGAATCATAAAGCCATCGATCACGCGGTGAAATATGACATTATCATAAAATCCCTTTTGCGCCAGATTAATGAAATTTTGAACTGTTTTTGGCGCGTCCGCGTCATAAGTTTCGAACTGAATATCGCCATAATTGGTTTCAATAGTGACCACGTGCATAAAATTTTTAGACTCATTAATGTTCTGATTTTCCTGGCCGCTGTTTTGATTCTCTTGATTCTGCTGATTTTGTTGATTTTGATTTTCCGGCTCCTTCCGGTCAAAAATAAAATAAGCCACGCCGGCCAAAACAATGACCGCGCCAATTATGCCAATGGCTATCTTTGAGCCGGCTGGTTTTTCCGTGTTATTCAGCTGATTTTTGACTTGGTTATTTGTGTTGTTCATATCTCATTTTTTTAAAGATTTGCATTTTTATCCTTGAATTTTTTCTGACCCGATCGCGAATCCTCGCTTAAATCTGGGTTTTTAAATTTTACGGAGAAATGCCAAGCCCCTCCTTTTGCCCTGGCTATACCAAAGAGCCAAGGATGAATAAAGCAAGCTCAACATGACAAAGTATTCTTGTATTTTATTTTACCAGTGGAAAACATCGCGGTCAATATTTAAAAATGAATTTTAAATGAAATAAAAACTCCCACATTGTTGTAAGAAATAGCGTAAACCCCCGCACCCCAAGTCATGGCGCTTCACAATTCGCCTAATTACTCTGGGTGTGGGGGAATCTAATAATGCGCCGAGGGCTAATTCTTATATTTCCGGAAAGAACAAGAAGGCTCCGACGCGATAAAAGATTTGACGGTTAAAGGTCGAAAAAATCAGCATTAAATCAAAAATAATGAAAAATATCCTCAATAGCTTTTGCTTCTGTATTCGCTCTTTCGATGTTTGCCTCTGTTTTGACGGCAAACGCGGCCGTGGCGATCAATGCCGGCAATGACACGATCAGCCGTTCGCAATTGGATTTAAGAACCAACTTCACCATTGTTGACAAAAATCATCCCGTCTCAGACGACGGCTCGCTGGATACTTTCAAGTATTACGCGAACAACACGAATTCATTCAGATTCGTCATCATTGACAGCGCCAATGCTGTCAAATGGATCGGCAATCAAATTTCTTGCCATGGGAACCGCGACTGGCGACAATGACGGTGAGGAAGAAAACAACGATAACAACGGAAATCATTATGGCCACCGCAAGTTCTGTAAAAAAGTCGGTTGGATAAACAAACTCTGCAAAATGGACCGGACGCAATTTGAAAAAATCGCTTTAATTATTAACCGTATCTTAGGCGAGAAATAATTTCTGGCTTTTAGCTTCTGAAGCAGAAAAGCGCCCGGCAACTTGCCGGGCGGTTTTCTTTCATTTTTTTATGCCTCTTTCTGCGCTTTTTGCTGACAGCCGCATTGGCAATCAGCCGGACATTTGCAGCAATGAATGCAGGCGCCCGGATCGCATGAGCATGCGGTTTCGGCATTCAAAGGCGTGCCACAGGGGCAATTCTTTTGTTCGTCCATAATTTTGTTTTTAAATTATTATCTTAGTATTATATCCGCAAATAACTTTATTGTAAAATATCCTGGATATCTTGAGGATTTAAATCTTCAAGCTGCTTGAAGTCAACGCCCGATTTTTCTAAACCGGAAAAAACCATTATCCCAATCAATAAAGTCATGCTGATTGAGGCCGCTGTCAAAATGACGCAAATCCAGGCGATTCTTTTGGCGTCGCTTTTATCGCTGAAAAAATATCTTACGGCAAATATCAGGCCGAAAGGCGGAAGAAAAAAACAAATGAGATACGCCCATCTTTTTTGCTTGCCTGAAACAGCATTTTCATCCCTTTCTAAGGCGCTCATCATCAATTCGGCCACATCAATGCTTTTGTTTTTTTTGGCCATCTCCCGATATTGGCCGAGCTCTTTTTCAAGTTCTTTTTCCCGGCTCATAATTCTAGAAAATTATTCGAAAAAATATTTAAGCAGTAAAAAAATTCCGAGGACAAAAATAATCAGCCCGATTATTTTTGAAAGTTTTTCCTCGGAAATAAGATTCGCATATCTGGAAGAGAGAAGGGCGCCGATAACAGAACCTATTGATGAAACAGCTAAAGCCGCGTAGGGCGCTTGAACGCTTGCGTAATAAAAATGGGAAAGCGATCCAAAGAGAGCAACAAAGATCATCAAAAAAACCGATGTTCCCACGGCAACTTTTACGCTGTATTTCAAAACAAAAACCAGGACGAGAAAGATCATAAGGCCTCCTCCCCCGCCGAAAACTCCAGCAAGAATGCCTAAAACAAAACCGATAATAACAGAAAATAGCGCCCTTCGTTTCTCAAAAAATCTAAAATCCCATTTTTCATTAAGCTCTTCCGCCAACAAATGTATCGGCTTTCTCAAAAGCTGGATCCCCAAAAAAAGAACAAAAATGTTTGTGCCAAAAATGATAAAAGGACCGGCTATTGAATTTGAAAAAAAACTTCCAAAAACAGCCCCCAATACGGCCGCGCCTATCATCGGCAGGCCGTCTTTTAGATTAACATTTTTGTGGCGAAAATAGCTAAGCGAAGAAACCAAAGAAGCAAAAACATCCGCACCGAGACTTATCCCGACTGCCAAATACGCCGGATAACCTAAGAATAAAGCAAAAACCGGCGTCATTATCACTGCGGCCGAAGCGCCAATAAAACCAGTTATAATGCCTGTGGCGAAACCGGTAAAAATCAAAATAAAAAAAAACAGAAAAATCCATAATCCTAAACTGTTCTGGGTTAATTTATAATCTCCACTCCGCCAAAAATAGCCGTGCCTTTTATGTTCAAAGTCGTTTCACCTTCGCCAGCTCCGACTTTGTTGCTGTATCCGCCGAAAATCGCTGTTCCTTGCGAATTCACGCGCCATTCCTTGGGAATAATCACTTTGCCGCCGCCAAAGACCGCCGTGAATTCAAGGGTAACGTTTTTCTCGGCGGTTTTAGCCTGCCGCAGATCGATTTCCCCGCCCCCAAAAACCGCCACGATCTTCCCGCCTTTGAAATTAGCCGATTTGATAACCTTATTCAATGGCCCGAAAATAACGACTTCGTTAATAAAATCTTCGTTTGAAGTCGCCGCGCAGCAGGCGTCGCCTGAATGGCCGCCCTGACGCACGATCAGCCGAATGCCAAAAAAGATAAAAATCAGGGCGATGACAAATTTTGTCAGCGCCAAACCCGTCAAAGCGCTTAAACCAATGACAATTAAAAGAACGCCGATTATAATTTTTGTCATATTGATGGATTTAGCAATTTAAAGTTATTTACGAAATCAATAATCTTGAGAGGAATATAGTCCACCGCCGCAGATCCGATATGGATC
>JAQUNU010000052.1 GCA_028717445.1 Candidatus Portnoyibacteriota bacterium | reverse complement strand
GATTTTGGAAACGACTATTTGATTCTGGGTCAAAACCCAATCCCCTTTTTTAGTTCTTATCAAAGAACCTGCTTCTTCTTCGCCCGAGGGTGACGCAAGCAAAACGCGGCCCTTCCTGAAGGAAACAACTTGCTTTGGAATGGTTAAACACATGTGTCAAAAATTTTAGCGCCAATAAAAATTACTCCAACGACAAATACCAAAGCTGCCAAAATAAAAGGCCCCGCATCATATAATTCTTCGCCGATAATTTCTTTGAAATTCATATTTTATATGGCTCCGAGCGTGTTTTTTATAAGACCATACTCAAAGACCGGTCCATGTTTGCAGGTATAAAAATTACCCACTCCGCAATGCTGACAGACGCCGATGCCGCAATGCATCCGCCGCTCAAAAGAAAGATAGATGTCTTCTTCCTCGAATTTTTTCTCCTTCAATTTCTCTATAACAGATTTATACATAACCGGCGGGCCGCAAACGAATGCCCGCGCGTTTTCCACAACCTTGGCGGCATCAAAAAGTTTCGTCACCAAGCCCACGCAGCCGCGCCATTCCGGACAGCTTGCATCAATAGTCAACTGCAGATCTACGCCATTTTTTCGCCAATCTTTATATTCGCTTGAAAAAAGCATTTCCGAAGGATGTTTGGCGCCATAAAATATCTGGATCTTCGCGTCTTTGCCCAAAAATTCTTTTTTTCCTAAAATCAATGTCCGCAAAGGAATCAATCCTAGCCCGCCCACAATAATTAAAAGATTTTTCTTCTCGGACGATTTGCTATTTGCTATTTGCGATAAGTCATTCAATGGCCATCCATTGCCATAAGGTCCGCGCAGACCGACCTTATCCCCGATTTTAAGTGAGTGGAGCTTACGGGTTAGCCGGCCGACTGACCGGACGCAAAGTTCAAGCTCTTCTCCGAGCCGATTGCATGGTGCGAAAGGCGCCTCGCCCCAGCCCGGCAGAGAAAGAATCAAAAATTGACCCGGCCTAAAAATAAAATCATCGCCTGATATTTTAAAACTTTTCTTTTCAAATTCAAATCGGAACAGCTTGATATTATCCGTTTGGGGGGAAATCTTGGTGATGACGGCCGGAATTGTTTGATATGAATTACGCATAATTATGATTCTTCTATTTCTTTCAACACTTCTTTGATATCTATTCCCACCGGACAAACCTCGGCGCACCGGCCGCAGCCGACGCAACCCACCATATCGAATTCTTCCGGAATTCTGACAAATTTATGAAAATACCAAAAATGAATCTTTTTGGCCGTGGTGTTTAAAAATTTATGCCCCCCGCTCAATTCCGAAAATTCCTGATAGAAACAAGAATCCCAGCATCGATTTCTGGTTCCTTGATTATCCGACCGATCATCACGCTCAGCGCGGCCACGGCCAAGCTCGGCTTGGTCATCTATCCTGAAACAAAAACAGGTCGGGCATACAATTGAACACTTGCCGCACTCAATGCACCGCGCTCCCAATCTATCCCAAATGGCCTGGTCGTGTTGTTTTTCCAATTTTTCCTTTATCCTAAGCATCCGCTTGTCTATTCCTTTTTCTTTGACCGGACCGCTAAACTGGATATGGATAAAATCATTATACCCGGAATTTTCCAAAACCTCCCGGCCAAGAACCGAACCCGAAAAAACAGTTAAATCATTGTCACCGGAAATCCGCGCTCGTTTCGGCTCGCTGTCGCGCGTCGACTCTCCCGGACTTAATCCATCCAAGGCGGGCGCGAAGCGGGCCAAAAATATATCAAAAGAAAGATGCTCAAACAAATCCTCTTCTATTTTTTCCCATTTTCCTTCGCTTGTCGCCGACATTTGACCGATAACAAGAATATTTTCTCTTCTTTCCTGATACCAGGGGTCTTTTTCAAAGACCTGATCATAAATCAAAATTGATTTAAGATCACGGGCATTAACCCCGAAAAGCGCTATTTTTTGCGTTTTCCTTTCAGACGGCTTGCTTAAATTAACCCCCACATACTCAAAAAGGCTCTCTTTTTCCGGCAAAAAAAATCTTTTAAAAGAAAAGATCGGCAGCCGGCCGTCCAATTTCAAATCTCGGAAATCATCAATCTTTTTTATAATTGTTTTGCCATCCTGGATAGCGGGGCCAAAAACAACCCGATCTTCTTTTATTTTGTCGAAAAATTTACGCAACTGCGCGTTATTCATACAAAAATTATATCATTTTTTCAGTATTTTCCAAGCTATTTTAACGAATATCGGATTGTGGATAATCATTCAGACAAAGGCGCATAAATTAAAAAGTTCGGCAATTGCCGAACTTTTTAATTTATGCGCCTGTTTGTTTTAAAACTCTTTTACTCTTGCTTTCAAAATGGCCCATCTCAACCTGATTAAATCAGACATTTTCTTGCGGGAAACAAGATAGGCCAACCCGACAAAAAACAGAGAAAAAATAAAAGAAAAAACAAGATTCCTGGTCAAAAGATCCGCCCCGGTGACTGCTTTTACTATCACTTCTCCTTTTACAACAGGCAAACTAACCTTGGTTCTGACTTCATTGGAAGTCACTTCGAGACTAGCCGCTTTAAAAAGAGCGGTGTTTGCGATGACAAAACCATCCGAAGGGACGCTTTGAACGGAAACCCGATAAACGGCCTCGGCTTTAACGCCAGGCGCCAGAGAACCGATCTGCCAAGCAATCAGATTTTGTGAAGCGTTATAGATGCCTGAATTGCTTGCTCCGACAAAAGAAGTGTAAGCTGGAAGAATATCAATAATTTGAACGTTTGAAAGCGTCACCGAACCATAATTCGTGTAGCTTAAATTGTATTCAAGCTGATCGCCGATTAAAGCGGTGTTTTCATAGGAGGTGCCGTTTGGCCTGGTTAAATTTGAAACCTGCTTCAGGAGTGACGAAGGCGTCGGCTGCGAAACCGGCACCGGCACATAAGGTTGACTGTAGTAATACGGATAATAAGGAGTATAAGACGAGTAGGCATAAACACCCGCCCAATTAGATTTTTCTCCAACCTGATTCGCTTTAGCAAAAGCCACATTAGTCAAAGTCGCCGTCGCGTCGCTCGTGTTAACAGTTGCTTCAAAGGTTAGAACTCGGGAAACTCCGGCAGCCAAAGATCCGATATTTATCCCCTCGTTAAAAACATAATCAGATACAAACAAACCGTCCAATCGGACGCTGCTTGATACGTAATTCAAAGAAGGAGGAAGAGCGTCCCTTAAATAAACATCAGTCAAAAGCGTGTTACCCGTGTTTCTGACTTCAACGCGGAACTGGACATGTTCGCCGTTCCGGGCATTGACGCCCTTTGACCAGCCGGAAGAAGAATTAGGATTACGGACATTTTTGACAATGGATAAATCGGGACTTTGAGATGTCGGAGCTGTTTCTCCTGTAACCCTGGCTTTGAAAATTAAATAACCGGAATATTCCCAGCAACCGTTGATATCTCCGACATTCAGACCATTCGAAGAAAAAAGTTCTTCCCCGCTCTGGCCGAAAGGAAATGAGACAGGCGCGTCAACCCGCCAGTCTCGCTGATCGGGATACCATTTGACTGAACCTGAAATTTCTTCCAGTCTGGCGATACTGGAAAAATTAACCGACAAATTTTGCGTCAGCGGCGAACCAAGGGAAGCATTCGAAGAATTATCCGACCACAGCGCCGCGCTAAGCATCTGGGAAAGTCCGGCTGACGAAGGCAAAATAACCCTCATTTTTGTATTCTTGGCCGCGCTTTCCAGGACCGCGTTATGATAATAAACCGAAAAAGTCAGAACATCGCCCGGGTCGGCTGAAACCGGAAACCCCCAGCCGGTTTGCTTGGTGTCGTTTTTCGCGTCGAACAAATAATAATCCCGGCCATCGGTCTGGGTATGGACATATGGGGTAAAAATATTAAATCTGGGTAAATTGGAATTATCATTCAAAAGTTGTCCCGAGGCAAAAACCAAAGGCACGAGCTGACTGACTAAAAAAAACATTACAAAAACTCCCGCCAAAATAAAAGGGCGTTTTTTGCTTTTGCTCTGATAAAAATTAAATTTATTTCTATTCATATAATTTATCTCGATGACTGCGCTCCATTCTTATCGCCGCAAAATCAAATCTACGAATATAAGAATAGGAAGGAAGCTTTCGCCGGAAAACTTCCTTCCTGTTTTTTTGGTTTATCGCCCGCCTTTCCGACCGGAATGGCTGCCTCCACCACTGGGACATAATTTGGAGCTAGGCGCCGATTGCCAGCTAGCAGGAGGCGGACTGCTCCAGTTCCTTCCTTTTCCTGAATTCCAATTTGGACGAGTCAGGTTCCAGTTCCTATTTCTCGAAAAATGAGGCTCGGCATGTCTCCTTCCTCTTTCGAAATGATGTCCGCCGCCGCGCCCTTCTCGGCCAAAATGAACATCAAAGCCCAATCCCCAATATGGCCATCCATCGTTATAATAGCCCCCATGACCGTAGTTACCATATAAAGAGGAATAATCCCAAACAGCTGGAGGCGGTTCCCATATATTTTGCCCACCCCACCTAGTCTGTTGCTGTGATACAATAACCGGCGGCTGTTGATGAATTACGATTATTGTCTCCTCCACATCAACGATCTTTTCGGTCAGTTTTTCTTCGTCTATTTTACAAGACTCATCTTTCTTTGGTGACGGAGGAGCCGGCGGAAGCGATGGCGGAGATTCTGGCATTCTGACAAAGCTTATATTTCCACAGTCAGCCG
>JAQUNU010000051.1 GCA_028717445.1 Candidatus Portnoyibacteriota bacterium | reverse complement strand
GAAGCTCTGAAGATCTCCCGTTTGATAAAACAGGCAAATCCCAGTTGTAAGGTTATTTGGGGCGGGCCGCACCCGACTTTTTTTTCGGAACAGACAGCCGAGAATGAATTCGTTGACGCGGTTTGCGTGGGCGAGGGTGAGGAAACGATTTATGAATTAGCTGATAATCGGCCATGGGACAAGGTTGACGGTTTGGTTTTTAAAAAAGAAGGCAGGATTATTTTCAATAAGCCGCGTGCGCTTCATAACCCAACGAATATGCCGTTGTTTAATTGGGATTTAATGCCGCGCGAAATTTTGGAAAAACTTCAGTTGATTCCTTCATTGACTTCGCGGGGCTGCCCGCACCGCTGTACTTTTTGCATTAACGCCATTTTAAAAAATTCCTGGCGGCCGAGAACCGCCGAACAGGTGTTGGAAGATTTAAAGATTATTAGAAGCAAGCCGTATTTTGTCGGCAAGAAACTGCGCTTTTGGGACGAGAATTTTTTCGTAGATATCGGCCGCGCCAAAAAAATCATTGATGGGATGATTGCCCAAGATCTTATTATTCCTTGGGAAACAACCGTGCGCGCCAATTATATCAGGGAGGGAATGATTGATGACGAATTTATGGCAAAAATAAAACAGAGCGGTTGTTATCTTCTGTCTTTTGGGGCCGAGTCCGGCTGTCCGCGGCTGCTGAAAAAAATGAAAAAAGACATCCAGCCGGCAGACGTGATAAATTCTGCCAAGACCGCTTTAAAACACGGCATTATTCCGCAGTATTCTTTTATGATTGGTTTGCCGGGAGAGGCACGAAGCGAAATGATGGAAACTTTGGGTTTAATAGACCGGTTAGTGAAATTGAGTCCGGAAATTCAAATTTTGGGACCGCAGGTTTTTCGGCCGTATCCGGGCTCGGAGCTTTATCGGGAATGCGTTGATAGCGGTTGGCAAGAACCGCAAAATTTAGAAGCATGGGCGGGTTTGGTGGAGAACGAGCTTAATTATTTGTCGGTGGAAAATTTGCCTTGGATAAAGAAAGCGGACCGCGATTTTGTGGAGTCAATGGAGGCCTACGTGCGTTTCGGCGCCCACGGTTTAAAATCGGCCATGGGTTCTTCGGTGGCGGCCAATAGAATTTTGAAAATGGGTTTTGTTTTAGTTTGCCAATTGCGCTGGAAATTGAAATTTTTCGCCTGGCCAATAGAGTATAAATTAGCGAAAAAATTTATCGCCGGACAATGAAAATCTTAAGCTTAAGTTTGGACAAGTCAATTTTGGACAAATCTTCGCCGTTGGCCGTTCGGGCAGCGGACTTGGGCGATTTGGTGGAAAAATATGTAGTGATCGTGCCGGCAGGCAGAGACGTTGCTTTGGCCTTGTCGGATAAATCTTCGGTTTTTGGTGTCAGCGGCGGATGGAAAGTTATTAAATTAACGAAGATTTATCGCCTGGCCAAACGCTTGTTTGGCCAGGTGGCTTTTGATGTCGTCACTAGCCAAGACCCTTATTTTTTAGGATTCGTCGCCGCCAAATTAGCCAAGAAGTTTTCCGTTGGCCTGGAAATTCAAGTGCACGGTTGGGAAAAATTTTCCGGTTTGCGCAAGTTTGTCGCCCGCCGGAATTTGGCGCAAGCTAAAGCTGTCAGGTGCGTCAGCCGGCGATTAAAGAAACAGTTGATTAATGAATTAGGCGTGGCGGAAGAAAAAATTACCGTCGTGCCGATATTCAGCGAAAAATCCCAAATCCCAAATTCCAAATCCCAAAATTTGAAGACAGAAGAAAATAATAAATTTATTTTTTTAACGGTTGGCCGGCTGGTGCCGGTGAAAAATATCGGGCGGCAAATTGAAGCGTTGGCGGAAATTTCAAAAAAACATCCTAATGCCGAACTTTGGGTTGTCGGCGAGGGGCCAGAACGTAATAATTTAAAATTTAAAATTGAAAATTTAAAATTGGGCGAAAAAGTAAAATTATTAGGGCAAAAGAGCGCGGAAGAGCTGGCAGAACTATACGAAACAGTGGACGCCTTTGTTTTAACTTCCGATAACGAAGGTTGGGGATTGGCGGTGATTGAAGCGGCTAGTTTCGGTTTACCAATCATTATGGCAGATGTCGGTTGCGCCGGGGAAGTGATAAAAGACGGAATCAGCGGAATAATCTTGCCGCCGGACGACAAAAAGTTTTTAGCGCGGGCCATGACCCAGATTTTAAGCGATGAAAGTTTGCGCCGGAATTTAGGCGTTGCCGCCAGGCACGCGGTTGCCGCTTTGCCCGACAAAGAACAAACGTATCGGCTTTATTTGCAGTCGTGGCAAAAAGCCGCAATTAAATAAATTTTAAAATGACAAATCGCAAAAAAATTTGTTATATTCTGCCGCGGTATGAAGAAGGGGATTATACGCATTTTGCCCACTTACCCGATTTAATCCGCGAAGTTGCTAAGAGCGCCGATGTTTATTTATTGGTGGAAAAAGCGGAAACGACGATAAAACCAGAAGACTTGGTCAGAGAGTTAGGAGTTAAAAAAGCCGTAGTTTTAAAACCCGGAAGCAGGTGTCTGAAAAATTTTCTGGCGATTGGCAGAATGAGGATAGCGGGCGTCAAGAATTTTTATGTCCACTACTCTTTCTTGGCGGCTTTTAACGCCGCGCTGATTTCGAAATTAACCGGCGGTAGGGTTTTTTATTGGAATTGCGGCTTGCCTTGGCAATACCGGCGGCCGTGGCAACGGGAAAAATTTGAAAAGCTGGTTTATCATTTAATTTCTTTTTTAGTGACCGGCACATCGGGTTTGGCCAAAGCCTATGCCCAACATTACAAATTGTCTTTGACAAAAATAAAAGTTATGCCTAATTGGATCTCGCCGGAACGTTTTGTTTTACCCGCAGCCGGAGAGATAGTCGCGTTTAAAAAAGAACTGGACATTTTACCCCAGGATAAAGTTTTACTTTTTGTCCATCGCTTGAGCAAGAGGAAAGGAGCCCATCTTTTGCCGCAGATTTTTCGCCAGGTCAGCTTTTCATCAAAGAAAATGATAATTGTCGGTGACGGTCCAGAAAGAGAAAACCTAGAAAAAGAATTAGCCGGAGAAATTGCCGGCGGAGAAGTAAAATTTTTGGGCTGGCAGCCCAATCAAGAGATTATCAAATTTTACGCTTTGGCCGATGTTTTTATTCTGCCTTCGGAAGAAGAGGGTTTTCCCCGGGTTTTGCTTGAAACGATGGTTGTTGGTTTGCCTTTTGTTGCTTTTAACGTCGGCGGCATTAAGGAGATTGTTTCACTCTTGTGCCACGATTTTTTGGCGCCGGCCGGCGATGTTGAAAGATTTGTTTTTTTAGTTGATAATTTACTTGCGGATTCGATAGGTAACCAAGATTTGCGAAGAGATGAAACGCAAGAATGGATCAAAAGATTTAATACCGAAAAAGTGGCGCAAATTTTTCTTGGATTATTTTAAATTAAGCCGAAAAGAAGCGGATTTATGAAAAAACTGCTGATTACCTTGCCTTGTTTCAACGAGGAGCAGATTTTAGTTAAAAATCTCAGGATTCTTTGCCAATACGCCCAAGATAATTTTCAAGATTTTGATTGGCGGATATTGGTCGTGGACAACGCTTCAACCGACCGGACTTGGCTTTTGGCTTTGGTTGAACAAGAAAAACAGCCGGCAAAAATTTTAACGGACCAGGAATTTGAAAAAGGCAGGGGCGTGGCTTTGCGGCGCGCGTGGGCCAAATTTTCCGATTTCGATATCTATTCCTATATGGATGCCGATCTAGCGACTGATTTGAAAGATTTCCGCCTTTTGGTTTTAAAAGCCAACCAAGGTTTTGATTTAGTCACCGGTTCGCGCTATCTTAAGGAATCGGATATTATTCGCAACGCCAAAAGAGAAGTTTTATCACGAATTTACAATTTATTGCTAAAAATAGTACTGCGTGTTAATTTTAAAGACGCTCAGTGCGGTTTCAAGGCTTTCAGTGGGAAAATAGTCAGGGAATTGGTTTCGCAAACGCAGGATAACGGCTGGTTTTGGGATACCGAACTGATGATTTTGGCCGGTCGGCAGGGATACCGAATTCTAGAGATTCCAGTTTCCTGGCGCGAGATTCGCGACGAAGTCCGCCGCAGCAAGGTTTCTCATTGGGCGGAAGTCCGGCGGCAATTGAAAAATATTTTTTTAATGAGAAAAAGATTAAAAAACAAAAACATTTAGCATGCGCTTGTCTATTATTATTCCCGTTTATAACGAGGAAAAAAACGTCAGTTTATTGGCCCAAGAATTGTCAGCGGCTATGGATGGCCAGGGTTTTGATTATGAAGCGATTTGGGTAAATGACGGGTCGCGTGACAAAAGCTGGGAAGAAATTGAAAAAATAGTTGCCAAAAACCTCCGTTTCAAGGCGTTGAATTTCCATAAAAACTGTGGTCAGACCGCGGCCATTGCCGCCGGTATTGCTCACGCCAGCGGCGACTTGATTGTGCCGATGGACGCTGATTTGCAAAACGACCCGCAGGATATCCAGAAATTATTGGCTAAATTAGACGACGGTTTTGACGTAGTTTCCGGTTGGCGGCAGGGGCGCTGGAGCGATAAATCCTTAACGCGTAAGCTCCCTTCTTATCTCGCTAATAAATTGATTTCGCGGGTAACCGGCGTCGCGCTCAACGATTACGGTTGCACTTTAAAAGTTTACCGGCGGGAATTTTTAGAAAACGTCAAACTTTACGGAGAAATGCACCGATTTATTCCCGCTTACGCGGCTTGGCAGGGCGGCCGGGTGGCGGAAATGCCGGTGAACAACCGGCCGCGGAAATTTGGGCAGACCAAATACGGCT
>JAQUNU010000050.1 GCA_028717445.1 Candidatus Portnoyibacteriota bacterium | reverse complement strand
GGCTTTTTATTTTAAAATTTCTTTTCCGGGTGTTATGATTAAATCGACAATGAAAAAAATAATCAAGAATTACTGGCCATTGATCGTCATTGTTTTGCTCATCGCGGGTTTCCTGCGTTTTTACCAGATTACCGAACTGCCGCCGGGATTTTATCCCGACGAAGCGATGAACGCCAACAACGGCATTGAGGCCTGGGAAACCGGCCATTTCAAGGTTTTCTATCCCGAGAATAACGGCCGCGAGGGCCTTTGGATGAATATCGTCGGATTTTTTACGTTCAAATTCGGCCATGAACCCTGGATTCCGAGAGCTGCGGCAGCGGGATTCGGATTATTCACCGTGCTCGGGGTTTATTTCCTGACCAAAGAATTATTTTCCCGAAAAATCGCCCTGCTGTCCTCTTTTCTGATCGCAACTTCCTTTTGGCACATTAATTTCTCCCGCATTTCTTTCCGGGCGATTCTGGCGCCGTTTTTTCTGGTGTGGGCGCTTTATTTCCTGGTTAAATTCCTGAAAGAAGCGCGTTCAAACGGCAAAACGAAAGATCTTCTTCTTGCGGTTATCGGCGGAGTTTTTTACGGACTCGGCGTTCATACCTACATCGCTTACAGGGTGACCCCGGTTCTAATTTTAATAATCCTGTTTTTTTATTGGTTTCAAAACAAAGACAGGGATTACCGCCGGAAAATCGCCATTCCCGTTGCCTGCTTTTTAATTTCGGCCTTTATCGCAGCGGCGCCCCTGCTTTGGTATTTCCTAAATAATCCCCAAGATTTTTTGGGCCGCACCAGCCAGATTTCCGTTTTTAATTCTCCCAGTCCCGTTAAAGCCCTGGCAATAAACACCTTTAAAACCCTGGGAATGTTTAATTTTACCGGCGACAACAATTGGCGGCACAACTACGCCGGCCGGCCCGAATTGTTCTGGCCGGTTGGCATTTTATTCCTGCTGGGAATTTTTCTGGGAATCAAGGCGATTATCAAAAAAAAGCGAATATTTGAATATACTGTTCTGTTCGGCTGGCTTGTTCTCGCCGCTCTGCCCGTCATCGTTTCCAATGAAGGGCTGCCTCACGCCCTGCGGGCCATCCTGATGGCGCCTCCGGTTTTCATTCTGGCCGGAATCGGAGGAATTTGGCTTTATAAAATCTTTTTCGGGATGATTCAAAACAAAAAAGCGCTCAATATCTTCGTTTTTGTCTTTCTTTCGCTTCTGGTTTTTGAGGCCTACACGACTTATTTCATTTTATGGGGCCAAAATCGGAATGCGGCCGGCGCTTTCAGCGCCGACTACATGGCTATCGGCCGACAGTTAAATGCCTTGCCTAAAGAAACCCCCAAATATGTCATCGTAAAAGCTTCCGGAGCATTGGTTAACGGCATCCCGATGCCCGCGCAAACGGTAATGTTCATAACCGACACCTTCAGTCCGGAAAAACAAAAAGAAAAAAATATTTTTTATGTTTTGCCGGAACAAATCAACCAAATCCCGGAAAACGGCTATAAGGTGATTTTGGAATAAAAAAACAGCCGTCATTAAGACCGGCTGTATTTTAATTAAATCAATCTTTTAACTTCTTCCAGCAAGTGATCGCAATCAAAAGGCTTGCCCATCAAAGCGTCAACCGGGCAACCGCGCATTTTTTCGCAAGCCCCGCTGACCATAATGACCGGGAATTTGTAAGAGGACTTAACCAAAGCGGTTAATTTTTCCCCTCCCATCTCCGGCATTATCCCATCCGTAATCAAGAGATCGGGCAGTCCCCTTTTCTCGTTTATGGCGTCCCAGGCCTTTTTGCCGTCAGGAAAATCCCTGACTTTATAACCTTGATTTTCCAAAATCATCCCCAATGATTCCCTGCAGATGTCGTCGTCATCGACCACGAAAATCATTTTTTTGTTTTCCATCTCCGCCTCCTTTTTAAAGAACTAAAAATCTCTATATAATTATTAATTATAGCACAAAAAAATAGACCTGTAAACAATGAGATAACTAAGAATTAAAGAGTTTTCCGGCTTCTTCCCACAGGCTATTATCGTTATATTTGACCTTCAACCAAAACCACCATTCCGCTCCCCAGAGATAAAATTCGCTGAATCCGGTTTTTTTGGCGAATTCCATGTTTTTCATGAATTGCTCCAAATCCATCGTCTGTTTCTGCTCTTCCAGGGTGGAATCGTATAAAAGCGCGGTGCCCCAGGGCTCGGCCTGAAGCTCGCCGCAGATGACCGGCTTGTTGAAAATCCATTTGATGATTTGAGCTTTCCGCCAATAGAAAACCGGAGGAAAAGGGTAATTCACGACGCCGAAAAACTTGTTGTTGGTTTTCCGGTACATGGTGATTCCCAAAATATCAGCCACACTGGCCGCTTTAAGCCACAGAGAACTTTCGCCGCTGTCGGAAACTATTACCGGCCGCTTTTTGCCGTCAAGCGATTTCACCAAGGCGATTTCTTTTTCAAGAAAATTCTTGTCGGTCTTGGGACAGACGCCGAAAGAAAAAAACGGTTCGTTTTCCACCTGCCAGGCCCGGATAACATCGGATTCCTCATAGCGCGAAACGACCTCTTCGAGATAATCCAAAACGCCGTTTTGAAGGTCTTCGCGGCTCGAATTCTTGGCCCAGTCCGGAATATGGCACTCGGGCCAGCGGCCGGTTTTCATTCCGATAACCAGAATAATTTCAGCCTGATGATCGCCGGCTTCCTCTATCTGCCAGTCCAAATCGTCAAAAAAAGGCTCGTCTTTCCGGCTCTCAATCCAATCCCAGCTGACAAGCAATTTAATATTTTTCACTTTCAGGTCGTCAAGAATCGCCGAATAGGTCTCCCGCCAGTCGAGATTAAGAAGTTCGGCGTGCTTTTGGGAAAAATTGACCCCCCAAACGATATTTTCCGCCCGCGGAGCCGCGCCCAGGAAAAAATAGGCGAAAAAACCGGCGATTACCAGAAAAATCAGAAAAGAGACGATATAAATCAGTTTCCTGGTTTTCATTTTTAAAAAACTATTTTTTTGATTTTATAAGTTCCCAATTTTTCGGCTTCCACGAAACCTTGCATCGCCGCTTCGGCTAAACCCCCGTTGTTCAAAAGATCGGAAAGCCACTGGTCGGCGTAATTGGGATTGTCCTGGTCTATCGCCGAACCCGTTCTCAAAAGCCATCTCTTGTTGAAGATTTCCTGGGACCCCAACGGCGGGGCGATGATTATCGGCACGCCCAAAGCGGTGTAGAAAGAAAGCTCGCTGGGTTTTGTCCACAAAACATCGGTTTTCCGCAATTTTTGGTTAAATTTAGCGAAATATTCGCTTATGGTGTCGGCGAAAACTATTTCAATGTTTTTATCCAGATTATCTTCCAAACCGATGATCTTTATATTGTCCAAAAAATATTTATAAACGTTTTTTCTGGTGCCGGCCATCAAAACAACCTTGATTTCCCGGTTTTTTATTTTTTGAGCCAAACTCCTGACGTATTTAACCGCTATTTCTTTTTGCGCCCCGGCTCCGCCCACCGAAAACATAATCGTCAAAGGGTGGTCGGGTTTCTCGGGCAAAATTCCGACATATTTTTCAATCAAAGGACTGTATTCCTTGCGGTATATTTTTTTCGGGTCCAGGTTCAGAAGCCGGTAAGCCAAATCGATTTTCGCGATTTCCAATTTTTCGCTGCCGGTGTTTTCCTGCGGCAAAGGATAACCGGTTAAAAATATATTTTCCTCTTTGACCCCGTAAAGCTTCAATCTGCCCACCACCCAGGAATTGGGAGCGAAATACTTTATTTTGCTTTTAGCCGGATTCGGGGAAACCCAGGTCCGTGCAATGTCGGCATCGCAGATGACGCAATAGATTTCGCCGGGGTAGCCGAAAACCTCAGCCATGAAAACCGGGGTGAAAAAAGTGCTTACCAACGGCAAGGGATTTTTTCCCAGTTTCGAAATCAAATCTTTCCCCCAGCCCCTTTTGATGAAAGAAAAAATAACTTTAAGGGAAAAATTAGACTTTGACAGGTCTCTTTTCGGGTAAAAACTGAGGATTCTCTGAAATTTCTCAAGAATTCCGAAAGCTAAATTGCCCAAAAATGGAAATTTCTTGAAATCGGAAATCGCTTCATAAAAATTTCTGGCCAATTCCCAGACGTTCCTGTCGTTGTCGGGAATGCCCGCGTAATTATTGGCGTTGACGACTTTTTCTTCAAAAGCAAAACTTTTCAACGGATAGGCCGTCCTTTGATGGCCGTAACCCATATCCACCCCGACCACCCAGGCCTTTTTTTCTTTATTCATAATGGATTTTTTCATTATATCACAGTTTTTAATTCCGGATTTTAGATGTATAATATTTTCATGTGTTTAGCCACTCCCAGTAAAGTCGTAAAAATAGAAAAAGATTGGGCAATAATCAAAAACCGGAATCATTCGCACCGGGTCAACACCTGTCTGCTGAAAAACGTCAAAATCGGCGACTATCTTCTGGTTCACGGCGAAATGGCTTTGAATAAATTGTCCAAATCCGAAGCCGAAAAAATTTTATATTTGGTAGCGAGGCCGCATAAAAATAAATGTTTATGACGACCGAGCGAACCAAATATGCGTTGTCGCTAAGTGCGACAACGCTTAAACTTATAAACTAATTTCATGAAACAAAAAGGATTACTATTGGTTTTGGGCACGGCCGTCATTTCCGGTTTTTCGATTTTCATCAATAAGTACGGCGTAAGCGTCATTAATCCCTATATTTTTACTTTCCTTAAAAATGTTTTGGTGGCCGTCGCCGTTTCCGGTTTGATTCTCGGGCTGAAAGATTGGAGATTATTGAAAAAACTGACGAGAAAACAGTGGG
>JAQUNU010000049.1 GCA_028717445.1 Candidatus Portnoyibacteriota bacterium | reverse complement strand
AAGTGTCTTGGTGAATGCTGAAAATCTCTGCTACCTGACCGATAGAGAGTAACTCTGGCATTCCTTTTAGTTTTTCTTGGATGTCTTTTCTCATATTGTTTAATATAAGCCTATCAGACTCCAAATATAAAGTCAAATGTTCATAGGTTTTCATAGGTCTGTATAGTAGCTTAACCTTGAAAATAGGGGTAATTTACTTGTCTACAGGTTATCTACTCGGGACGCTCTGGACTCCTTCGGGGATCGGCGTCATTCATTAGATATATGAAAATAACAGCCCCAAAGGGCTATGAGGTGGCCCAAATACAGCCTCAAACGGTCAAAGTCAGGTATTGCCTGTATGCCCGTAAGTCAACAGAATCTGAGGAAAGGCAGGTGCTTTCCATAGATTCCCAAATAAAGGAGATGCTTCAGTTGGCTGAACGAGAGTGTTTAGAGATAGTTTGTATGAAGAGAGAAAGCCATTCAGCAAAAGAGACTGGACAAAGACCAGTCTTTAATGAAATCGTAGAAGAAATACGAGCCAAGAAGTATAACGCTATCCTCACTTGGGCACCTGATCGTATTTCAAGAAATGCTGGTGATTTGGGAAAGATAGTGGACTTAATGGACGCAGGGTTACTCCAAGAAATCAGAACATTCGGTCAGAGATTTTCAAATAATCCAAACGAAAAATTCTTGCTGATGATTCTTGGATCACAGGCAAAGCTTGAGAATGATAACAGAGGCGTAAACGTAAAACGTGGATTACGAACAAGAGTGGAAATGGGATTGTGGCCAGGAGTAGCACCACTTGGATATTTGAACCAAAATTTGATGGATAAAAAATGCCAAGTAATTATTGATCCACAACGCGCGCCAGCTATTAAAAAGATGTTTGAAAAAGTGGCATACGAACATTACTCAGGCAGAAAACTATACAACTGGCTTCGTCACGAATTAAATTTCTATACTCGTGGTAACAAGCCATTAACACTCAGCGGAATATACAGAATTTTAGACAATCATTTTTATTACGGAACATTTGAATCGCCAAAAGGTAGTGGTAATTGGTATCAAGGTAAACATGAACCATTAATCACGCAGGAATTGTTTGAAAAAGCTCAAGCACAACTGAAGCGAGATAATATACAAAGAGAAAATAAAGAATTCGCCTTTACTAAATTATTTACTTGCGGATATTGCGGAAGTGGAATATCTGCCGAAGAAAAATGGAAACAACTCAAAGACGGCACACACGCTAAATATATTTACTACTCATGTAGTAGAGCGAGAGATAGAAACTGTAAAAATCACTATATCCGAGAAGAAGATTTGATAACTGAACTACTCAAAATATTGGATAAAGTAAATATCAATGAATTGGGAATGCGACAGAAACTTGAGGATGAAATCGCAAGATTTAATATCTTCCAAAGGTCAGTGCTAGGAGCAACAGAGAAAATTAAAAACAATCAGGATGCTGATATACGAAACTTCGCCAAGTATATTCTAAAAGAAGGCACGGTTGGTGAGAAAAGGGAGTTACTAGCAAACCTTAGATCAAGAATAATCTACAAAGATAAACAACTTACACTGATTGAGGAATAACAAAAATACACGAGTTGATCGTGTATTTTTGTTTAACTATTTATGTACTCGGGTCGCACATTCGCCATAGACAAATGGGTTGACTCCGATAATAAATTGTCTTGGCGGACCGTGCGGGATTCGAACCCGCGGTCTTCTCCGTGACAGGGAGACGTGTTAGACCAGGCTACACCAACGGTCCAAAAATATTATGGCAAATTATTGCAATCTGAATTGCATGTGCCGGCGAGCGGTCTCCTTCGCCAAGGCTTCGGAAGACATTTCTAAAACTCTCAATTTAATTATTGCGCTTCTGCTATGATAATCTTTATACAGGAATAGTGCCGGCGAGTGGAATCGAACCACTGACCTAGGGCTTATGAATCCCTCGCTCTACCATTGAGCCACGCCGGCTCTCTTTCGCCCTAACTTTAGTTTGGTCCCGCAAAACTCGCCTTCGCTCGTCGCGGGAATCACGCAAAAAATTCGTCAATTGGCACGCTTCTGGCGTGCCACGCGACGAGTGGATGAAATGAACGAGTTTTGCGTGGTTGCGGGGCCGGGAATTGCACCCGGGCCTGGGGCTTATGAGACCCCCGAGATACTACTTCTCCACCCCGCGATGATGACTTCTATACTATTTCTCTTTTTTATTTTTCGGGACTACTTCTCCGCCCCGCGACAAGACTATCTATGATCGCTTTGCGCTTATCGCATAAAATACCGCGAAAACGCGGTTATTGCTCCCGGTTATTTTATAACAAAAACCGCCATAAAGCAAGTCAATGTGCATAAATGAGCTTAACTGATGACATGACTCCTGTTAAGATAAAGGTATTATGTTTATCCTAAATTATTTTGCCTGGCATTATCTTTTGGCGCCCAGAAACATTCTTCGGATCTGGGGTAATTTTTTGAAATTCTTTGTCGCCTATTTTATCCCCATTCCTCAACTTTTAAAAACGCTCTTTTCGCCCTGGAAAAGAGATGTCACATCCTATGGCCGGGGTTTCGATTTTAAAGTCTACGCGGAGGCATTGATATTTAACGTTATCAGCCGTTTTTTTGGCGCGGCTTTCAGAAGCGCGGCTATTATTTTCGCGCTAGCCGTCTGGTGCTTAGTTCTGCTGGCTGGCGGCATTTTTTTTATCTTCTGGATTTTTTGGCCTTTTTTTCTCATCGGCTCCTTCGCTTCTTCTATTTATTCCCTTCTTCAGCCGTTTGGCGAAAAATCCGATTTTTTGCTTCTCATTATTTTCCATCTGGCCACCATTGTTGCTTTCGGACTCTTTTATGAAAAATCGCGGCAAAAATTGCCAACCCAAATGACATTGGAAGAAGTTTTCCAGCAAGATTGGTCCGCGACGATCTGGGAACGCCTAGGCGTTAAAATAGAAGAATTGACGGATAAAATCATCGAGGAACCGAAAAAATTTTTAAATGATTTTTTAAATGAAAAACAGATCGCCAATGAAGAATTTTTGGCAGTTTTGGAATGGGAAGTGGTCAGCCAAACAAAAAAGATCAAAAAGCGAGAATTTTGGGAAAAAGAGAATCTTTTCACAAAAGGAAACCTAAGCCGAAACTGGCTCTACGGCTGGACTAATTTTCTAGACAAATATTGCAAAGAATTGCCGGATGAATCTTCGATGCTGGTTGGCCGGACTGAAGAGCTGGATTCCATCCAGAGAGTTCTCTGCCGTTCCCGCCAGACCAATGCTTTGGTTGTCGGCCAAGCGGGCGTAGGAAAAAAAACGGTTGTCAACGAACTGGCCCGGCTGGTTTCTCAAGGCAAAACCTATCCCCAGCTTGCCTGGCGAAGAATTTTAAAACTCGATCTCGATGCCGCTCTGGCCGGATTGACCGATGACGGAGAAATAAAAGAAAGAATGATCTCGCTCTTAAAAGAGGCGGGACGAGCCGGCAATATTATTCTTGTTATTGATAACTTTCATAATTTTGTCTCGCCAGATTCTCTACGCAATATCTATTCGGTTATTTCGCCGTATTTAGAAGGCGCTGACTTTCAATTTGTTGCCCTGACCAGTTACGAAGGGCTGCATAATCAGATTGAAAAAAATCCCGGGCTGCTTAATTTTTTTGAAAAAGTTGAAATAAAAGAGCCCACTTCCGAAATGACGCTAGCTATCCTGCAACAAGAAGCGCCCAAATTTGAATTAAAAGCTCAAAAAAGGATCACCTTTCAGGCTTTAAAAGCGATCGTCAAAGCGGCAGATCAATATTTTAGCGATGTGCCTATGCCGGAAAAAGCGATCGATTTGCTTGAAGAAACAGCGATTTTTGCGGCCGGGGCTCCGGAAAATTTTATTCTTCCCCGCCACGTTTACTCAGTTGTTTCTCAAAAAGCCGAAATTCCAATCGGCGAAATCGGCGTAGACGAAAAATCAAAACTCATTAATCTTGAAGAAGTTCTCCATCAACGAGTTATCGGCCAGGAGCTCGCCTTGAAAGAAGTTTCTTCAGCGATGCGCCGAGCCCGATTGGGCGTGGCGGCGCAGAACCGGCCAATGGGCAGTTTTCTTTTTCTCGGTCCGACGGGAGTCGGCAAAACCGAAACAGCCAAAGCATTGGCCGAGGCTTATTTTGGTTCAGAAAAAAAGATGCTGCGCTTTGATATGTCCGAATACCAGGGGCCAACCGCGGTTGAAAGGATCATCGGCTCTTCCCTTATTCAGACTTCCGGCCAGCTGACTACAGCGGTGAAAGAAAATCCTTTTTCTTTGCTTCTGCTCGATGAAATCGAAAAAGCCGATCCCAATATTTTAAATCTTTTTCTTCAGGCGCTTGATGAAGGCTGGCTGACTGATGCTTTGGGACGGAAAATCAATTTCCGCAATTTGATCATTATCGCCACTTCCAACGCTTCAGCCGAACTCATCAGACAAATGGTCCAACAAGGAATAGACCCGAGCAAATTCAAAGAGAGAGTTCTCGATTTCGTCCAACAAAATGGAATTTTTAAACCGGAGTTTTTAAATCGTTTTGACGGCGTGGTTATTTTCCGGCCTCTTTCCCGGGAAAATATTTTGGATATCGCCGGCCTCATGCTTAAAGGATTGGCCGCCCGCCTGGCCGAGCAAGATTACATCTTTAATTTCGGAGAGGATCTGGCCGCCAAGATCTCCGAGCTGGGATATGAACCGACGAACGGCGCCCGGGCCATGCGTCGGGTCATTCAAAACCAGGTCGAAGATCTCATCGCCAAAAAGATTCTAGCCAACGAGATCCAAAAGCGCCAGCCATTTGAAATAAAAGCCGAGGAAATATAAAAAGAGCTTCAAAATAAAAAGAGCTTCAAAATAAAAAGAGCTTCAAAATAAAAAGAGCTTCAAAATAAAAAGAGCTTCAAAATAAAAAGAGCTTCAAAATAAAAAGAGCTTCAAAATAAAAAG
>JAQUNU010000048.1 GCA_028717445.1 Candidatus Portnoyibacteriota bacterium | reverse complement strand
GGCCGCGCTGACAACCGCGACGTTTTGCTTGTTTTTAAGGATAACCTGGAAAGATCGCCTTATTTCGAAAAAATCGAGAATCCCGTCAGTAATCTTTTGAAACAAAATAATATCAGTTTTGTCATTAAACTTCAGATTAAATAATGGACAATCCTTGGCTTCAAAAAAAGATTTTTATCGGGATCGGAGCTGTTTGCCTCAATTTGACGATTTTGGCGGCGGGCGGCTGGTTTTTGACCGCCCAAATAATCAAAGACAACCAAAAGCTGGCGGATAAAAAAGATAAGATCGAAGAGATAAATTTGGGCTGGGAAAAATATAGGGAAGAAAGCCGAGTTAAGCAGATTGATTCTTCTTTGAAGACTTTTCAATCCTCTTTTTTTTCTAAAGAGAACCCGCTTGATTTTATAAGCGAGATCGAATTCTACGCCCAGGCCACTGACAATTTGTTTGATATTGATTTTTTTTCAGCCGGGGAAAAATCAGATAAGAAAGAAAAAGACAATTTTCTTTCTTTTCGCGTCTCTCTTATCGGGAGCTTCCCCGATTTCATGCATTTTTTGAGATGTCTGGAAAATATGAAATATTATGTTCAGGTTCAGCAGATCCAGATTTCAAAGTCTGAAGAAAATGCCTCTCAGATCGGGAGCGAAGCAAAGATTGAGGCCGGGGACGTAAGAAGCAGCATTAATCTCAAGGCTTTCATTTCGCCAAAATAAAAATAAATATATGGCAATTCAGAACAATTTAAATGAAAAGATCGCCGGTGCGAAGGAATTTTTTTTGAATTCTCAAAAAATAATCTTGGTTGTTTCGGCCTTGGTCGCTTTGTTTTATTGTTTTGCCATCTTTTTCTTTTATGTCTGGCGAACGCCGTCGCCCAATCCGGATATAAAAGATCTTTCTCTTGACGAGAGAATTTACGGGAAAATTAATTCCGTGGTCAAGCAAAGGCAGGCTAATCTTGATGTGGAAAAGGCCTATTGGGATCCGTTTAACTAATTTTTTTAAATCAAAAACCGCCTCTCATTTTGGAGGCGGTTTTTGATTTAATTCCAGTTAGTTTTTCTGGCGGATTTTTTGAATCTTTAAATCTAAATATTTATTTTACTTTTTCGAATAGATTCAACTTTCCGGCAACCGGTCTTCCGTCCAAGGCGCGCCCTAAGGGACTCGAACCCCTAACCTTCTGGTCCGAAGCCAGACGCTCTGTCCATTGAGCTAAGGGCGCGCCTTGGACGGAATTAGGCTCCGGCAATTTATTATTTTATTTTATTTCGTAAGTAATCGAAACGTTCGCGATAATTTCGTTCTGTCCGGTTTGGATTGAGGCTGTATCTCCGCCGCCGCCCACGCCATACGCTTCTTTATAGCTGTAAGAATAAGGGACGGGCGGTTCGCTGGAACTTTCCGAAAAATCGATGATTCTGACTAGATCGACTTTGAGCGCGTCGGCCAGGGCCTCGGCTTTTTCCCGGGCGTTTTCAATTGCTTTCTGTCTGGCTTCAGTCTTTAGTTTCTCCGGGTCGTCAAAAGTGAACGTGAGGGATCCGACCTGATTGGCGCCATTTTCCGTGGCCTTGGCGATAATCTCGCCAAATTTATCTAGATTCCGAATTTTAATTTCAAGCGTCTGGCTGACTTCGTAGCCAATCAGGACGCTTTTGCCATAAGTGTATTGATATTTGGGATAAATGTTGTAGTTAGCAGTCTTGATGTCTTTTTCGTCAACACCCGTTGCCTCAATGGTTTCGATGATTTTATTCATTTTTTCATTATTGTTTTTTTGAGCATCCGCGACTGATTTTGCTTCGGTGATGACTGATAAGCTGATTTGGCCGATGTCCGGCTTGGCAAAAATCTTTCCTTCCCCGTTGATGGTGATCGAATTTTTTCGTTCGATGTCTTGGCCGATATACTGGTTCTTTTTGACTTCGTTTATCCCCGCTAAAATTAGGAAAAAAGCGGCTGATAACAGAAGGATTGCTAAAAAAACGCTGATGGCGGGGCGCAGGCTTTTGCCTGATGGAGAATTTGCGTTAATAATGTCCATGGGTTTGAGGGCCACTTTGGCTTTAAAAGACCGCGATGGCCCTATTAAATTATTATGATTTTAGCACAAAATTGAAAAAATCGCTAATTTAAGGTAAGATTTTAAATATGGAAATTCCCAAAGAGGTCAAAAATATTATTCAAAAACTGGAAAAAAACGGCTTTGAAGCTTATGTCGTAGGCGGCTGTGTTCGCGACCTTCTTTTGGGCTTGGAACCCAATGATTGGGATATCGCCACCAGCGCCAAACCCGAAGAAATGAAAGAGCTATTCTCTGATAGCTATTACGAAAATCAGTTTCTTACCGTAACGGTTTTGACGAAAAGCAAGCATGTTTCTTTAAAAGAAATCGAAGTGACGACCTTTCGTTCCGAAGCAAAATATTCCGATAAAAGGCATCCGGACGAAGTCAGGGCGGCCGGGAGTCTTAAGGAAGATTTGGCGCGGCGAGATTTTACGATAAATGCCGTTGCTTTAAAAATTCAAAATTCGGAGTTTGCGATAATTGATCCGTTTGAAGGGCGAGAAGATATTGAAAGGAAAATCATTCGAGCGGTCGGCAAAGCGGAAGAAAGATTCGGCGAAGATGCCTTGCGCCTGATGCGAGCAATCAGGTTGGCGAGCGTTCTTAATTTTAAAATTGAAAAAGAGACATTTGAGGCGATTAAGAAAAATGCCGGTTGGCTGCAGGTCATTGCCAAAGAAAGAATACGGGAAGAGCTGGTAAAAATGATCATGTCTGATCGGCCGGCCGAAGGAATTGAACTTTTGCGCGAGGCGGAATTGCTTAAATATATTATTCCGGAATTGGAAAAAGGAGTCGGCGTTTCCCAAAATCGCCACCACATCTACACGGTCTATGAACATTGTCTGCATTCTCTTAAATTCGCAGCTGAAAAAAAATTCAATCTGGAAGTGCGGCTTGCAGCCCTTTTGCACGATATTGCCAAGCCCCAGGCCAAAGCGGGGGAGGGGCCTGACTCGACATTTTATAATCACGATTTTTTAAGCGCTAAGTTTGCCGCGCGAATCTTGGAGCGCTTGAGATTCTCAAATAACCAGATCGAGAAAATATGCCTGCTTATCCGTAACCACATGTTCGTTTATGAAGTTGGCGTGGTCACCGAAGCGGCTGTGCGGCGGCTTCTGCGTCGCGTTGGGCCGGAAAATATGAAAGACCTGATTAACGTGAGAGTGGCTGATCGTCTGGGTTCGGGAGTACCCAAAGCCCAGCCCTATCGTTTGCGGCATTTCCAATATATGGTTGAGAAAGTTCAGCACGATCCGATTTCGGCCAAGATGTTGAAGGTTGACGGGAATGATCTTATGGGAATTTTAAAGATCGAGCCCGGTCCCAAAATCGGCGCGATTCTGGATGTCTTATTGGCCGAGGTTATTGAAGACCCGGAAAAGAACAAAAAAGAATGTCTGGAAAAGAGGGTGCTCGAATTAGCCAACGAGGATCTTGTCGAATTAAGGAAAATGGCGAAAGGCAAAATTGAAGAAAAGAAAGAAGAGGAGGACACGCAAATAAAAGGAAAATATTGGGTAAAATAGCAAATTTTTCAGATGCAAGAATTGCGGAAAAGAAGCGGAAGATTAAAAGAAAAATCTAGTTCTAGAAATGCCCGGATTAATCACTCATCTTGCCTGTGCCGAAAGGTATTTAGGGCAAAATCCAAAAAAGGATTACAAAAAATTCATTCTGGGAACCGTTTTTCCGGATATAAAATATCTGGCTCATCTGGAGCGCGATTTGACGCATAAAAAATATAAAGCCGCGCTTAATTTATCGCGGTTTGATTCTTTTAAATCCGGTTGGAAATTCCATATTTATATTGACAGCCAATGGAACAAGGTCATCAGAAAAAGCCCGCTTTTTGAAAATTATTACAAGGACGATAAAATTCTGTCTTCGGTAGCCGCCAAATTTATTGCCGATAAGGCCGATAAAAAAAGGATTCTGGAATTTGGCCGGATCCTAGAAATTTTAAAAAAACCAAACCGCCTCAACGTTGCAGGAGTTCCGGAAGAAAAAATGAAGCTTTATTATTCGGTAAGCGCGGATTATTTCGCCACGCTTAATATAAAAAATTATTTAAAATTTGTTTTTCCGCGCGATTCAATCGTCGCTTTAATGGGGAAAATGGCCGAATTAAAAAAGGACAAAGAACTAAATGCTTTTTTAGCCCGGATAATTGATAGAATAATGCCGTAGGCCGCCTTACGATAGCGGCAAATCCCTGAAATATATGCGCAAATTGATTCTCCTTTTAATTTTATTGGTATTGACCGCTGCTGTGTCTTTTTGGCTGCTTGGCATTGAGAATGATAAAACTCTTGTCATCTTCAGCCAGGCAAAAACAAGGGCAAGCATCGCGGTGAAATTCGCGGATGATCCGCGGGAGAGAGCCCGGGGGCTTTCGGGACGAGATTCCCTGGACCAAAACCAAGGCATGCTTTTTATTTTTGAAAAACCGGATCTCTATGGATTCTGGATGAAGGACATGAAATTTCCGCTTGATTTTATTTGGATTTCCGGAAATAAAATAACGGATCTTTCCGAAAATATTCCTTATCCGCGCGAAAATTCGTATTTAAACCTGCCCAAATACCAGCCCAAAGAGCCGGTTGATAAAGTTTTGGAAATAAATGCCGGCCTGGTCGAAAAATACGGCATCAAAATAGGCGACGAAATTTTATATTGATTATGCCCAGCGTCATCACTCATCTTGCTTTCGCGCAGCGGTATTTGAAAAATAACAAGCAGAACGAAATCCAAATAGCGGGTGATTTTTTTGCCGGCGCTATTTTTCCGGATATCCGTTATTTCGCGCGCGTTCAAAGAGATCTGACCCATCAAAGATTTGAGCCTGATCTGGATTTTTCAAAATTGAACGATTTTGAAGCGGGCTGGAAATCCCATATTTATCTTGATCAAAGATGGAACGCTTTTTTCGATTTGGAAATTCCAGAATTCAAGGGCGATCCGATCGCGGCTACCGCGATTAAGGTGATCGAAGACCGCATCGAC
>JAQUNU010000047.1 GCA_028717445.1 Candidatus Portnoyibacteriota bacterium | reverse complement strand
CTTCTTCGGGCGAAAGGGCGAAAAGATCTATATTGCTTTTACCTCGTCCGATTGGCACAAACCTGACAAATCGGACGTCGCGAATCCCCTCAGCTTTCGCCATCTTGAAGATGTTATCGAGCTCGTTAAGGTTGGTCTTGTTGATGGTGGTGGAGAATGTGATTTGAAAGCCGGCGGTTTTCAAAATTCTGATGCCAGCCATGGTTTTTTCCCAAATGCCTTTGCCTCGGATGGCCTCGTGTGCTTCCAATCCTTCCACGCTGACTTGGATCTCTGAAAAGCCGGCTTCCGCAAGCTGTTCTGCCACCAGGGTATTGATCAGAGTGGCGTTCGTGGCTAATCCCAGGTGAAAACCTGATTTTTTAGCGTGCTTAGCCATGGCCAAAAGCTGATTCTTTCTGGTCAGGGGTTCCCCCCCGCTGAAACTCAGCTCGCAGACGCCTATCTCTTTCATTTCGTTGATGAGGGCTTTGCAAAATTCCGTATTAAGCTCTCTCTTTAGGGGCTGGGAAGAATTCCAGGCACAATGCGTGCAATGGAGATTACAGAGATTGGTGAAGCTCCAAAAATTACTGATCGGCGCGATAAAATGTTTTTGATTCCAATCAACCGACCAGAGCTCGTTGGCCGAAGAACCTCGTTGTTGGGAAAGAACGACTTTCCCAAAGCGATTTTCCGTAGTCTGGATAAAATTCTCGATCTCTTGACTGCTGCGTTCAAGATCAAGATCATTCTTCAAAGATCGGCGGATCCTTTCAATATTAGCGCCTTGAACAAAAGACAATTCGATTGTTCGGAAAGCCTGTTTGTTCAGGGTGTATATTTTATGGCTCCGCTCGTCAAAGATAATTCCTCCGAAATTCTCTTTCCGTATCATTTCCTGTCTCCTTTTCAGTGAAGAGGAGATGAGCCCGAAAGCTCATCTCCTCTTTTTATCCATAGAATACCGGTCTTTTGGACATGAGGACCGGCAGAGTAGATTGCCTGAAGGGCATTTTTTCGGTCTTCAGATTTATATCCATCACCAACTGTTTTAGGGTTGTTTTGTAAGTTGCTTTGTGGCCGCGTTTTCTGATGCTTAGATATCCGGAGGATTGTTCTTCTTTGCCCAGAACCAGGATATATGGGATCCAGTCTTTTTCAGCCAGCATGATCTTATAGCCCATCCGGTTGGGTCGGTCATCAATCTCAGACCTGATGCGATTGGCATTGAGTCCTTTGGCTGTTTCAATCGCGAATTCCAGAAAAGAGTCGGAAACCGGAATGATTCTGATTTGGCTTGGCGAGATCCATAGCGGAAGTGCGGGGATCTTTGCCTTGAGAGCCGTTTCCAGCATCAGGAAGATCCATCTTTCGAGTGCGCCGATAGAAGAATGGCAGATGATACATCCTTTCTTTTCTCCGCGTTGATTGACAAAGGTAATGCCGTAAGTTTCCGCATCTTTTACATCGAGTTGCACCGTAGCCACTTGGCATGATCCCCCCACGGAATCAATCCCTTGGAATTCATGCTTGACTGCCCAGTAGTGCTTCATGCCGGAAAGCAATTCAATGATGGCCGGTCTCCGGCTGTAGCGGAGAAGCATCAGAATCTCGTTTTTATGGCGACTATAGAATTCTTCAACCGCCCGAAAAATGATGGCGTATTCTACCTGAGTCGCTGCAGCGAGATCAGAATAATGGCGGTAAAGATTGCCGTATTCGATCCAGCTCTGGGTGATATCCTCGCAAAAAGTATGGATGTCGGGCATCGAGAATCCGCGCAGCCTGCGCAGACCAACGAGCTCCCCGCTCCGCTCATAACGATAGCTTTTGGAATACTCATATATTTTGAGCGGGAGCTGATGGTGGGAAAAATTTGCGTCTTTCATCATGCAAAACAGGCCGAAGTCTCCTGCGAACCGCAAGACAAATTCCTTCTTGGGATGGTTCGGGACCCTGACGCTATAGTGCCTTTCATGGAATGATTCTGCCTGGCTTCTGATCGCTTTGTGTTTCCAATCATAGAGGATAGGTGTTTCGATTTGCATGGCGCCGTAACGGCGTGCAATTTCATCGGCCCAATCCTCAAGAAGCTTCAGTATCAGCGCCCCTTTGGGGTAAAACCTGAAATGGCCCGAATCGCTGGCCGGCTCGTAATCGATCAGCTCTTTTTCTTTCATTAGCTTGATCGATGGCGGAGCCATGCCCGGTTTTTTCCCGAGTACTTCGAAGTCGATGACCTTCATCAATTCCGGAAACTCCGAGGCCATTTTTTCATTCTTTTCGACCATATCAAGATCAATGGGGATTTCCTCCCCTGTCGGCGTCAAGACCAGAAAACGATGGCTGATTTTTGAGGCGATTTCTTCTCTTGCTCCTTTTACTTTCATTTTAATCCCTCCCTTGAAAGATGTTTTTGGCGTTGGCGTGAAAGATGAACTCTTTTGCTGTTCTTTGGCGGCTAGTTTCGCCGAATACTTCTTTGACCGCTCCCAAGATTGCTTCAATGATATTCAGATGAATCAGCTTGAAATTTTTGGCTTCTTTTTCGTAATCACAATGTTCGGCCGTATTGACCCAGCTGAATTTAATAAGGCTTTGAAGCCTGATTTTATTTTCCGCTTCAAAATACCTTCCCCGAATATAGCTAAATGGAGCGTCGCTGCCAAAGAGTAGCCGGCCGCATCCGAGTTTAGCAATGGTTCGGCCGATGAGCTGCGCATCAGTAATCATGGCCGTATCAAAAAGGATGTTTTTTGCCGGCTTGATTGTCCCCAGAATATCTCCCATATCTTTTCGGTCCTTATATATATTGCCCATATGGGCAATGATAAAAGAAATACCAGGATATTTGGCAGCAAGGGCCAGCAATTCTTCAATGTGGCTAAAGATATCTCTTGGGAGATGTAGGATAATGGCTCGTTTTGATCTGTCGGCGCTTTTTAAAGCTCCTTCCGGAAAAACATCGCTTATCTTTGATTCGGCCGATGATTTTTGCCTGGAGGAAGGATACATCTTTAAGCCTGCAAAAAGACGCCCCCACCCTTTTTCGGGCAGATTTGAGCTTAGAAAAATTGGAATGCAGTTTTTATACGTTCTAGAGAGATGCAGAATATAGGCGTTATTGGATTCATCCTTCCCCGGAAAGCCTAATGTTGTCGCTATATACTGAAGATCACAAAAGACTCTCCTAAAAAAAGACCGGTGCTTCCCCCACGGAAAAAAATTGAACATGTTTCCCGGTATAGAGGCGGCCTCATTGATCAGGGCCTGCCCCCTTTTTTTTGGAGAACAATGCACATGGGAATCGATGATGATATGCGGCATTTGGCTACGGATCATTCTGGCAGTTTCCTTTTCTTTTTCGTTTAAACCCAATTCTATTTCCACTTTAATTTGCCTCCTTTGTCAAGGTACAAAGTATTGCGCCATTGCGCCATACTTTATTAAGATCTTATTAAGAAAATTGCCGAATGTCAATCCGTAAGGAAAATAAAAAACATCCGCTTTTTTGTCTTTTTATTAAAATTAAAATCAATAAACACCTTTTGTATAGGCGCAGCCTTGAAAGAGTGAGACTAAAAAAATAAGCTATCGTTTACGGATAGGCTATTTTTTACCGAATGACTATATTAATCAAAAATAATTATCTTTTTACAACTATCCTTTTTAAGATTTTATATTAATTTTTTTTGATTAATACACCGGCAGCTCGACATTGAATGTCGAGCCTTTGTTTTCGCCTTCGCTTTCGGCCCAGACCTTCCCTTTATGCTCTTCAATAATCATTTTAGCCACATAAAGCCCCAGGCCGACGCCTTCGGTCCAGACTTTGGGCACTTCGCGGCCGCGAATGAATTTACCAAAAAGCACTTCTATTTCTTCTTTTTTCATGCCGATGCCCGTGTCCTTAACCAAGAGTCGGATCCTGTCTGTCCCGATCTTTTGGATCGAGACATCAACTTGTCCTTCGGTTGTGTATTTGATGGCATTATCGATCAGATTCATGATCACTTGTCTTAATTTTTCTTCATCCGCCCGGACATATGTTTTTTCACCCAGAGTCTGCCAATTTAAAGCCAGGCTCTTTTTGTCGGCCTGCGGCCTTAATTCTTCAACCACGCTTTGGACCAGATCGCTCAAAATAATGAAATTCCATTGAAATTTCATCCTCCCGCCTTCCATTCTGGAAATATCAAGCAGGTCGTTGATCAGGCGGACGAGCCGTTCGTTGCTTTTCTCTATTTTCTGAATGATGTCTTTGGCCTTATCCGGCAGGATGCCATAGCTTCCTTCCAGAAGCATCGAGGCATAGCCTTTAATTATCGAAAGCGGCGTGCGCAATTGATGCGAAGCGATGGAAATGAATTCCGATTTGGCTTTGTCGAGTTTTTTTAATTCTTCGTTGGCTTTTTGAAGCTCTTCGGAGGCCTTAGAAAGCTGTTCTCGCATTCGGATTTCTTTAAAAACGGATTTTAGCAATAAAATTCCAAAAATTGTTACGCCTACTAAAACCGCCGCATTTATCAAATAATCGTTTGCGCCCTCTGATGTTAAAAATCTGATGAAGAGGATTAAGGAAAGCAACCCGACAAAGAGTTCGGTGGCGACAAGTTTTGTTTCAAAAAGATTATGTTTGAATATGGCAAAAGCAATGAAAATGGAAAGGACAAGCGTGAACGCGGGAGATAAAAAATAAACCTGATACATTCCGAAAAGAGGCAAAATCAAAGCACCCACAAAAGCAGTGATAGAAGGTATGAAAGAGCCGAAAAACACAAACTGGATCTGTCTTTTTTGCATAATCTCCGCCTCCCTCATTTTTTTTAGCAGGATGGCATAACTTGCCATGAAATAAGAAGCCATGTAAAAGGCATAGAAAGGAAGAAGCCCCCCGAATTTTAAAGGAATTTGTGAGTTTTTCAGCATTAATTCCGGTCGATAGACTAAAAGCGTTAATAGAGCCAGTGGCAGCAGAGAAAATAAAAAAACCAGCTTTTTTGACCAGTTTTTACTTAAAAAAGAGTAACTGAAAATTAAATACAAAAAAGGCAGGAATAGGGCGGAGATATATGTCAGAATCGGCCAAGAGACAGAGCCGCTCGTAAATTTACTGTAAATAATATCAGTCAGAATCCAAAAGATAATGACTACATTCAGGACTATGAAGAGATCATCGTCGCGCCCTCTTTTTTTCTTGTATAAAACAAGGACGGTTATGAATAATAGGACAACCGCCGATAAAAAAAGAA
>JAQUNU010000046.1 GCA_028717445.1 Candidatus Portnoyibacteriota bacterium | reverse complement strand
AGCAAAACGTCGCGGTTGTCAGCGCGGCCTTCTATGGTCAATATGTTTTTATCCAGAAAAAGCCGACTGAAAAAAAGGCCAACTGGAGGCACAAGCTCCCCTAGCGCCTCAAATGGCGGAGAATAGCTCTTTATGCTTTCCTGCAATTTGTTTAGATCCTCAAGATTTCTGTTCGCTTCTTCAACCTGTTTTTTAAAAGAAACGTATGCCTGGCCCTGCTGTCCGGATTCCGTTTCCTGAAGAATCGTCTCAATCGAATTCAACTGGATACGCAGACAAACCCAGACAGAGGCAAGCAGACCAAAAAAAATCAAAATCAAAAAAAGGAAAGAAGTATTCCAGGAAATAATTTTTTGTTTGGCGGCCACCAAAGCGACGGTCTCTTTTTCCTGCGGTGGCAAAAGATTTAACGAAAGCATAAAACTGAAAATATAATAACCGAGCAAATTCCTTAAAAATCAATTTGGAGCTTGTTTCTTGGTTATTAAAATAAATTAATTCCTCCCAAAGCCAAACCCAAAGACGTGGTAAAGCTCAAAGAATCCTCAAAGGGCAAAGCCGGAGATTCTTTATTTTCCGAATTCAGAATATTAATCCAAGGATTTCCCAGCTCCACGCCAATCTTGAGCTGTCCGGAAAGGAATTCGCAAACGCCCTTAAGATTGGCGCCGCCGCCGCAAACTATGATTTTCTGAACTTCGGAAAAATATTTCGGCAGAAGCCGTGACTGACAATAATCAATATATCTTTTTATTTCCCCGACAAGCTCAAGGAGACGCGGCTCCAAAACGGCATAAACTTCTTTATTCTCTTCAGTTTTTTCCATTCCTTTCTCAAATTTAAGTTTCTTTGCTTTTTCAAAATCGATCTTAAGGGAATTCGCTATCTCCTGGATAAGAACAGAATTAGAGATCGCCAAGCTGCAGGTAAACCAGACCGAATTTCCTGCAAACACAATCAGGCTCGTGCGCTTGGCTCCGAAATCGACAATCATCAATGGCTGGCTCCAGGCGTCTTTTTTTATCAAAGCCCTGGCAGTGGCCAGAGACTCAATCTCAAAAGCCAGAGGCAAAAATCCTGCTTTTTTGAGCACGCCAAGATATGGATCAACCAAGGCCTTGGGCAAAGCGCCAACCAGAACATTGGAACCGCTGCTTTTTTCATCACTAATCAATTGCCAATCAAAATAAACCTCATCAATAGCCACGGGCATATTTGCTTCGATCTCCCATTTTATAGCTTCGCCCATTTCTTTTGAAGACAACACCGGCAGCTTAAGAACCCTGATATAAGATTCGGTTTCAGGCAAAGAAACCACGCAATATTTCGTTTTTATTTTTTCGCCCTTAACCCGGCTGGCCGCATTTTTCAGGATAGTTATTAATTCCTCTTCCTTTTTGATCTGCCCTCCTTCGATAACTCCCGCTTCAATTTCTTCTCGGCCAAAACTAGCCAAGCTGACCCGGCCCTCCCGCGCCAGTTCAAGGACGGCAATCTTAACGGAAAGATCGCTTAAGTCAAGACCAAAAGCTGATTTTTTTTCATGAATAAACATTCTTTTAAAATAATAACAAAATCTAACCGCAAAATAAAGCGAACATGGCTAAATTAAACATTATTCATTACCGAATACATCGGCTGGATCATTGAAATAGCGAAAAGTCCGACAGCCGCGCCGATGATTACCATAAGAATTGGCTCGATAATGGTTGATAAACTCTTGGTGATGTTTGTAACTTCCTCTTCATAGAACTCCGCCAGTCGGCCGGTGATCTCGGCTAATGTTCCGGTTTCTTCGCCGACCTGGATCATCTGGGTGACTAAAGGCGGGTATAGTGATTTTGAGCTGGCTAAAATTTCGCTCAGGGGCTTGCCTTTCTGCACCTCGTAACTGGCCGCCAACAAAGAAGAACGAAAAAGATTATTTGACAAAGTGCCCGACGAAATCTCCAAAGCCCGGATAATTGGCACGCCGCTTTCGATAAGAGAACTCAAGGTTCTGGCCATCCTGGCCGAATTGATCTTTTTTGAAATATTCCCGAAAATAGGCGAGCTCAAAATTGCCCTGTCAAAAATTTCTTTCCCTCTTTTGCTGCGCAGGGCGATACGGGCCAAAAAAAACAGGACCAACAGAATAAAAATCGCCACAAACCAATAATTCGTCAAAAATTGACTCAAGGCGATGATAAGGCGGGTGGTCGGCGGCAGGTCGACTTTTAATTCTTCGAAAACCGAAACAAGCTTGGGCACGACAAAGATCATCATGGAAATCCCAATGCCGAGCATGGCGACGAAGATTACAGCCGGATACATCATCGCGCTTTTTATTTTCGAGCGCAGGTCGTGATCTTTCTGCATCTGGACAGCCAACAATTTTAAATTTTCTTCGAGATTCCCGGCCGTCTCCCCTACTCTGACCATATTTATGAAAAGATCTGAAAAAACTTCGGGAAATTTGGCCAAAGCGTCGCCAAAAGAAGTGCCGCGCCTCACATCCTGTTCAAGCGAAGAGATTATTTTTTGAAAATGCCGATTTTTCGTCTGCATGACCAAAACCTGGAGGGCCTTGTTCAGGGAAAAACCCGCTTTCACCATAACCGCCAAATGCCTGGCAAAAAGCATTTTTTCAACCAGGGGCACCCGGTTAAAGAATTGCAAGGCATCTAGAATTTTTTTGAAATTCAAGCCCGATTTTTCTTTTTGGCTGGATTGGCTGGACGTCAAAATAAGGCCTTCCTCCCGAAGAGATTTAGCCAGTTCAGAAACGCTTACCGCCTCTTTTGTGCCGCTGCTTTTCTCCCCTTTTGGAGAAATAGCGGTATAAGTAAATGAAGACAAATTTTGCAATAATCAATAACCGATTAACAATAACCAAGAATTCAATCTTGGATTTTGATATTTGTAGCTTGGTTATTAATTATTCTTTAGTGACTCTTAAAATCTCCTCGATGGTCGTCAGTCCCTGAACCGCTTTGATAAATCCGTCCTGCAACATCGAGATCATTCCTTCCTTTTTTGCCTGTTGTTCTATGTGATCGGAAGTGACACGAGTAACGACAAGCTGCTTGATAGATTCGGACATATTAAAAATTTCATATATCCCGATCCTTCCCTTATATCCATCCGGGCATTCGTTTGTTGGTTTGGGCCGATAAAATTCGATGTCGGCCCAATCGTCTTTGACGCCAACGATCTTCTCCTGGCGCAATATGTCTAAAATTTCAATAAGATTGAATTGCTCTCCAAGCGATTTTATCTCCGCAGCCGACAATTTGTATTTTTCTCTTGCGTCCGGATGCAAAAGACGCACCAGCCGCTGGCCAATAATGCAGTTGACGGTCGAAGCAACTAAAAATGGTTCAACCTCCATATCCAATAGACGAGGCATGGCTCCGGCGGCCGAATTCGTATGCAAAGTCGAAAGCACCAGATGGCCGGTCAGCGCGGCGTTAATCGCCAGGGAAGCGGTTTCATTGTCGCGAATCTCGCCGACCATGATGATATCCGGGTCCTGGCGGACAAGGGAGCGAAGCCCATTGGCGAAAGTCAGGCCGGTCTTCGGATTCACTTGTGTTTGGTTTATCCGGCGCATGCGGTATTCAATCGGGTCCTCAACCGTAGAAATATTAACGTCCGGCGTATTTAAAATATCCATTGCGGTATAAAGGGTCGTGGTCTTGCCCGAACCGGTCGGCCCAGTGACCAAAATCATGCCATGCGGCTTTTTGATATTCTGGTGAAATATTTCCAGCGCCCCGCCTCGGAAACCGAGCGATTCCAACGTCAGACCAGCCGAACTCTCCGGCAAAAGACGCATAACTATCTTCTCGCCATCGAAAACCGGCAAAACCGAAACGCGGAAAGAAATTTTATATTCCTCTGTCTCAACCTTGAACCTTCCGTCCTGCGGCAGACGGTGTTCATCCAATTTGAGGTTCGACAAAACTTTAATCCTGGCCACAATTCCGGATTGCACCTGTTTTGGCAAAAGCATGGCGTCACGCAAAATGCCGTCAAGGCGATACCTGACAACCACTTCTTTTTCCGTGGGTTCAATATGAATATCAGAGGCCTTTTGCAGAATGGCGTGCTTGAGCAAAGTGTCCACTATTTTGATAATTGGCATGTCTTGAGCCGCTTTTTCCAAATCCTCTTTGCCTGGTTCACCGCCCGAATCAGCCGGAACTGAAATAATTTTCGCCTCCTTATCGATCAGTTCTCCGAATTCCGCCTCCAGACTCTTTTGATATTGCCTTAAGACATTTCTGATGCCTTCTTGAGAACTTAAGCGGGGTAAAATTTTCAAATCGGCTTTTTTTTTGATAAATTCGATTGTCTGAAGATCATTTGGATCAATCATGGCCACCTCAAGATTCCGGCCGTTCTTTTTGAAAGCGACGATATTATACTTTCGGGCGATCGGTTCGGGAATAATCGAAAGAACCTCCCGGGGAACATTCTCTTCCTCAAGGTTTACGTATGGAATTCCTAAAATATAAGCCTGGAGACGCGAAATATCCTCCTGCTTGGCCATTCCTTTTTGCACAATCAGATCGGTCAATTTTGTATTCGTTTCTTCCGCTTCTTTCTCCAGCTTTTTCAACTGGCTTTCATTAACCAGTTTGCTATCAAGCAAAAAACTCCTCAATTGTGATGTTTCAATGCGCATTTTTTCTAAATTTATCTCTTACAAATACGCCCTGGCGGCAGTCTTTCTATTGCTTTTCCGCTGACAAAAAAGCAATAGCAATTATTTTTTATTTCACCAACTCTTTCACTCTCCCTATTACTTCGTCCAACTCATAATTGGCCTTAACCAGATAATTATTGGCGCCGAGACTCAAAGCTTTTTCAATATCTTGAGAACTTTCAAGATTTGTCAGGACAATAACCGGAATGCTTTTAATTTCTGGGTCAGCTTTTATTTTTTGCAAAACTTCAAACCCGTCCATTTTGGGCAAAATCAAATCCAGCAGAACCAAGCTGGGCTTTATTCTCTTGACCAAAGCCAAACCGCTCTGCCCGTCAAGCGCGCTTTGGACTTCATATCCTTCTTTCTCCAAAACCCGGCCTAATGTTTTTTGCAAAGTTGGTTCATCCTCCACAAACAAAATTACTTTAGACATGTCAAGATGCAAACTTCTAAACACAGGCTAACCTCGCGAAATGCGGATAAAATGATTTTCGCAATTTCGTGTTTAGCGTAATGCTTGGAGTGTTGGCATTATTTTTATTTATTATCTATTGGAATCCT
>JAQUNU010000045.1 GCA_028717445.1 Candidatus Portnoyibacteriota bacterium | reverse complement strand
ACGGCCATAAAGGTTAATTTTACGCTAACAAAAACGAAAAGCCAAGATATTGTCGTATAAGCCGTAATAGCCAGAAAGGTTTTCGGGTTTTTGCTTAGTATTTCAAAAAAATTAAAAAAATGATCAATATTTTGGCCTAAGGTTCCTTTTTTACGCAATTTGATTTTCTTTGAGAAAAGAAGAAAGAATACGGAGGCGGCAATTAAACCCAAATCTAAAAAAATCGCCATTTTATTCTGGATAAAAACGTTTGCGATCAACGAAATTAAAGCCAGAACATAAATATCGATGATTCTTTCGGCAAAAACGCATCCGATGCTTTGGCCGAGCGGAAGCTTGTGTTTGAGCAAGTAGCTTCTGATAAAATCACCGCTATTGCCCGGACTTATTTTGGCCGCCGGAAAATTTGCCAAAAAAGTTAAAAAAACATCTCGAAAACGGGATTTTACTCCCAATATTTCAATATTTTTTTTCCAGCGCCAGGCCGATAAAAAGAACGGCGGCAAAAGCAAGAATCCCGCCGCAATGAGCAGCCAGGGATCGGTCCTGGCAAAAGCGTTCCGAAGGCCTTCAAAATCAAATTTTAAAAAAATGATTAAAACAAGAATTGGCGTAAAAATCAGGCCCAGGAAGAATCGTTTTTTTGAATTCATGGCATTTTTAATATTTTAATCATAATAATTTTTTTATCTTATGGCAATAGATTAAGGCCGAAAAAAGATTGGCTTTTCAATTGTCAAAGAATTCTTTCTTTGCTATTATGAGCATAATATTATGGGCAAACCAGATATCAAGGTAAAAAACTCGGGGATTTGCGAAATTCAGCGCATTGACGATCTTCCGGACGGCAGTTTGTTTATTGCCGAAGCGGAAAAGAGCGTGCCCTTTAAAATTAAAAGAGTTTATTTTATTAACAAGCTGGCCAATGAAAGGTCAATCAGGGGGCGGCACGCGCACCGGAAACTGGAGCAGATAATTTTCTGCGTCAATGGCTCCTTTACTTTATATCTGGACGATGGCAAAAGCACGCAGGAGATTTTAATGAAAGAACCGTCTCTGGGAATCCGGCTCGGCCCGATGCTTTGGCACGAAATGAAAAATTTTTCCTATGATTGCGTGATTTTGGTCCTGGCTAGCGATTATTTTGACGAAAATGATTACATCAGAAACTATGAGCAATTTTTAAAAATGACGGAATGATCGAATTTGTTGATTTCAAAAGGAGATTTAAAGAAAACGAAGAGGAAATAAATGAGGCGATCGGCCGTGTTTTTGAGCGCGGCTGGTTTATTTTGGGGCCGGAGCTCGAGGCCTTTGAAAAGGAATTCGCCAAATTTCTGGGATCTAAATATGCGGTTGGCGTCAATTCGGGAACCGATGCTATCTTTTTGGCTTTAAAGGCACTTGGGGTGAAAGAGGGAGATGAGGTAATCACGGTCTCGCACACCGCCACGCCGACGATCAGCGCGATCCGTCTGGCTGGCGCGACTCCGGTTTTTGTTGATGTTGACAGGGAAGACATGACGATCAATCCGGTTTTGATCGGGAAAGCCATAACAAAAAAGACGAAAGCGATCTTGCCGGTTCATATATTTGGTTGTCCGGCCGCGATGGAAGAAATTTTGGCTATTGCGAAAAAACATAATTTAAAGACCGTTGAAGACGCTTGTCAGGCGCATGGCGCTAAATATAAAAATAAAATGGCCGGAACCATCGGGAACATCGGATGCTTCAGCTTTTATCCGACAAAGAATCTGGGCGCGTTTGGCGATGGCGGCGCGATTGCCACGGATGATGAGGGGTTGGCTTTAAAAATAAAAGCATTGCGCAATTACGGCGAGGCTTCCAAATATAATAATGAAAGCGAAGGAGTCAACAGCCGCCTCGACGAGATCCAGGCCGCCTGCCTAAGATGGGGGTTGAAAAAAATAAATAAATGGAATCAAAAGAGAAAAAAAATAGCTGAAATTTATTTTGAAAAGTTAAGAGGCCTGGATTTAATTCTTCCTTTTGCCGGAGACAAGTCGAGAATGCCGTCTTGGCATCTTTTTGTCGTTAGGACAAAAAAAAGAAAAGAGCTTGCTGAATTTTTGCGGAAAAGCGGCATCCAAACCCTGATTCATTATCCCAGGAGCGTTTTTGCTCAGCCGGCATATCGATTTTTGAACTTCAGTGAAGCCGATCTTCCTGTTTCGACAAAAGTCGCCAAGGAGGTCCTTTCCTTGCCGCTTTACCCGGAATTAAAAGAAGAAGAAGTTCTGAAAATTTGCGGCGCCATAAAATCATTTTATGAAAATCAATAAGATTTCAATTATTATTCCGGCCTATAATGAGGCAAAAACTATCGAGCGGCTTTTGGCGCGCGTCGAGGAAACGGATTTGGGTTGCGAAAAAGAGATTATCGTGGTTGATGACGGTTCAAGCGATGACACGCCCGATATTTTGAAAAGATACGAATCGAAATATCGGATAATTCGTCATTTAAAAAATCGCGGCAAAGGCGCGGCGGTCAGGAGCGGATATCAGGCCGCGACAGGCGACTGCGCCATTGTCCAGGACGCGGATCTTGAATACGACCCCCGCGATATCGGCCGGATGATCAAAAAAGCAGAGGAAGAAAATGCTCAAGCCGTTTTTGGATCGCGGCGTCTGGACTGGGCCAGAGAAAAAAATCAAAAAGCCGGCTGGATCTATCATCTTGGCGGGATATTCCTTTCCGCCTTGACTAATTTGCTCTACGGGACAAAAATAACCGATGAGCCAACTTGTTATAAAATGGTCAGCAAGGAAACGCTTGACCGGATTGATTTAAAAGCCGAAGGTTTCGAATTTTGTCCCGAGTTGACGGCCAAGATCGCTCGACTCGGAATAAAGATTTATGAAATTCCTATCTCTTATTTTCCCCGTTCGGTCCGGGAAGGCAAAAAAATAAAAATCAAAGACGGCGCGATCGCCATCTGGACATTAATAAAGAACAGGTTTTAAAAATATGCGCATTACTTTAGTTCAGCCGCCTTTAACTCTTGAGGAAAGATATGGCGTCAAACATCAGTCGGGAGGCGAAACCATTCCATTGGGCTTGGCTTATTTGGCGTCTTCGGTCCGCGCGGCAGGCCATAAAACAAAAATTATTGACGCCGAGATCAATCATTGGAATCTAAAAGAGGCAACAAAAAAAATAATGGAAACAACGCCGGATTTGATCGGGTTGACGGCCGTGACTATTTCGATTGATAACGCGGCTCGGGTGGCCGAAGAGGCGAAAAAAATCAAACCCGAGGTCATCGTTTTGATCGGCGGGCATCATTTTACCACTGCGCCGGAGGAAACCTTGAACCTTTTTCCGGTTTTTGACATCGGCGTTCTGGGCGAAGGCGAAGAGACCTTGGTTGAACTGGCCGCGGTTTTGGAAAAATATGGCTTGGCCCAAGACGAACTTAAAAAAGTCAAAGGGCTCATTTTCAAGGACGAAGCCGGCAATTTTATCAGAACGCCGGTTCGCGAACGGATCAAAAATCTGGATGCTTTGCCCAAGCCGGCTTTTGATCTCTTGGGCGACATCACTATCTATTCGCCGCCGGCGCATACGGTCAGAAAATTTCCCGCCTGCACCTTGGTGGCTTCGCGCGGTTGTCCGGGTCAGTGCACTTTTTGCACGCGCAGCATTTACGGCAATATTCTTTCTCAACATTCGGCCCAATATATGCTCGATATGGTTTTGGAGCTTTATCATAAATACGGCATCAGGGAAGTTCAGTTCCGCGACGATAATTTTACGGTTTTCCGCGACCGGCTTCTTGAATTTTGCAAACTGCTTAAAGCGCAAAAAATCAATTTTGTCTGGACGGCGCTGGGCAGAGTCGATATGGTTGATCCGGAAATGCTCCGGGCGATGAAGGAAGCGGGTTGTTGGCAAATTTGGGTTGGCGTCGAATCCGGCAATAATGAAATTTTGAAACTGATTAAGAAATACACCACTAAAGAAAAAATCACCCAGGCAATCAAATGGATAAAGGAAGCGGGAATGGGCGTGGGCGCGTTTTTCATTATGGGACATCCCGGGGAAACCAAAGAAACCATTCGGGAAACGATTGACTTGGCGCTTTCTTTGCCGATTGACGAATTTCACTGCACTTTCTTGACCCCTTTGCCTGGTTCGGAAATCTACCGGACCTGGAAAAAGTATGGCGTTTTTCACGAGGATTGGAAAAATTTGAACGAATGGCGGCCTGTTTTCATTCCTTTCGGCGTATCCCAGGAAGAAATGGAAAGATACAGCAAGATGTTCTATCGTAAATTCTATTTCCGGCCCAGAATCGATTTGAATTATCTGAAAAAAGTGCGCAGCCCCAGGCATTTGAGGATTTATTTTTCTGGCTTTTTGGCCCTGCTCGACTGGGTTTTTAAGAGAAAAGCGAGCGCTAATTAGCAAGCGTTCCAGAGATGAAAAATTTCTTCAGAAAATATAAAAAATGGTATTTTTTCGCGGCCGCTTTTTTGGGGGTTAGAATCTTGATTTTTTGGTCTTTCTGGCAGGCAAGCCAAAGCCGGGGCGGATGGAATAATTTTTACGATTGGGCCCAGCCGGCCCGTCTTGTTTTTTTAAGAATATTTCACGAATACTGCGACTGGCATCCGCCTCTTTTTTACGCTTTTACTTCATCGGCCTTGGCAACGATAAATAGTCTGTGGTTTATCTATATTTTGGATCTTTTGCTTGTTTTTGCCGCCAGCGTCTTTGTTTATAAAATTGCCCGTTTGTTTTTTTCCGAAAGAATATCTTTTGCCGCGGCCTTGCTGATTTCGCTTGAACCGTTTTGGGCCTGGCAAAACATGCTTTTGGCCAGCGAAAATCTTTTTTTGCCTTTGCTTTTGGCCGGCTTCTATTATTTTTTCAAATTCGCAAAATTCGGCGGCCGGAGGGAAATTATTTTTTCGGCGTTTTTCCTGGGCCTGGCTTCTCTCACGCGGCTGAATAGCTTGCTTTTTGCGCCTATTTTTTCGGTTTTGCTTTTTATTATTTTTCTTTTAAAGAATTATTTGAAATTTGATTTTCTGCCAAAATTAAGTTTCAAGCGGCTTTTGGCGGATCTTATAATTTTTAATCTGGCTTTTGTCCTGGTTTTGGCGCCCTGGATGGTTCGCAATAAGATTGTTTACGGCCGCCTGGCCTTGTCTAATTTAACTGCCAGCAATTATTATTTCTATAATCTGCCGCCTTTAATCGCCTGGCAGGAAAAAGTCTCCGAAGCTCGTTCACAGGAGGTTGTCCGTCAAAAGGCCTACCTTGCCTTAGGCGAAAACGTAGGCGACCAGGGAAACTGCAAAAAATTTCCAAAAGAACAATTCAGCGCCCAGCTTAAT
>JAQUNU010000044.1 GCA_028717445.1 Candidatus Portnoyibacteriota bacterium | reverse complement strand
ATTCAGAATTCCGAGTGCGTTGAAAAGGCGGAAGTGGCGGCGCCGGGATTTGTTAATTTTTTCCTTTCGGCTTCGCGTCTGCAGAAAGAAACAGCAATGATTTTGGGGCAAAAAGAAAATTACGGCTCTTTGGATATCGGCCAAAAAAAGAAAGTCCAGGTGGAATTTATTTCCGCCAATCCCACCGGCCCCCTGACTCTGGGTAACGGCCGCGGAGGTTTTATGGGCGATGTTCTGGCTAATATTTTAGCTAAATCCGGATTTGAGGTTGAGCGCGAATATTATGTAAATGATGCTGGGCTTCAGGTTGGCAAATTGGGACACTCAATTAAAAAGGATGAGTTAGCAGAATATAAAGGAAAATATATTGATGCACTTTCTTATTTAGCAAAAAATGCCGATGAAATTACTGTTATTGGAAAAGCAGCAGCGGATGTAATTTTAGAAACAATGATAAAGCCCACCGTTGAAAAAGGGATGAAAATAAAATTTGATCTATGGTTTCGTGAATCGGAGCTTTATAAAATAGATGAAAATACGAAGATTCGCCAGGTTGATAAAATTATAAATTTTTTGAAAGAAAAAAAGCTGGCTTATGAAAAAGAGGGTGCGCTGTGGTTCAAGTCGACCGAATTTGGCGATGATAAGGATAGGGTTTTGATCAAAACTGATGGCGAAAAAACTTATTTGGCTTCGGATGTTGCTTATTTGAAAAATAAGAGTGAAAGAGGTTTCGAAAAACTAATCTATTTCTGGGGCGCGGATCATCACGGCTATGTCCAGAGGTATAAAGCGGCCGGCCAGGCCTTAGGTTTTGATTCTGAAAATATTGAAATCATTATTGTTCAGCTTGTCCGGTTGATGAAGGAAGGCAAAGAAGTTCGCATGTCCAAGCGAGCCGGCAATTATGTGACTTTGGATGAACTTATAGAGGAGGTCGGCCTGGACGCGGCCAGATTCTTTTTTTTGATGCATTCGGCGGAGACTCACATGGATTTTGATTTGGATTTGGCCAAAGAAAAATCGGAAAAAAATCCGGTTTATTATGTTCAGTATGCTCACGCCCGGATCAGCAGTATTTTTAGAAAAGCCGGCCAGGAGCCCGGAAATGATTTTGGATTATTAAAAGAAACCGCTGAATTGAATCTGATTAAACAAATAGCGCGCCTGCCTGAAATTGTCGAAGATTCGGCCAAAGACTATCAGGTTCAGCGCCTGCCGCAATTTGCGTTGGATTTAGTGCGATCGTTCCATAAATTCTATGAGGAATGCCGGGTGATTGATGAAAAAAACCCGGAATTGACCGCCGGCCGGCTGGGATTGATCAAGGCAGTTCAGATCGTTCTTAAAAATACGCTTGATCTGATGGGCATTTCGGCGCCGGAAAAGATGTAATTTAACGGAAATAAGCCAAAAAGCAACCCCGCTAAAACGGGGCTTTTTTGACTTTTGAAGCCAATTGCTATATGATAAATTCATGAATTTGCCAGAAATAGAGCAAAAAATCCTGAAATTATGGGAGAAAAAGCGGATCTTTCCCAAAACCTTAGCTCGGAATAAAAAGAACCCGAGGTTTGTTTTTTTTGAGGGTCCGCCCACGGCCAATGGCCGGCCGGGTTTGCATCATGTTGAAGCTCGTTGTTTTAAAGATATTATCCTGCGCTATAAAACCATGCGCGGTTTTTTGGTTGAAAGAAAAGCCGGTTGGGATACCCATGGCTTGCCCGTGGAGATTCAGGTTGAAAAAGAATTGGGCCTGAAAACAAAAAAAGACGTTGAAAAATACGGCATCGGCAAATTCAATAAAAAGTGCAAGGAAAGCGTCTGGCAATTCAAAAACGAGTGGGAAAAAATGACCGAGCGGATCGCTTTTTGGCTGGATTTAAAGCACCCCTACATCACTTACGAAAATAATTATATTGAAAGCGTTTGGCATATTTTAAAGCAGATCTGGGAAAAGGGATTGCTTTATAAAGGATCAAAAGTCGTGCCTTACTGTCCGCGATGCGGCACTTCTCTTTCGTCTCATGAAGTGGCGCAGGGCTATGAGACTGTTAAAGAACCGTCGGTTTATATAAAGTTTCCAATTAAAGCGGAATCAGCTTCATTCTTTTTGGTCTGGACTACGACTCCTTGGACTTTGCCGGCCAACACCGCTTTGGCTGTGGGCGAGAATATCAGTTATGTCAAAATCAAATCCGGCGAGGAAAGTTATATTTTAGCAAAAGAAAGGTTGGGCGTCTTTCATCAGCCCTATGAAATAGAGGATGAATTTTTAGGCGGCGCTTTGGTTGGTCGGGAATATGAGCCGCTTTTTCCAATGCGATTGGAAAGGCCCGGCTACCGCGTTGTGGCCGCGGATTTTGTTTCAATCGAGGACGGCACAGGCATTGTTCATATTGCGCCATCTTTTGGCATTGAAGACGAACAGCTTGGCCAAAAAGAGGGCTTGCCTTCTTTGCTGACAGTTGAACTGGATGGAAAGATCGCAAAAGGCCTGGGAATTCCCGGCGAGGGGAAATTTGTTAAAGATGCCGACGAAGACATAAAAACGGATCTGAAAAAAAGAAGGTTTTTATTTAAAGAAGAAATTTACGAACACGAATACCCTTTTTGTTGGAGATGCGGCACGCCTCTGCTTTATTACGCCAAGACTTCTTGGTTTATTAAAATGACGGCAGTTAAAGAGAGTCTTCTGGAAAATAATGAAAAAATAAATTGGGAGCCGGCGCATTTGAAAAACGGCCGTTTCGGCGAATGGTTAAGAGAAGTCAAAGATTGGAATCTTTCACGCGAAAGATTTTGGGGAACGCCTTTGCCGGTTTGGGAATGCGAGAAATGCAAACAGATAAAAGTGGTCGGAAGCGTCAAGGAATTTGAGGGCAAGATCAGAGATCTTCATCGGCCCTATATTGATAAGGTTGTTTTGCCTTGTCCGGTTTGCGATGGAGAAATGCGCCGCGTGCCAGCGGTGATTGACGTTTGGTTTGATTCCGGCGCTATGCCTTTTGCCCAGTGGCATTATCCTTTCGAGAATAGAGAAAAAATCGAACAAGGTTTTTGGTTTCCGGCTGATTTCATCTCCGAAGCCGTCGACCAGACGCGCGGCTGGTTCTATACGCTCGTGGCCATCTCGACTTTGCTGGATAAGGGCCCGGCCTTTAAAAATGTTATTTCTGTCGGTCATGTTTTGGATGCCAAGGGACAAAAAATGAGCAAATCAAAAGGGAATATAGTTGAGCCGATGGATGTCATAGATCAGTTCGGCGCCGACACAATCCGCTGGTATCTTTATACGATCAATCAGGCGGGCGAGCCTAAGCGTTTTGATTTGAAAGACGTCAAAGATAAATTTAATAAATTTTTTGGCACGCTTTATAATACTTTTGTTTTTTTTCAGACTTATGTTGAGAAGGATTTTAAGCCAGCGCGAAATTTTGAACCCAAGAATATTCTGGATAAATGGATTCTTTCTTTATTTAATACCCTTCTTGACGAAATGGAGGAGGGCTTAGAGAAATATGATGTGGTTTCGCCGGCTCGCGCCTTTGAAAAATTCGTTGAAAACCTTTCTAATTGGTACGTCAGGCGGTCCCGTCGGAGATTTCAGAAGCCGGAAAGCGTCAGAGAAAAAAACGAAGCCAGTCAGACGCTTTATTTCGTTTTGCTAAGCATGGCCAAAGCCGCCGCGCCTTTTATTCCTTTTCTGACCGAAGAGATTTATTTAAATCTGACTAAAAATTATAAAATGAAAGCCAGGGATCGTCGCGAGTCGGTCCATCTTTGTGAATTTCCTCTGGCTGATAAAAAGCAAATTAACCGTGAACTTGAGGAAAAAATGGACCAAGCCAGAGAGATCGTCGCTTTGGCTTTGGCTCAGCGGGCCTCTTCTGGAATAAAAGTACGCCAGCCGCTGGCTTTGCTTGAAATAAAAAATCCCGAGCTGGATGGAGGAAGCGGAAATCAGGCGCTGCTTGAATTGATCAAGGATGAAATTAACGTCAAGGAAATAAAATTTAACCCGGAGCTGAAAGAAGAATTACAGCTGGATAAAAAAATCACTAAAGAATTAAGAGAAGAAGGAATGGCTCGGGAGTTGGTCAGGCAGATCCAGGACGCCCGAAAGCAGATGGGTTTGAAAAGAAATGACACGATTGCGTTAAAATTTCATATCAAAGAAAAGCAGGCGCAAAATCTATTGGCTTCTTGGCAAGACTTCATTTTTAAAGAGACGTATGCCCAGGCGGCCGGGGATGAATTCAAGAGCGATTTGGAAAAAGAATTCCAAATCGATGAGCTTAAAATTAGGACGGGAATAGCCAAGACCAATCTATAAAAGAGGCTTTCTGGCCTCTTTTTATTTTCTGTTGTATAATTTATTTAGGAACTCTAAATAAAAATTTAATTAATTTAGTTTATTGTTTAAAGTTTAAAAAAAATTATGAAAAAACTTCTAGTTTTTGTCGGTCTGTTTGCGCTTTTAGCGCCTATTTGGGCCCAGGCGGCTGTGTTTGAGGGCGGCGAGGCTTACACTTTTCCTTCCAGCCGAAGCATGGCGGAAAATTTATATGCCGGAGGCGGCAACGCTAATTTTATGGGCAGTGTGGCTGGCGATTTGTTTTTTGCGGCAGGCACGCTTAATTTTTCCGGGAATGTTGGTCAAGATTTGTTTGCGGCCGGCGGAAATGTTAATTTAAGCGGCCGGATTGGTCAGGATTTGCGTACAGCCGGCGGAAATTTGAATATTTCAAGCATTGTTGGCGGAGAACTTCTGGCGGCCGGCGGCCAGGTTTATTTTGACCGAAGCGCGCAAGTAGCCCGTGGCGCGAGATTGGCCGGCGGGAATATTAATATAGCCGGGACAATAAACGGGAATGTTTCAATTAATGGAGGCACGATCCAAATTGACGGGAGAATTAATGGCGATGTGGACGTCAAGGCAAGCCAAAAATTAATCATCGGCGATGGCGCGTTTATCGCCGGAGTCTTGAATTATAAGGCGCCGCAAGAGGCGACTATTAGCCAAGGGGCGCAGATCACAGGCGGCATCAATTACGGAAAATACCAGCCGATTCAAAAACACGGAGCGAAAAAAGGATTTTTGGGCTTTCTTTTTGCCTGGTCCCTGGTTAAGCTGGCCATGAGTATTGTGGCGGCTTTGGTGATTTATCTTTTGACTAAAAAGAGGATGGAAGAAGCGGTAAAATATGTTTTGACCAATTTTAGCAAAGAAACGCTTCGCGGATTTATTTTATCAGTTGTTTTTCCAATCGCGGTCATTATTTCTTTTATCACGGTTATCGGCGTTTGGCTTGGAATGCTTGGATTGCTTTTCTATCTTTTTATGTTGCTTTTTGCCTCGATCTTTTCGATTGCTCTGGTCGGTTC
>JAQUNU010000043.1 GCA_028717445.1 Candidatus Portnoyibacteriota bacterium | reverse complement strand
AATTAATCCGATTGATCTGGTGATAAAATATGGCGCCGATGCCACCAGATTCGGCCTGCTCTGGCAAGCCGGAGAGGGTCAGGATATGCGTTTTGGTGAAGCCGACATTCTGGCTGGCAAAAAATTCTCAAATAAAATCTGGAACGCCAGCCGGTTTGTTTTTGGTATGATTGATGAAAATACCGTCAAAGAAATGCCGCAAAATTTCAGCGAAACCGACAAAGAAATCCTGGAAGATTTGGAAAAAACCGTCAAAATCGCAAACGAATCAATTTCCAAATTCCGCTTTGACGCGGCAATCCAAGAAATCTATCATTTTTTCTGGCATAAATTCTGCGACAAATATATCGAAGAGGCCAAAGAAAGAATCAAAAATCCCAAGAGCGAAGAAGACAAAAAAACCGCCCAGTTCGTTCTCTGGAAAGTTTTGCTCGATTCGCTCAAGCTCCTGCATCCTTTCATACCTTTTGTCACCGAGACGATCTATCAAAAAATGCCAGGACGACCAGGGCGGGCGCTCATTGCCGAAAAGTGGCCAGAATAGTTTTATTCTCCCTTTCCTAAAGGGAGTACCCGAGTCTCGAGGGGGAGGGATTTATGAAACTCCATTATCAGAAAAATCTAAACCATTTTTCTCGAAAATTGCGGCAAGCTGGAAATCTTTCAGAAGTCATTCTTTGGAATGAACTAAAAGGCAATAAACTCGGGTATCGTTTCTTACGGCAGAGACCGATCGGAAAATTTATTGTTGATTTCTTCTGCCATAAATTAAGCCTGGCGATTGAAATTGATGGAACAGCCAGCCATAATAATAGGATTAAGAAAGACGAAATAAGACAGAAAGAACTCGAATCATCCGGAATAAAAATCATCCGGTTTCAAGACAGAGATATAAGATATAATCTGGCGAACGTAATTGAAAGTATAAAATCAGAAATCCTCCGGCTCGCAGACTCGCCACCTCCTTTAGAAAAGAAGGAATAAAAAATATCTATTTTTTAATTTATGCCAGCAAAGATTTTTTCCGCCGCCATTTTAGGATTAGACTGCCTGCCCATTGAAGTCGAAGTGGATATGTCGCCGGGCCTGCACAGTTTTGCCATTGTCGGCCTGCCGGACGCGGCGGTTAAAGAATCCAAAGAAAGAGTTTCCTCGGCTATCAAGAATTCCGGCGCCTCGCCACCGCATCATTCAAACCGCCGCGTCACGGTTAACCTGGCGCCAGCGGATTTAAAAAAAGAAGGACCCAGCTACGATCTGCCTTTGGCCGTAGCTTTTTTAATTGCTTCGGATCAAGTTGGCATGAAAAATTTAGACGCGGAAAAGGCCATTTTTGTCGGCGAGCTTTCGCTTGAAGGAAAGCTCCGCCCCATTAACGGAGCGCTAGCCATCGCACTCATGGCCAAACAAAAAGGATTTGATTCGCTCTTCTTGCCCAAGGCCAACGTGGCCGAAGCGGCGTTGGTTGAAGGATTGGAAATTTTCGGCCTGGAAAATCTGGAACAGCTATTCTTACATTTGGAAGGCCGCGCGCTAATCGTGCCTGCGCCGCCAACCGATATCACTCAATACTATTTTAAAGAAGATTCGCCGTTTGACATGGCCTATATCCGCGGCCAGGAACACGCCAAGCGCGCTCTGGAAATTGCGGCCGCCGGCTCGCATAATATTCTAATGTCCGGTCCGCCCGGCGCGGGAAAAACTTTACTCGCCCGAACCTTGCCGACAATTCTGCCGCCGCTGACCATGGCCGAAGCGCTGGAAGTGACCAAGATTTTCAGCATTGCCGGCCGGCTAAACGAATCGCAACCACTTTTAACCCAACGGCCTTTTCGCAGTCCGCATCACACTGCTTCGGCTCCGGCGCTCGTCGGCGGCGGCAATCATCCCAAGCCAGGCGAAATCACTTTGGCGCATCGGGGCGTGCTTTTTATGGACGAACTGCCCGAATTCCACCGCGATGTTTTGGAGGCTTTGCGCCAACCGTTGGAAGACGGTCTCATCACGGTTTCGCGCGCTCAGGGCGCGATCGAATTTCCCGCGCGCTTTACTTTAGTGGCGGCCATGAATCCCTGTCCCTGCGGCAATTCAAGCAACCCGGCCAAAACCTGCCTTTGCTCGCCAACGCAAATTGCCAAATACAAGCGCCGCGTTTCCGGCCCGCTGATCGATCGCATCGATATTCATCTGGAAGTGCCGGCCATTAAATATGAAAAGTTAGCCGACGAAAAAAATGGCGAAGAAAGCGCGGCCGTGCGAAAAAGGATTGAAAGCGCCAGAGAGATTCAGAAAAAAAGATTTACCAACTTACCCATGGTGACGAATTCCGAAATGAGCATTCAGCAGATAAAAGAATTTTGTCCGCTTGATTCGACCGGCCAGCAGCTTTTGCGAACAGCCGTGGAAAACCTCCATCTTTCCGCGCGCTCATATCACCGTGTCTTAAAATTGGCGCGGACGATCGCGGACTTGGCAGGGGAGAATGCAATTTCGGCCGGAAATATCGCCGAAGCGTTGCAATACCGGCCAAAAGAAGAAATGTAATGTATTATTATTATTTAATACTCGTGAGTTTATGAGATTTCCCAATTACGCTTATCCTGATTAGAATAAAATAATTTAAAAACATCCCATTAAATTTCAAAAAGCCCCTTGCGGGGCTTTTCCATTCCAAGAATATTTAAATTTATTTTATCTTTTCACCAGCGGATTCGATGCTCCTCTGACTTCAAAATGCACGTGGCAGCCGGTTGATCGGCCGGTCGTGCCCATAACCATGATCTGCTGGCCTTGCGCGACCTGTTCGCCAATATTAACCAAAAGCGAAGAAGCGTGAGCATAAAGAGTTGAAACGCCGTTCGGGTGCAAAATTTTAATGTATTTGCCATAACCGCCGTTATAACCCACGCCATCGGAAATAACGACTTTTCCGGCCGCCGCCGCGTAAACCGGCGTGCCGCAAGGGGAAGCTATGTCAACCGCGTTATTATTATGCAATCTGCCCCAGTTCTTTCCTGAAGCCGGCCAGATAAGCCAGGTGCTGGCCGGTGTGGTCGATTTGGCGTATTTTTTACCAGGCGTGATTTTTGGCGCGGCCGCCGAAACGGGCATTTCACCGCCCGGAATAACAACGTATCCGCCGGCCTGCAATTTCCCATCAAGCGTCAATTCGTTGAAAGCGATAATTTCCATGACGCCGCCATTATATTTTTTAGCCAATGATTCAACCGTATCTTTCGCGCCAACTTTGATCCTGACGCCGTTTATCGGCAAAATTAAAAGTTCTTGGTTTGGCCGGATGATATCGCCATCGCGCAAGCCATTGGCCCAAAGCAAAGTATCCGTGTTGATGCCAAAAGAAGCGGCGATTTGCTCGGGCGTATCGCCCTGCTTGACTATATAATTTAAAATCTCACGATTATATCCCGGGAAATTAGCTGTGCCGGTCGGGTTGGTAGGTGAAATCAAAGAATTTTCCTGCAATAGTGATAAATCGGAATTTTCCAAATCGTCATCCGCGGAAAAATCAATCGAGGCTAGGGCGTCAGATCCGATCAACGCGGCCAAAGGGCCTCCCAAAAAAATCTGTTCATCAAAAGAGGCGTCGTCATTTGTGAGAATGCTAAGCGGCTCTTCTTTTTGGAATAAAGCCGGTTTTTCGGAAGAATCTTTTGTGGGTGAGACGCCAAAAAACTCCAAAATCACAAACACGGCCAAAATCGCGCCAATCCAGCTCAAATACCGCTTCTGCCTCCAAAAAACACCAAAAATCACTCTTTTAAGTGATTTCCTATGGCTGTGCACGGGCTTAATCCCGTCTATTTTTTGACGTTTACTCACAAAATATATGGTCTTGAGCCTGTCCGAAAAAACCAAAAAACTTTCCCAGAGCAAGCTCTTATATTTAACTATAATCCTAGCATTCCAGCGGCCCCTCGGTCAATGATTTGAATCCACAGAATATAAACACCGCCATTCAAGAAATAGGCCTATTTTTGCTTTCTTTTTGGTTTCTAAGGGATATTTTGTGTTATACTAGCTTAGTATGATTTTGGAATCGCTTAACCCTAAACAACTTGAAGCGGTCAAAACCACCGAGGGGCCGGTTTTGATTGTGGCTGGTCCTGGTTCGGGAAAAACAAAGGTTTTGACTCACCGAATCGCTTATTTAATCCAAAAAGGAATCACTTCCCAAAGTATTTTGGCCGTCACTTTTACCAACAAAGCCGCCAATGAAATGAAAGAACGGGTGCAGAAATTGTTGGTCAGAAACAAGTATGCCAAGCCGGGCCGACCGCCTTATTTGCCGCTCATCGGCACATTCCATTCCATTTGCGCCCGGCTACTCCGCCAAGAAGCCAAAACAATCGGCTTTAGCCGCGATTTTGTCATTTTCGACGACAAAGATTCCCAGGCCTTGATCAAAAAGATCATGGATGAAATTGAAATTTCCCAGGAACAATTCAGGCCCCAGGCGATCGCGAACGCCATTTCGCAAGCCAAAAATGAACTCGTCAACGAAAAAGAATATTCCGCCTCGGCCGTGGATTTTTTTCAGCAGACTACGGCCAAAATCTACGAAGTCTACCAGCAACGGCTGACTAAAAGCAATGCCATGGATTTTGACGATCTGATTATGCGAACGATTATCCTCTTTCAAAAAAACGAAGAAATTCTGAAAAAATATCAAGACCAATTCAAATATATTCTGGTTGATGAATATCAAGACACAAACCACGCCCAATATCTTTTCGTTAATTTGCTGGCCGCTAAAACCAGAAACATCTGCGCGGTAGGGGATTTCGACCAAGCCATTTACGCTTTCCGCGGCGCCGATTTCAGGAATATTTTGAATTTTGAAAAAGATTATCCCGAAGCCAAGATCGTTTTTTTGGAACAGAACTACCGCTCAACCCAGACCATCCTGGACGCGGCCCAGGCGGTTATCTCTAAAAATTCAAACAGAAAAGAAAAATCGCTCTGGACGGAGAATGATGCCGGCCAACCCGTGGTTTTTTACGCGGCGCTCGATGAACAAGATGAGAGCGGCTTTATTATCCGCGAAGTCAGCCGGCTGAAAGAAAGACATAATTTGCGGTTCAGGGATTTCACCGTCCTTTACCGCACTAATGCCCAATCCCGTTCAATCGAAGAAGCATTTTTAAAATACGGCTTTCCTTATAAAGTCGTGGGTACGGTCAAATTCTACGAACGCAAAGAGATTAAAGACTTGGTCGCTTTCCTGCGGCTTATCCATAATCCGGCTGATGATTTGAGCGCCGAACGCATTATTAATGTCCCGCCGCGTGGATTAGGCAAAGCCACCAACTGGCGCGAGCTGGCAAACAGCGAAGCGGCCATTTCTTCACTCACGCCCAAACGCCTGGCCGCCTG
>JAQUNU010000042.1 GCA_028717445.1 Candidatus Portnoyibacteriota bacterium | reverse complement strand
TCGCTGTGCGTGAAGCCAAAAAAACCAGAGTGCCGATCATCGGCATCTGCGACAGCAACACTAATCCGGCTGTCATTGATTATCCCATCCCGGCCAACGACGACGCGGCCTCGGGCATCAAGATAGTCGTGAATACCATTATTGAGGCGATCAAAAGCGTCAGTAAAAAATAGTATTCCGAAATTTTTTAAAAGCAGTCTTTTGGTTATTTTTCTGCTGTCAGAAAAGTAATATTAAATCTTATGGCTATTACTGCCCAACAAGTCAAAGAATTAAGAGATAAAACCCAGGCCTCAATGGCGGATTGCAAGAAAGCCCTTGAGGAAGCCAACGGCGATCTGAAAAAAGCGCTTGAACTTTTGCAAAGACGCGGCAAACAAATCGCCGAAAAGCGCGCCGAGCGCGAGGTTAAAGCAGGGATTGTCTCTTCTTATATTCATCCCAATAATAGATTGGGAGTTTTGGTTGAGCTCAACTGCGAGACGGATTTCGTGGCCAAGACAGAAATGTTCAGGGAATTGGCCCATGAGCTGGCCATGCAGATCGCGGCCATGAGCCCGCAATACGTGGCCGTTGAAAATATTCCCGTTCAGATTATTGAAAAAGAGAAAGCCAAACACCTGGACGAATTCAAAAGTTCCGGCAAGCCGGAAAAGATTGTCGGTCAGATTATTGAAGGCAAAATAAAAAAATTCAGCGAAGAAATTTGCTTGCTCGAGCAGCCGTACGTCAAAAATCCCGATCAAAAGATAAAAGATCTCTTGTCTGATTATATCGGGAAGATCGGAGAAAATATAAAAATTGGTCGGTTCGTCAGGATCGAAATCTAATTTTTATGCTTTTAACTTTAATTCCTCTCGTAATCATTGTCATCGGCGCGGCGGGCGTCGCGGTGATTATTGTCAAAAAAGTCCCCATCCTTTTGAAATTGCCGGCTTGTGCTCCGGAGCAGGAATGTTTTTCTTTGAGCGAAAAGATAAAAATTAGGTTAAGGAGTTTAAAATACGCTAATTTTCAAACTTCTTTTATCCTTTGGATTGAAAAAACTTTGCGCAAATTCAGGGTTGCCTTGCTTAAGATTGATAATGTGTTCGCTGATATGATTTCTGGCGCCAGGGAAAAATCGCAGATCTGGACTATTCGGTCGCGCGCCTGGATGGAACAGCACCAGTTGCGAAAAATAAAAAAACTTCAGGTTCTGGAAAAACTGGATAAAGCGCAAGTGGTTGAGACCATTCAGAAAGCCAAAGACGAGCTTAGACAGAGGAAGCAGAACATCGTCAAAAAAGAGATTCGCGGCGGTTTCGACGCCGCGGCCGCTTTCAATCGTTTTGAGGAAAGAAAGCTTATCGATCTCATTGCCAGGAATCCGCGGGACGCGGAAGCCTATCGCAAGCTGGGATTTCTTTATTGCGGCGAAGAAAATAAAGAAGACGCGCGGAATTGTTTTAAGCAGGTCATAAAAATAAATCCAGGCGATTCCGAAGTTGTGGCAAAATTAAGAGAATTGGAAAAATAATTAGCCGCCTTGGCTTAATGGCAGAGTCCCGCCACCCTAGCTCAATGGTAGAGCTACTGTTTTGTAAACAGTAGGTTCGCGGTTCGATCCCGCGGGGTGGCTCAAAATGCCCTTTTGGGGCTTATTTTTTTCTGGACAACTATGCAGAATGAGTGTTAAGATTTACTTGTGAAATATATCTTCGTGCGTTTGAATTGGTTTTTAAATCCGAAGCACGAAATCCGAAATCCGAAACAAATAAGAATGTCCCAAATTCAAAATTCAAAACAATATGATTTGGAAGAGCGAACATTCAATTTTGCAAGGCGAGTTCGACAATTTGTAAAAAAGTTGACCAATACTATATCAGTTATCGAAGACGGAAAGCAGCTGATTAGGGCTTCTGGCTCTGTTGGTGCTAATTATATAGAAGCAAATGAGGCATTAAGCAAGAAAGATTTTGTAATGAGAGTTAAGATTTGCAGGAAAGAAGCTAAAGAGAGCAGGTTCTTTTTGGGCTTAATAGAAGTGAGTAAACCAGATATTGAAAAAGAACAAAAAGATTTAATAAAGGAAGCGACTGAACTGATGAATATTTTCGGTTCTATAATTAGGAAATTAGAGTAGCTTCTGTTTTGTTTCGGATTTCGATATTCGAATTTCGAATTTTTCCCCAGGGGTGGCAGAGCGGTTTATGCGGCGGTCTGTAAAACCGTTTTATGTAGGTTCGACTCCTACCCCCTGGACAAGTTATGAAAAAAAGTGAAATTCTTCCTGAAGCAGCCACATATGAAAAGGAATTGTTTTATATGCCCTATAGGGAGTCATTAGCTAAGGTTATTGAAATAATCTGTTCTGAAATTCCGAAGGGCGGAAGTTTGATGGATTTAATGTGCGGACCTGGTTATTTATTGGCGCAGATTTCGAAGAGAAGAAAGGATCTGATATTAAAAGGAGTTGATTTGGATCAAGGGTATATTAAATTTTCTAAAGAAAAATACCCAAAATTAGATTTTGAAGTGGGAGATATAATGTCATGGGAATCTAATGAAAAATTCGATTTCGTAGTTTGTACCGGGTCTGTTCATCATATACCTTATGAGAAGCAATCAAAAGCAATTGAAAAAATCGCGTCATTTATAAATCCCAAGGGTACAGCTATAATCTCCGATTGTTATATTGATAATTATTTGTCCGAAAAACAAAGGAAGATAGCGGCTGCGAAACTTGGTTATGAATATTTGATAGAGACTATAAAAAATGGAGCTCCGAAAGAAGTTGTGGAGGCCACAGGAAATATTTTGGTTAATGATGTTTTAATGAACGAATTCAAAACATCTCTGAAAAAAAGAATTTCTGTATTTGAAAGATTTTTTTCTAAGATTAAAACAATTAAGACCTGGCCAAAATTTGATTCTCAATACGGCGATTACATTTCCATTTGCAGGAAGTAGATTCTAAGAAATACCTCCAATTTTCCAAGGTTATATATAGCTTTGGACTGCTGCGTTGCAAATAAAACAGCGAATAGTTGGTAGCAAATAGCGAATAGTTTGAGTATTTTGGCTTTCTAGTCGCTGGTTGCTAATTTCTAGTCGCTAATTTATGACCATTCAAGAACGATTCAATTTAATAAAAAGGAACACGGCCGAGATTTTGACGGAAGAGGAATTAATGGAACTCTTGAAAACCAAAAAAGAGCCGGCGCTTTATATCGGCTACGCGCCGACCGGCCGGCCGCACATCGGCTATATGATTCCTGCCACAAAGATCAAGGATTTCGTGAACGCGGGAATTCGTGTCAAAATTTTATTGGCCGACATGCACGCGTTTTTGGACAATATGAAAAGCACGCTGGAATTGGTTGACAAACGAGTGGAATTTTATAAATCCGAATTGGCGGAATTATACAAAGCGATCGGAGTCGATCTTTCAAAAATCGAATTCGTCAAAGGGAGTGATTATGAATTTAAAAAAGAGTATACGCTGGATATGTACCGCCTGGCGGATTTGACCACAGCCGAGCGGGCGCAGCATGCGGCCGCCGAAGTGGTCAAATTCGGAGAGAATCCAAAACTGGGCGGATTTTTGTATCCGATTCTGCAAACGCTTGATGAAGAATATTTGGAATGCGATATGCAATACGGCGGTTTGGATCAGAGGAAAATTTTCGGTTTTGCCCGCGAATCTCATCCCAAGATCGGTCAAAGAAAAAGAGTCGAGGTGATGACGCCGATGCTGCCGGGCATCATGGGCGGCAAAATGAGTTCTTCCGATCCTTCCTCGAAAATTGATCTTTTGGATGAGCCGGATGTAATTTTGGCGAAGCTGAACAAGGCGTTTTGCCCCGAAGGCGAGGTTGAGAACAACGGCATCATGGCTTTTATGAGATATGTCATCATGGTTTTGAAAGGGGACAGGGGCGAAAAATTCATGGTTGAACGTGATGAGAAATTCGGCGGCAATGTCGAATATTCAACTTACGAGGAACTGGAAAAAGATTTTGTTGAGAAGAAGCTTCATCCCGCTGATCTGAAAAAAGCGTTGGCCAGAGAGCTGGCAGATATTCTTGAACCGGTGAGGAAGGCTTTTGAAAATAAACAGGATTTGATCAAGGAAGCATATCCGGAGAAGTAGCAAATCGTGAATCGCAAATCGTGAATCGCGAAATTGCCGATATAGCTCAGCTTGCCCCGCCAGAGCCGTTGTAGCTCAGTCGGTAGAGCAACTCCATGGTAAGGAGTAGGTCGCCAGTTCGATTCTGGCCAACGGCTCTGGCGGGGTGAAGTAGAGCAACTCCATGGTAAGGAGTAGGTCGCCAGTTCGATTCTGGCCAACGGCTCCAAGCGGAAAATTCTCTGCCCTAGTTCAGCTGGTAACCCGCAAATGCGGGGGCAAGGCCAAAAATTTTTTAAATGGTCATGCCGAACTTGTTTCGGCATCTCTTCTTAAGCGGAGATCCTGAAACAAGTTCAGGATGACGAAAAAAATGATATGTCCAGAAAGCAAATTACAATTTTATTGATTTTGGTTGCCATCCTGACTGCTGGTATTTTTTTGTTTAAATACGAAATAGGTGTTTGGCCATGGCAGTCTTCGGAAGAGGAAAATCTGACCCCGTCTTTAAATGGGCAGGTTTCGCCGCAGTCGCAGGAGACCAGACAATTGATTATGCAGGATGTCGCCGTCAAAATAAATGAAATTTCGCAGGTCAAGCCAGTTTTGGGCGGAAAATGGCATGTCTTGAGATTCTGGTTTGTTTCCGGCTCGGACAAGGATTTTTACGTCGAATATGAAGACGGACACATCATGGCCAAACTTTTGCTTGAAGCAGAAGTGAAAGGGCAAAATGATATTTTTTATAATATCATCGGATATTTTGAACCGGGCGACGCGGACTGGGTTTTGAAATCAGGAAAGGATGAGCAGTTTGGCAAATCTCTCGATCTTTATGAATATAACGAGGCAAATAAAAATTGGAAAAAAAAGAATTAATAAATAATCTATATGCCGCAAAAAAATCTGATAAAATTGCAGTGCAAAGTTTGCAAGAGAACTAACTATTGGTCCAGCAAGAACAAGAGAAAGGTTGAGCGCAAGATCGAGTTGGATAAATTTTGCAAATGGTGCAGGAAGCATACGCCGCATAAAGAGGCGAAGAAGTAAAAGCGTAGAGAGTCATTAACAGAATATTGAAAAAGCCAACCTGATAAGGGTTGGCTTTTTTTGTTTTCCAAGGTCGAAGAAAATAAAAAAGAAAGGAGAAAATTTTGATGAATAAAAACAGGAGACAGGCGATTCTTTCGGCGTTCGTTGTCGGAGATCTTCAAAATCCGGTGACGGCCGCGAGTATCGCCGAAGCGTTGGTTAATTCAGATGAAAATTAAAAAGCCGCGGAGACCGCGACCTTCTAAGCTATAGCAATAAAGTATCTATATCTTAGCATATCGTTGGATCTCTGTCTATCCACAACCATGGATGATAAAGAGAAAAAAGATCTTATTGTCATTGAGAAAGGAAATTCTGCCGAGGCCCTGATTGCCCAGGCAATTGATAAAGGTGTGTCGGTTGAGACGATGGAAAAGTTGCTGGCAATGCGGAAAGAGCTCAAAGCCGAATGGGCAAAGGAAGAGTTCATAAAGGCGATGGCGAATTTTCAAAAAGAGTGTCCGATAATCGAAAAAAAGAAACCGGTTTATGAAAAAGGACAGGAGCACCTTCCAATAGAAAAAAGAAAAATCAGA
>JAQUNU010000041.1 GCA_028717445.1 Candidatus Portnoyibacteriota bacterium | reverse complement strand
ATATCTTTTATCATTTCCATGATCGGGCTGGTGATGACAGCCATAAAAGATTTTAAAAAATTCGATAAAAAAGAATAAATCAGTTGATCATTTTCGGCGTCAAGCGCCTTCCGGTTTTAAACCGAAAAACTAACCCAATGATCCAAACGGCCTTTGCCGCTGAAAACGGCCAAACAACTCAAGTTTCCCACGAGCACACCCTGTATTCGGAGCCGGTTTTTCACGTCGGCTCGCTGCCGATCACCAATTCAATGATAAATTCCTGGGGCATGGTTTTTGTGGTTATTATTTTAAGCCTCGTTTTGCGATCAAAAATAAGAATGGTTCCCGGTTTTATTCAGAACGCTTTTGAGATGACCATTGAAGGATTTTTTGGCATTTTCGATTCCGTAACCGGCTCCCGCCAAAAAACAATGAAATTTTTCCCGATCGTCTTCACTTTTTTTCTTTTCATTTTGATAAATAACTGGTTAGGCATCCTGCCCGGCGTTGGCTCGATCGGCAATATTGCCACTGAAGAAGGTCATCAAGTTTTCATTCCTTTCTTCCGCGGCGGCACAGCCGACCTCAATACGACTTTGGCTTTAGCCATTATTGGCGTGACAATCAGCCATATTTTCGGCGTTTTTGCCATCGGCTTTTGGAATTATCTGAACAAATTCATCAATTTAAAAGCACTGATCGAAATTCCCAAAAAAATCAGAAAGGATTTTTCGGTCGTCATCGTTAATCCGATTAAGCTTTTTGTCGGTTTTATCGAGATAATTGGAGAAGCGGCGAAAGTGGCCAGTTTGTCGTTCCGGTTATTCGGCAATATTTTTGCCGGAGAAGTGTTGCTCGCTTCCATGGCCGCGCTTTTTGCCTTCGGCCTGCCCATTCCTTTTCTTTTTCTTGAAATATTGGTCGGCCTGATCCAGGCGCTGATTTTCGCCATGCTAATCCTGATATATCTGACAACCATGACAACCAACGAAGAACATTAATCCTCTTCCGGGGGTTTCCGCGGACGAAGATTAATGTTTAAGAAGAATCCGGGTAAGGAAATAAATCAATCTGATTGTTTATTTGTTCATCCGGTTTCAAAATATTTTCATGGATACTGTTATGCTTGCCAAAGCGCTGGCTATCGGCATTGGCGCCATTGGTCCGGCCCTGGCCATCGGTATGATCGGCGCCAAAGCCATGGAAGCAATCGGCCGAAATCCCGAAGCTTCGGGAAAAGTGCTGGTTTCAATGCTTCTGGCCTCGGCCTTTGCCGAAGCGGTCGCCATTTATGCTCTGGTCATCGCTTTTTCAATCAAATAAGCGATTGCGGACTTATATTCGAAGGGCAAGCAAGGCTCGCGCCCTTCGCAATAAGATCGAAATCAAAAATCATAATTCAAAATCCTAAATTCCAAATAAATACAAGCGTAAGGCCCAAAATTCAAATATTTAAAAGAGATTTATTTTATGGATTCATTAATCGAAATTTTTCATATTGATTGGCGGCTTCTGCTGGCCCAGATCATCAACTTCGGGGTTGCTTTTTCAGCCCTTTATTTTTTCGCTTTAAAACCGTTGCAAAAGGTCATGGCCGAGAGATCCAACAAGATCGCCAAAAGCCTGGATCAATCCAAAGAGATCGAAAAACGGCTGACCGAAGCCAATGAAGAATACAGGCGTGAAATTTTCAAAGCCAAAGCCGAAGCGGCCGGAATAGTCGAGAAGGCGGCTTTGGTGGGCGAAGAAAAAAAGAAAGAGATGCTGGCACAGGCCAAACAGGAAATAGAAACTCTGGTGGAACGCCAGAAGGCCGAAATGGAAAATGAAAAAAACAGAATCAGCGGAGAGATTAAAAAAGAGGTGGCTGGCCTGGTGGCCGAATCGGTCGAAAAGATCCTGGAAAAAGAAATAGACGAAAAAAAGAACGAAGAAATAATCAAAGAAATTTTGGCTAAAAAATAAATCTCGCCGCCGAAATATGAGAATCCATCCCCAAAAATATGCTCAGGCGCTTCTGGAGATTCTGGAAAAAGACGAAGAAAACGCCAAGAAATTAATTTCTGATTTTGTTCTGACCCTGGCCAGAAACAACGACCTGCGCCTGGCCCCGAAGATAATCGAAAAATTCAGCCAATCCTTTGATCGGAAAAACGGCCTGGCCGAAGCAGAAGCAATTACCGCCAAACCCGTTGATAAAGAAACCTTGAATAAAATCGGCGAATTCATTTCAAAAGAGATCGACGCCAAAAAAATCGCGGTCAAAAACCGCGCGGACAGAGAAATCTTAGGCGGAATTATCCTGAAATACGGCGACAAGGTCCTGGATGCAAGTTTAAAAACAAAATTAGAAAATTTAAAAAATAAAATGAAAGCTTAATTTTTTAGTCATCTCGAGCGGAGGCCCTGAGCAATGAAGGGCCGCAGTCGAGAGATCTCACAAAACCATTCGCCCATAAAAAGACGTGAGATTCCTCGACTTCGCCCCGCCAGGCGTGGCTTCGCTCGGAATGACCGCATTAAAAAAATGCTCAACAAGGATTATATCGTTGAAAATTTAAAAAAACAAATCGCCGATTTTAAATCAAAAACCGAAACCAAAAACGTGGGCAAGGTGGTCGAAATAGGGGACGGCATCGCGAAGATTTCCGGCCTTTCGGAAATTATGATGTCGGAAATGATCGAATTTAAGACTTCGGCAGGTTCAGTCTTTGGCTTGGCGTTAAACCTCGAGGAAGACATTGTCGGGGCTGTCATTTTGGGCGAATATAAAAAAATTAAAGAAGGGGATGAAGTTACTTGCACAAAAAGAATTCTGGAAGTGCCGGTGGGCGAAAGCATTATCGGCCGCGTGATCGATCCTTTGGGTCGGCCCCTGGACGGAAAAAGTGAAATTGTCGCCGAAAAATTCTATCCGGTTGAGAAAGTCGCCTCAGGCGTTATTTCAAGAGAAACCGTCAACCAGCCGGTCCAAACCGGCATCAAGGCCATTGACGCCATGATTCCGATCGGACGGGGCCAACGGGAGCTTATTATCGGCGACCGCCAGATCGGCAAATCCGCCATTGCCATTGACGCCATCATCAACCAGAAGGGCCAAAACATGAAATGCATCTATGTGGCGATCGGCCAAAAAGAAGCCAAGATCGCGGGTATTGTGGCCAAATTAGAAGAAACGGGCGCTATGGATTACACGACCATCATTCTGGCCGGCGCCTCGACCCCGCCTTCATTGCTCTATATCGCGCCCTATGCCGGCTGCGCCATGGCCGAATATTTTTTGGATAAAGGAGAGGATGTTCTGATAATTTATGACGACCTTTCCAAGCACGCGGTGGCATACCGTGAAATTTCTTTGCTTCTGCGCCGGCCGCCCGGACGCGAAGCTTATCCCGGAGACATTTTTTATCTTCACTCGCGCTTGCTTGAACGGGCCTGCAAATTAAATAAGGAATACGGCGGCGGCTCAATCACGGCTCTTCCTATTATTGAAACCCAGGCCGGCGACGTTTCCGCCTATATCCCGACAAATGTTATTTCCATCACTGACGGACAAATCTATCTTGAACCCGATCTTTTCTATCAAGGTAACCGGCCGGCGATCAGCATGGGCATTTCGGTTTCGCGCGTCGGCTCAACAGCCCAGTTAAAAGCCATGAAAAAAGTGGCTGGAAAAATGAAATTGGAAGCGGCCCAATACCGGGAGCTTGCGGCTTTCGCGCAATTCGGCTCTGACCTTGACCCGGAAACAAAATCAAAGCTTGAACGCGGCAAACGCCTGATGGAAATCTTAAAACAAGACCAATTCTGCCCCCTGCCGGTCGTCAACCAAATTCTAATCTTTTTTGCCCTAACCAAAGGACTGCTCGACGAAGTGGCCGTGGATAAAATTTCTGAATTTGAAACCGGACTTTATAAATACGCCCAAAATTCCGGCAGCCAGATTTTAAAAGAGATCATGGAGAAAAAAGACCTGGATGAAAATCTGGAAAAAAAGATTGAGGAATTGGTCAAAGATTTTAAAGCAACATTGTAAACAAATCCCTCCCAACCTCCCCTTGTAAAAGGGAGGAGTTCCCTCCTTTTTCAAATGAGGGTTAGGGTGGATTCGCAGATTCGTATATTCGTAAAATTCGTAAGATTATGGCCAAGACGCGCGACATCCAAAGACGGATAAAATCAATCAACAGCACCAAAAAGATCACCAAAGCCATGGAAATGGTTTCGGCCGCCAAGATGCGAAAGGCGGTTGAGGCGGTCTTAAAAACCCGCGCTTACGCCAATTTAAGCTGGGGAACCATTTTGAACCTTTCTTTAGCCGCGGCAAGCAACGAAGAAATTCATCCAGCTTTTCAACAAAGAAAAGAAATAAAAAGAGTTGGCGTAATTGTTATTTCTTCGAATCGCGGCCTCTGCGGCGGTTTCAACTCCGCCATTGTGGCCAAAGTGCACCGTTCGATTTTAAAACATAATCACGGCCTGCCGCACGAATTTATTTTACTGGGCAAAAAAGGCGTTTCCCTCTATCGCCATTTCAAATACAATATTGTCGCCGAATTTCCCAAGCCCGATGTAACCGAACAAATAACCCAAGTTTTGCCCGTTGCCAAAATGACGATGGATAATTTCAAATCGGGTTATTATGACAAAGTTCTGATTGCTTTTACCGATTTTAAAGACGCGGCCAGACAAATTCCCAGAATGCGTCAAATCTTGCCTATCAATATAAACGACCCCTATGATTTGGGGGAAGCGGAATTGGCTTCGGCTAAAAAGAACGGCGAAAACGGAAACAACGCGCCGGCCGGAATGGAATATATTTTTGAGCCCAGCCCCAGGGAAGTCTTGGACCAAATGGTCCCGCGCCTGATCGAAATTCAGATCTATCAGGCCCTGCTTGAATCCAACGCCTCGGAACATTCCGCCAGAATGGGAGCCATGCACCAAGCCAACCAAGCAGCCGGGGATCTGGTCAACGAATTGACTCTTTCTTTTAACAAAGAACGCCAGGCCAGCATCACGTCCGAAATTGCCGAAATATCGGCCGGAGCGAATGCTTTAAAATAGTTTTTTGATTTTAAATCCTTGCATCTGAAAATTTTGAAAGAAAATCACGACGAGCGAGTCCTTCAGAAAATCGTCGGCCGAGCAGCAAGCGAGTTTAGGAGACGATTTTCTAAATGAGCGAGCCTGATTTTATCAAAATTTTCAGCTGCAAGCAGTCTTTTGGCTACTTTTCTGCTGCCAGAAAAGTAGCTCGTAAGAAATTCTTATAAATAAATTGAAGTTAAATTAAAGATATGTCTCACACAGCAACCCAAACAAACACAGGCACAATCAAACAGATCATCGGCGCGGTCGTGGACGTTTATTTTGAAAACAAACTTCCTGAAATTTTTGAAGCGCTGGAAATTAAAAAAGGCGACAGTAAAGTGGTTTTGGAAACCCAGCAGCACATCGGCTCAAATATCGTACGCGCTATTGCCATGTCTTCAACCGACGGCCTGTCGCGCGGCCAAGAAGTAATTGCCACCGGAGAAGGCATCAGCGTGCCGGTTGGCGAAAAAACATTAGGCCGTCTTTTAAGCGTCCTGGGCGAGCCAATTGATAATAAAGGCGAAGTTAAATCCGAAAAGAAATACCCCATTCATAGGCCTTCGCCGGCGTTCATCTCCCAATCAACTAAAACCGAAATTCTTGAAACCGGCATCAAGGTTATCGATTTAATCTGCCCGATTCCCAAAGGCGGCAAAGTCGGCATGTTCG
>JAQUNU010000040.1 GCA_028717445.1 Candidatus Portnoyibacteriota bacterium | reverse complement strand
TGTTCGGCGGCGCGGGCGTCGGCAAAACCGTTATTATCATGGAATTGATCCACAACATCGCCCAGGAACACGGCGGCTATTCAGTGTTTGCCGGAGTGGGGGAACGCACTCGCGAAGGAAACGATCTTTACAAAGAGATGAACGAATCTGGCGTTATTGATAAAGTTTCGATGGTCTTTGGCCAGATGAACGAGCCGCCCGGAGCCAGAGCGCGCGTGGCCTTAACCGGACTCTCAGTGGCTGAATTTTTCCGCGACGAACAAAATCAGGACGTTCTGCTTTTTATTGACAATATTTTCCGCTTCACCCAGGCTGGCTCCGAGGTTTCGGCCTTGCTCGGCCGCATGCCTTCGGCTGTCGGCTATCAACCGACATTGGCCTCGGAGATGGGCGAACTGCAAGAAAGGATAACTTCCACCAACAAAGGATCGATCACTTCCATCCAGGCGGTCTACGTGCCGGCTGACGACTTGACCGACCCGGCGCCAGCCACGACTTTTTCCCATTTGGACTCAACCGTGGTGCTTTCAAGAAGTCTGACCGAACTTGGCCTCTACCCGGCGGTTGATCCGCTGGACTCGTCTTCCTTGATTCTTGATCCAAAAATCGTGGGCAAAGAACATTATGAAGTCGCCCGCGGCGTGCAAAAAGTTCTGCAGCGCTACAAAGATTTACAAGATATCATCGCCATCTTGGGCATGGAAGAATTATCCGACGAAGACAAGTTGACGGTTATGCGCGCCAGAAAAATCCAAAGATTTTTATCCCAGCCTTGCGCCGTAGCCGAGGCTTTCACCGGTCGGCCGGGTAAATATGTCAAACTTTCCGAAACCATCCGCGGCTTTAAAGAAATATTGGAAGGCAAACATGATGATAAAAACGAAGGCGATTTCTATATGAAAGGCGGAATTGAAGAAGTGGGACAGAAATAGATTTAGTTTGCCGCTTTTTTGACACCAAAAAAGCGGCGGAAAAAAGTGCTTTGCGCTGAAAATTTTAAGAAAAATATAAATTCGCTCATCTGGAAAATCGTCTCCTAAACTCGCTTGCTGCTCGGTCGACGATTTTCTCAAGACTCGCTCATTTTATTTTCTGATAAAATTTTCAGATGCAAGATTTTTCAGAAAAGGCCTTCTCCGAAATTCGCCATGCCAAAAATTTTAATAGAAATTCAGGCCGAGGCGAGCGTAAAATTTGCGTGTTTATGCCCACGGGCCGCGCCAGCAGGCGCGGTGCATAGCAAATTTAGTGAGGCGAGGCCTAGAATTTCTTAAAATTTTATGCCGGCGAGAGTTTTTTGCCTACTTTTTGGCGGTTCAAAAAGTAGGTTTGGATCGCCGCCAAATAGCGGCAAAAAATAAAAATATGCCAACTGAAAAAACTATCAAATTCCAAATCGTCACTCCCGAGCGCCTGCTCATGGAAGAAGAAATCACGCAGGTGACCGTGCCGACTCGCCAGGGAGAAATCACCGTCCTGCCCGAACATCTGCCGCTGGTCGCCTCGCTGGCGCCCGGCGTGCTCGGTATCCGGCTGAAGAACGGCGAAGCCGAAGTCACGTCGGTTTCCGGCGGCTTTATCGAAGTTCAAAAAGGCAAAATCGTTATCTTGGCCGACACGGCCGAAAGGGGACATGAAATTGATATTGATAGAGCGCAAGAAGCAAAAAAAAGGGCCGAGGAACTCAAAACTAAAGCCGAACATTTTGATGAAAAACAATTTGCTGATCTGGCCAGCCGGATCGAAAAGGAGCTGGCCCGCACCAAAGCGGCCAAAAAATGGAAAATTTTAAATATTAATCCGAAAAAAGAATAATGTCCCATCATTGCAAATCAGCTGTTGTCACCTGCGAAGATTTTCGCCTGCACCAGCGCCAGGACGGCCGGAATTATATTGCCGAATTCATTAAAAATCTGAAAAATGACGCTGATCTCATCACGCGCGCCGGAGGAATTCAGGACCTGGTCCGACCGAAAGAATCGGGGTTTAAAAATTCTCTTTTGCGCGATCTGGCTGTTTCGGTTGAGTTGCATAACGCTTCTGAAATCTGCCTCATCAATCATGCCGATTGCGGCGCCTACAACGGCTTTAATTTCCAAAATAAAGAAGACGAACTTAATCAACATAAAAAAGATCTTAACGAAGCCGAAGAGATCATCGGGAAAGAATTTCCCGGAAAAGACATCAAGCTGTATTTTGCCGGCCTAAAAAACGGCTCTGCTGATGAATTTGAAATAAACGAAATTCCCTAAACCGAAAAAATCTCAAATCCTCTTGATTTATTCATTTTCAATGAGGTAAAATATAGATATGGATGAAAAAACTCTCGCCCAATTAAAAAAGGCTCTTGAGGAACGGAAAAGAAAAGCGGAAAAAGAGCTTGAATCGATCGCCAAAAAAGACCCGAAGATGAAAGGGGACTACGACGCCAGATTCCCGGATTTTGGATTATCCCAGAGCACAGATGAAGATGCTTTGGAAGTTCAGGCTTATGAAAATAACCTTTCAGTTGAATATGCGCTTGAAATTCGGCTCCAAAAAATAAATCAGGCTCTGGAAAAAATGACCAACGGCACTTATGGAATTTGCGACAAATGCGGCCAGCCCATTGACGAGCGCCGCTTATTGGCCATGCCAGAAACCACGACTTGCACCAAATGTCAGAAAAAGGCAAAATCCTGAATATTGTTCAGAAAATTGGCTGGATTATTCTGCGGCCATTTTTTTTATTCTTCGCCCATTTCAAATATGAAACAGAGATAGATCTTAATTCGCTGAAAAGACCCATTATCATTGTGGCTAATCACGAGACTTTTATTGATACGCTCCTGATCGGCGATGCTCTGCCTTTTTCCTGTCCGATCTTTCCCATCTATTTCATCGCGGCCGATGAATATATAAAAACGCCAGGGCTTGGATCTTTAATGAAGTTATTTGGCGCTTTCCCGGCTTGCAAAGGCCAGGGCATGGAAAAATCCCTGGAAATGCCCAAAAAAGTTTTAGCTTCAGGCTGTTCTGTTTTTTTCTTCCCCCAAGGCCGAAGATGCGCTAATTTTGAATTAGAACAGGGCAAGCCAGGAGCTGCCATCCTGGCCCTTCAAACCAATAAAATAATTCTGCCCGTGGCCATATGCGGTCTTTCCAATTTCTCCTGGAAGGGCTTTTTTTTGCGCCGCCATCGCGTTAGAATAAGAATAGGCAAACCCTTTTTATTAAAAGACAAACTTGACGAGATTTATTGCCCCGGCAACTTTGAAGTCGGCACGCAAATTATCATGGAAGAAATTAAAAAACTGCTTAAAGATCATTAAATTATTTTCATGATTTCTTACTACGCACTCGCGGCATTAATCAACGGAATTGCCAGCACCTTTTTGGGTATCTTGGTATATCGCAACAAAAAGAAAGATGCGGCAAATTTGGGTTTCTTGTTTTTCTGTGTTTGCGTTTCTTTTTGGAGCTATTCGTATTTCATCTGGCAGATTTCAACAACCGCCGAAAGCGCGCTCTTCTGGACGAAAATGCTCATGGCTGGAGCAATATTCGTCCCGGCGACTTATCTGCATTTCGTCCTGGGATTGTTAGAAAAAGCTTCCCAAAAGAAAAAAACGATCATTTTTGTTTATCTCATTTTTTCCATTTTCCTCGTGCTGGATTTCACAAGCTCCAATTTTATCACGGGCGTTAGTCCCGCGCTTTCTTTCAAATTTTGGCCGCAACGCGGCGTTCTTTACAGCCTTTTCCTTTCGATCTGGTCATTTTTCATGTTTTTCAGTATTTTTCTGCTGTATAAAGATTTTCGAAAATCAACCGGGATGAAAAGAACGCAAATAAAGCTGGTTCTGATTGGTTTTGCCACGTCGCTAATAGGGGCCCTCACCAATTTTCCCTTGTGGTATGACATACCTATTCCGCCGATCGGCAATATTACGACCGTGGCCTATATGGGACTGACTGCCTATTCCATTCTTCGACATCGTCTTTTTGAAGCCAAAATTATCACCACTGATCTTTTAGTCGGATTAATGGGCGTGGTCCTTTTGATGTTGCCGTTCCTCATGCCGAGCCTTCCCTTAATAATCCTGACCTCGATCACGTTCCTGCTATTTTGCGTTTTCGGCTATTTCCTGATTAAAGCGACCTACGGAGAAATAATGCGCCGAGAAGAGGCTCAAAAATTAGCTGCCAGCGAGGCGGAATTGAAACAAAAGGCGCTCTGGCAGGCCAAAGCCTTGAAAGAATTAAGCGAAACTTTAGAGCAAAAGGTCAGAGAGAGGACAAGGGAACTGGAAAATTCCAAGAACCTGGCCGAAGAAAAGAATAAAGAGCTGGAAAAATATTATCGCCTGATGATCGGCCGAGAACTAAAAATGGTGGAATTAAAAAAAGAACTTGAAAAGAAAAAGGAGGAAACGGAGAAATTGGACGAATCAAACATCCTTAAGCCAAATCCAGCTCTATAAAAGATCAAAATAGCCTCTCTATTGACATTTAGTAATGAAAGGTTGTAAAATAAAACCAGAGATAAAAGACTCTATTTTGAATATTGATTAGGCCTTTAACAAAAGAAGGGGATGATCTGAAAGGAAATCTTTTGGCTCAAGGAGGGATTGGCATGAAAAGTGATATCTCAACAGTTCTCGTTTTGGTGCTTTGCGTCTTTTTGGCAGGGTGCGGCGCTGTGGCTGGGGCAGCCATCCCGGTCATTCAGGGGATGCGCATCGCCAATGTCGCCTTTCATAGTTACAAAGTAACTCAACTGGCTAAAGGAGGAACAGCGGAAGTCGAATTCGAAAACCAGGATGCTCCTGATCTCTTATCTGGCACCGTTGGCGTTTATCCCTGCTCCGAGGGGGTAAAAATCGCGGAGGCCTTGGCGTCGAAAGTCAAGGTTATAACTCCTTACGAAATGGAGAAATTCCTGCAAGACGGCAGGGCTGGTATGAATATGACTACCCAGGAAAAGGAGAAGCACTTCCAGGAAACCTCCAGAAAGGCAAAAGCGGAAATCCTGGTTTTTACGCTCAATTTGCCAAAATTCAAGAGCGGCGCCCTTTCCTTTAGCCAGGACCAGGCTACCTATCTTTTTAAGGTTCAGCTCTTTTCCGCTGGAGGAAAAATCTTTTCCGAAGAAGGAAAAATCATCCTCCGGGGTCGCAGAATTCCCCTGGATAAGAGCGAGATCGATCAACTGGTGGCCGAATCGATCGCTCAAAGATTTACTCAAAAAACATGATCATCTTGAGGGCGCTCCCAACCGAGCGCCCTATTTTCGTCCTAAAATGATTGGTATTCTTGAATAATTATGTCAAAATTCCAAATACCATTTTTCAAAAAACAGACCAGAATTAGGGCCAAGGAAATTTCCGAATCAGAATTCGAAGAAAGACAAAATTCTCTTTTGCCCTTCTTCGGCTGCTTGACTTAAAAAAATCATTTTTTCATTGCGGCCAAAAACCATCCACGGATGGCTTTTTTGATAGGAAAGCGGAAATGATGTATAATGAAAGCATCCTTTCAGAAAGGTTTAATTTTGATAAGATATATTTTCCCTAATCTTTTTATGAATGAATTTTTGACGGAAACCAAGTATTGCGATTTCAATAATTCAAAAGTAAAGGAGCTCGCAACAAAAATTACAGAAAACGCAAAAACCGATCAGGAAAAAGCTGTCGCCCTATTTTATTGGGTCAGGGATAATATTTTATATCGGGTCGGTTTCTGGAACAGGAAAGCTTCGGAAACCTTATTGGACGGAAAAGGAGTCTGTACCTGCAAAGCCAACCTTTTGATAGCCCTTCTCAGAGCCATCGGCATCCCAGCCGGCTATGGCGTCATGAGAGTGGTCGGGCGGGAATATTTCGGACCAATTGTTCCCATCTGCCTGAAGAATCTTGCAAGCAAAGAATCTATCCATGTCTATGTTTTCGTTTTTTTGGACAACAGATGGATAAAATGTGATCCATCAGACGACAAATCTCTATCAGCCAAGATTCACCATCTCAATCCTCAAAGCAGAATTATCGAATGGGACGGGGAAACCGACGCCATGTTAAATCTAGATCCTTCGCATGTTTTGAAAAACGAAGGACCTCTTTCCAATCTCGATCACATCATGTGCAAAAAGCCGAGAACTGCGACCAAAAATATCGTCAATTTTGGAAACCTTTATATTCATTTTCTAAGAAAAAACTCGATAGAGTATACTGGCGTTGACCAATTTTGGAGTTCCTTTATGTGCTGGATCAGAAAGAATCATTTCAAAAACTACCTTCTTTTTCAAATAGCCGCTTCTTGGCAGGGTCTAAAAGCTAAATTGCATTTGACGAAATACTAGGATGCAGACTATTCAATTATCAATTCTTTTTTTATCGGCGGTTGTCCTATTATT
>JAQUNU010000039.1 GCA_028717445.1 Candidatus Portnoyibacteriota bacterium | reverse complement strand
AAGCGTCAAGTTCAGCCTGGGTAACGGTTTTGATCTTGCTCCATGAAAGATGTCCGTAGCTTTCAAACACTTGAGGATTCAAAATAAGTCTTTTGAACTTTTTGGAACCCACGTATTTGGCAATATAGACATCAGGATTGGTGGCGGTTTTGATGGTATCACCTTCATTGATGGTGGTCGCACCAGCCGCTAACGGAGCAAGCATGCCAATTCCGCTGATCCAAGCAATTGTCGCGACGCTTGTGGTAACGGAAACGAATTTCTGTAATTTTTTACTCATTGTTATTTTTATTCCTTTTGAAGGAAGCAGAAGATCTGTTCCGTCAAAAGTTGTTTGAGACGCACTTTATTCGAAGACATTTTTCGACGAATGCCTTACTCCCCCCGCTTCAAAGCGAGGTGTCCTCGAGGTTTTCTGTACACCCCCCTTTTTTACGGGGGTACGTCTCAGTTTTTCTAACTTAAAACTTTTATTTTTTATAACTAAAACAAGACCAACACGAAGGTTTTTGTCCCTTCGTCTTGTCGACCTTTGCCTTGCTTTCCATTTTTTTAATCATATTGCTTGCGTCTTTTTCAGTCAATTTACTCTATGTGGATAATTATCTAATTTCGGGAATGTCTTGCGTTGAAGTTCCGTTTTTGGCTTGATTGCCGTTTTCCACTTCCAGATTATTTTCTCCTGTCAGTGCCTGCAGACTTTTAATAATTTCGTTTGTTGAAGTGATCGCCTGCAGACCCTCGGAGATATTTCTTTCAATCAGGGCTTTTTCGGCTTCGTCGAACATTTCCCCCGCTTTTTCATATAAGCCCTTTATCAGCTCGCCGTTTTTCGGAAATTGTTTTCGGAAGTCATTATCGGAAATCATCTCTTCCATTTCCGATAACTTTTCGGAAGTGACATTTGCCTTTTCCGATAACTTTGCCAATAGCTCTTCCGAATCCACGTTGTCGGCATTTTCGTTTTGCTTCTCAACCAATACTCCAAGAGCCCGGACGCTGGCCTTATCAGCCGCCTCTGTTGCTTCATCTATCTTTTCGGTCAAATTATCCGAATTCGAACTTTCGGGAAGCGCTGTTTTAGCCTGATTTAAAATAACCTGAGCTTGACTGGCGTTCTCATCAATTCTCTTGGCCACTTCCACAACCCTTTTTGTTTCGGCATTTTCAAGCTTAGGCAGCTCTTCTTTTATGGTCAAAAGCTGTTTTTGGATATTAATGACCGCCTCTTCCATTCTCTGTTGTTTTTCACCGTCTGTCTTTTTATCCATAATTTTACTCAATTCCTGCAGTCTTGAGGCCATAATCTCGCTTTGCAGATCAGCCTTATCTTCAGCTGAATTAGCCACAGCCAATTCAGCTTGCTCCATCGCAATCTTCACGGCATAAAGCGGCTCGCCAGGCAAACTATTCTTGGCTTTAGCAAAAGCAAAAACGCCAGCGCCTGAAAACAAGGAGAAAATAACGAGAAAAATCGTTGCCGGCTTTAAAATCGCACTGGAGGGGATCATTCTTGAAATGAATTGAATAAAAGAAATCCGAGGAGCAACAAGCAGGGCCGTCTTTTCGGGATGGATCTTTTTGCTTAAATCTTCACGACAAAAAACAACCCAATTAGCATCGGGTTCGATTTTCTTGAATAAACCTAGCTTTTTAATCAAATCGCGGTCTGTGCTCATGTTAAATATGACGCACAAACGCCTATTTTGTTACAGTCGGAATCCCTTGATTTTGCTTTAACTCAACCGCCCGCTTTAAGGCGGCCATGGCCCTAGAAATGGTAGTTCGGACAGCATTCTGGCTTTTGCCCGTAATTTGGGCTATTTCTTCTATATCAAGGTCTTCAATATAGCGCCAAATAACCATTTCCTGGTATTCGGCTCTTAAATCCTTAAGACAGGCCTTAATGCGGTCAAGCTCAAAGTTATCGGAAGTGTTTTCGGAAGTGTTATCGGAAGAGGCTAAAGTTATCGGAAGTGTTTCCAAAGATAACGGAAGTTTATCGGAAGTCTTTCGGAAGTGATCGGAAATGAGATTCCGGGCAATCTTATAAGCCATGGCCGATAAATTTCCAATAATTTCACCGCTTTGCAAATATTTCCAAACCCTTAAAAAAACTTCCGAGGAGAGATCTTTGGCCACCTCTTCCGAGCCAACCCGAAAATATATATAGCGGTAAATTTTGGCTATATATTTGTCGTAAAAATCCAAAAATTGTTTTTCATTGATAAGCACGTTTTTGATAAGAGAAGGAGATTACCGCTTTTTGCAGAATTCATTAATAAAAACCATTAATTCTTCTTTAATATCGGAACGGTCCAGGGCATATTTCAGGATCGCTTTGAGATAATTGATCGGATCGCCGGTGGTCAGCCACTGGCCGCCTTCGACTTTCTTGGCTCTAAAAATTCCGCCTTTTTTAATATAATTTTTTATTGCGTCTATTACCCAAAGTTCATTTCCCTTTCCCAGAGCGGTCTTTTTTAAAATTTCGACAAATTCATCGTTTAAAATCATCCGGCCAAAATCCGCTAAATTAGAAGGCGCTTCCTTTATTGACGGCTTCTCAACTATATTTTCAATTTCCATGGTGCCCTCCTTCAATTTGACAATACCATAACGATTGACTGTCTCTTTTGGCACTTCTTGCACGCCAATAACCATTTGGCCATGTTTTGAATAATCATCAATCAATTGCGCGGTAAATGATTTTTTTGCCTTGACCAAATCATCCCCCCAAACAAAAACAAAGGGCTCGCCCTTAACCAAATTAGCCGCCGAAAGCACAGGCGTGCCATTTCCGTAAGGTCCTTTTTGACGGATATAGATAAAATTGGCTAGTTCGGAAATTTTTTTAATCTCGTGCCAAAGTTCTTCCTTGCCATTCTTTTTTAACTCATTGGCCAACGCCCAGTTATAGTCGAAATGATCTTCAAGCGGTTTTTTGTCCCATTTGGTCACCAAAATAATATCCTCGATGCCGGCCTCAACCAATTCTTCAACGATCAATTGGATGATGGGCTTGTCCACGATCGGCAGCATTTCTTTGGGCATTGCTTTTGTTGCCGGCAGCAATCTGGTTCCCGAACCGGCCACCGCCACAACGGCTTTTTTGATCTTCATAAATTTGCTACGAAATAAGAAAAAGTACGAATATACGAAAATTTTCGTAATTTCTTATAACTTTCATATTTCGGAGCTAAAATAGTTTTTTCCTGCAAATATCCTTTAATTCGCAATTGAATTCTTTAATCGCCTGGTCGATTATCGGATGAAAATTTTTGTAAAGCTGTTTTTCCTTAACCACATTGCCGGCGGCCAAAAGCGAATCAAAAGTGCCGGCGTCCAGCCATTCGCCTTCAAAAACTTTAACTTTCAATTCGCCTTTTTTAAGATAAATATTGTTCAAATCGGTTATTTCGATTTCTCCCCGGGCTGAGGGCTTTAAAGATTTGGCAAATTCCACCACCCGGTTGTCATAGACATAAAGGCCGGTCACAGCATAATCGCTGATCCATTGAGCTGGCTTTTCAACAATCTTCAAGGCTTTTCCATTCTTGTCGAATTTGACCACTCCGAATCTTTCCGGATCAGCCACTTTTTTGGCAAAAACCTGGCCGCCTGATCTGAAATTTCTGATCTCTTTTGAAAAATCATTTTCAAAGATATTGTCTCCGAGGACCAGACAAGCATTGCTTTTGCCGATAAAATTTTCACCCAGCACAAAAGCCTCGGCCAAGCCACGTGGCACTTTTTGAACCTCAAAGATAAGATGAACGCCATATTTTTTTAAGACAGAGCCCAAAAGATTCAAAAACTGACCACTATGCTCCGGCGCGACGATCATTAATATTTCTTTTATCCCGGCTTTGATCAGTGTATTTAAAGGATAAAAAATCATTTGCCGGTCGTACACCGGCAAAAGCTGTTTTGAGGTTGTGGCCGTCAGGGGAAAAAGACGGGTGGCCGTGCCGCCGGCCAAAATAATTCCTTTCATATTTCTTGGATGGTTATTTTCTCAAAAAATACCTGGCGCCGCGTTTAATGCCGTTCTTCACTATCACCTTTTTTGAAACAAGCTCCGCCAGATCGCTTCTGACGGTTCTTTCGCTGACATTATTTAAAATTTTGGCAAGTTGGGGGACTGTCGCTTCGCCGTTTTCATTGAAAAAATCGACGATAGTTTTCTGACGCCTCAAAGTTTCCCCGGGAATCACCAGGGCGCCTCCCCGCTTTTTTTTATTTATTGACAGGGGAATATCAATTTCCGAATTTTGGATAGCTGATCTTTCTTTTTCCTCCTGACCGCTTTTACTATTTTTACTAATCAAAAGCGCCTCAACTAAAAGACAATACGCGTTTAAAAGTAGATCAAAATTCATCAGCCCGGCCCAATTTTGGCCGCGAGCGATGGCCAAAAAAACCTTTATCTCTTCTACTTTTAAAATTGTATCATTTATTCTGCCGGCCGCCAACGAAGCCGCGATTATCGCCGAGGCCTCTCGCAATTGGGCTGAAAGAACCTCATTTTTTGGGAAAAACCCGGTCAGACGATACACTGCCAGGCAAATATCAAAAGCCCTCCGCTTCAAAACATCCATATTGGGGCTTTTTTGGCTTTCCATGAGGATTTATAGCTTCATTCTACGTTTTTTTATCTAAAATGTCAATATTTCCAATCTCTTCCGATAGACTTCCGTTATTCTTCCGTTAAATTGCCGATAAATTGGTAAAATTCCACATCTATCTAATCAGGCGAAGAAATTATCTGTCTATTCTTTTAAATAAAAAAGGCAGGAAATCTATCCCCGCCGGTTGCCTACCAAACGCTTATTTTTTTAATAATACAAGACGCGCTCTAAAAGACAATTTAAAAATCTTGATCCAAAAACAGGGGACTAACTTCTTTCCGCATACTGACGCTTGTAGTATTCAAGATACTCTCCAGATTTGATCTTCTTCCACCGGTCTTCGTTTTCCTTGTACCAAGATATTGTGCGACGCATACCCTCTTCCCAGGATAGGGAATGGGCCCAGCCCAAATTCTTTAATTTTTGCGAATTCAAAGCGTATCGCAGATCGTGCCCGGGCCGGTCTTTAACAAATTCAATTTTTTCTTCGCCAAAACCAAGTTCAGCCAAAATAAATCTGGTCACCTCCATATTCTCTTTGCACCAGCCCGTTCCAATATTATAGACCTCCCCTGGTTGGCCTTTTTCGGCCAAGAGCTCGATGGCCCGACAATGATCATTTGTAAAAATCCATTCGCGGCTCTGATTTCCCTTTCCATACACCGGCACTTTCTTGTCCTCGAGCAAATTTGTCACAAAAAGAGGAATTAATTTTTCCGGATATTGATTCGGGCCGTAAAAATTACAAGAATGCGTAACAATAATAGGTAAATTATAAGTTTTAAAATAAGCGCGACAGAGCAGGTCACCAGAGGCTTTGGAGGCGGCATAAGGGCTGTTTGGCTCAAAAGGGCTGGCTTCAGTAAAGAGACCATTTTGGATCGAGCCATAAACTTCGTCAGTTGAGATCTGTATATATTGTGCGACATTATGCTGGCGCATCGCTTCAAGCAATGTAAATGTTCCAAAAACATCAGTTTTAATGAAAGCATCCGGCTCCAGGATTGAACGGTCAACATGCGTTTCGGCCGCATAATTTATAATCTTATCGACGCCATCGCCGATCGCTTTTTCAACGTCTCCCCTATTGGCTATATCCCCTTTCACAAATTCATAATTTTGGCAATTCTCAACTTCTTTTAAATTTTCCGGGTTGCCCGCGTAAGTCAGCTTATCCAAATTCACTATCTGCCAATCGGGATGGTTTTTTAAAATATATTTAATAAAAGTAGAGCCCATAAATCCGGCTCCGCCGGTGATAAGTATTTTCATAAAATTCTTTGTTTTAAAAATTCTTTAAGCGCTTCCGGCCAAGGCCGCAGGGGCGGCAATTTAGTGTTTATTAAAATAGTATATTTTGGACGCTTGGCCGGGCGGGGAAATTTATCCGAGGAAACCGGATTCAGCTTAATCTTAATGTTTCCGACCATTTCAAACAAGATTTTGGCCGCGCCATACCAGGTTTGAGGCGCGCCTTCATTTGTTATATGGTATATCCCAAATGGCAAATTATTTTCAACCAAATATTTTATTTGCTTGGCTAAATCCGGAGCATAGGTAAAATTGGACAGCTCCTCATCAACTAGATCCAACGATTCTTTTGTTTTGGCCAAATCGAGTATTATTTCAAAAAAACTTTTTTTGGCAGCCTGACTTGATGAAGGCCTTCCAAAAAGTTTCTGCAATCGGATAATATAATATTTCCCGCCAACTTCGGCCACTTCGCGTTCGCCAATCAATTTTGTCTGGCCGTATTTTGAAATAGGGTTTGGGCAATCCCCCTCTTTATAGCCCTCTTTTCTCTCGCCGTCAAAAACATAATCAGAGCTGAAATTAACAAAAACAGCGCCAGCTCCCCCCTTTTGCAAAGGGGGGTTGATGGGGATTTGCAGTTCTTTGGCGATCGCCGCCAAGTATCCGGGCGCCAGGCCGTTGAGCTTCTTGGCCGC
>JAQUNU010000038.1 GCA_028717445.1 Candidatus Portnoyibacteriota bacterium | reverse complement strand
GCTGTTTCTGCGGCGCGCCTTTTCGACATTCCAACCGAATCAATCCGGAAAGTCCTGGCCGAATTCACCGGCCTTGAAGGAAGAATTCAATTGATAAAGGAGATAAAAGGCGTGAAATATATCAACGACACAACCGCGACCATCCCCGAAGCGACAATCGCCGCCATGAATTCGATTGCTTCCCAATATGATTTAAAGCCCGGGGCATTGATTTTAATCGCCGGCGGAGCTGATAAAAATCTCGAGTTCGGCGAGCTGGCAAAAATCATCGCGAAGCAAATTAAAATCCTTCTGCTACTTAAGGGCGCCGCAACCGAAAAATTAGAAACACAAATAAAAAAAGAAGCTTCTGATCAAAAAATCCAGCTTAAAATTTTAAAATTCGACGATATGAAAAAGGCCGTCGCCACGGCCGCAAAATTGGCCAAATCCGGGGATATCGTTCTACTCTCGCCGGGCTGCGCCAGTTTCGGTCTTTTTCGCCATGAATTCGAAAGAGGAGAAAAGTTTAACCAGGCTGTAAATGAATTATAAAAATCAGTTCATCAGTTGTTCAGTTTTCCAATTAGGAAAACTGAGAAGCGCGAAGCGCTGGAACTGACAAACTGATAAACCGACCTTGTCTTCTTCCAAGCCAAGCTATCCGATCCTGGGCATCACCGGTTTTCTGGTATTTTTTGGCCTGCTTATGATCGCTTCGGCCGGAGCGGTTATCTCTCAGGAAAGATTTGGACAATCCTTTTATTACGTCAAAAGCCAGCTTCTTCACGGCCTTCTGCCGGGCATAGTGCTGGGCTTAGCCGCTTATATTATTCCCACTTCATTCTGGCGAAAAAATGCCAAATTTATTTTCTTTATCGCGCTTGTTTTAATGATTCTTGTTTTTGTTCCCGGGGTTGGTCTTGAATTCGGAGGCGCCAAAAGATGGATAAGCGTCGCCGGCCAGACTTTTCAACCCAGCGAATTTTTTAAATTAGCATTTCTGATATATCTTGCTGCTTTCCTGGAAAAAAATAGCGGATCGATAAAAAAAGAAAAAAAAGGACTGGTTATTTTTGGCGCCGTAATGGCTGTTCCCATTCTCTTGATCGGCCTTGAACCTGACCTGGGCACTTTATCTGTTTTTATCGGCGCCGCCTTCCTGATGTATATTGTAGCCAAAGCCCCTCTGATGCACTTGACCGCTTTAGCCGCGTTCGGAACGGGAATGTTCCTTCTATTCATTAAATTTCTTCCGCATGCCCGCCAGCGTATAATGGTTTTTTTCAATTCCGACACGGATCCGGGAGGGATCGGCTATCAAATAAACCAAAGTCTTATCGCTCTTGGTTCCGGGGGATTTTTTGGCCAAGGATTGACCCAGAGTAAACAAAAATTTCTTTACTTGCCCCAGCCCGCCGGCGATTCAATTGCGGCTGTTCTCGGCGAAGAATTCGGATTTCTGGGCATGCTGATCTTATCGGCGCTTTTTGCGGCATTCGCTTTTTTCGGATTCAAAATCGCCCAAAAAGCTCAAAGCGAATTTTCAAAATTGTTGGCGGTCGGAATTGTTTCTTTTATTGTCATCCAGGCCTTCGTCAACATCGCCGCCATTGCCGACATGATTCCTCTGACAGGCATAACGCTTCCTTTCATATCCCACGGCGGCTCTTCCTTAGTCGTTTGCTTGACGGCGGTGGGAATGTTACTGAAAATTTCTAAAGAAAAATAAACACTTAAGCAAAAAATGGCTGGCTAATTCGCTAAAAACCAGCCATCAATTGCAAAATTACCAAATATGAGAATTGTTTTTGCTGGCGGAGGCACGGGCGGGCATCTGTTTCCGATTGTGGCCGTTGCCCGGGAGCTGAAAAAAATAAGCAAAGAGGAAATTGAAATGATGTTTATCGGTCCACCCACGATCGGGGAGGATGTCTTGGCAAAAGAAGAAATAAAAGCGAAATTTATCCAGGCGGGGAAATTTTACCGATATTTTTCTTTCCGCAATTTTCTCAGTTTGATAAAATTAACCATCGGCTTTTTGCAGTCGCTTTGGATTCTTTTCCGATTCATGCCCAATGTCATTTTCAACAAAAGCGGTTTTGGCTCAATTCCGGTGATTCTGGCTGCTTGGATTTATCGAATCCCGATTCTCACGCACGAATCAGACTCAATTCCCGGATTATCCGCCAGATTTGCCGCCAAGATGAGCAAAAGAGTGGCTGTTTCTTTCCCGAGAGCCAAAGAATTTTTCCCTCCCGAAAAGACGGCCTTGACTGGCAATCCCATCCGGTCAGAACTCGCCTCCGGTTCCAAAGAAGAAGCAAAAACAATTTTTGGTCTTGAAGGAAATAAACCCTTGATTTTAGTCCTGGGCGGCAGTCAAGGAGCTCAAGCGATTAACGACATTTTTATAGCGATTGCGACCGGACTGCTTATTGATTGCGAAATTATCCATCAAAGCGGCCAAAAAAATTATCAAATTATAAAAACTCTTTTTTTAGGAAATCTTCCGGCCGGATATCATCTTTTTCCTTTTCTGGATGAAGAACAAATGAAACAAGCGCTTTCGGCCGCTGATCTGATAGTTTCCAGAGCCGGCTCAAGCCATATCTTTGAGATTGCCGCCTGCGGAAAACCGAGCATCCTCATCCCTTTGCCCAGCGCCGCCGGCGACCATCAAAAATTCAATGCCTTTGATTTTGCCCAAAGCGGCGCGGCTGTTGTCATAAATCAAGAAAACCTGACTCCAAATTTTTTGAAGAACAAAATATTATCCCTGGTCAGAGATTCTTCCCTTCTTTCAAGGATGTCCGCGGCCGCAAAAAACTTTATCCAAATTGACGCCGCTAATCACGTGGCCGAAGAAGTATTAAATATTGCTAAAAAATAATTATGGAAAAACAACCCCCGGTCGTCCGAACCCGATTCGCCCCCAGCCCAACCGGTTTTTTGCATATCGGCAGCCTGCGCACGGCTCTTTATTCCTGGCTCTTGGCGCGGCAACACGGCGGCCAATTTATTCTGCGCCTGGAAGACACAGATCTAAAAAGATATGTTCCAGGCGCGGCCAGCGCTATTTATAACGGACTAAAATGGGCTGGACTAAATTATGATGAAGGCCCCGATATTGAAGGCCCATACGGCCCGTATGTCCAATCTCAGCGCCTTGAAATTTATAAAAAGCATGCCCATGAGCTTGTTGAAAAAGGACTGGCTTATTACTGCTTTTGCGATGAAGCCACTCTTGAAAAAATACGCCAAGAACAGATTGCGGCCAAAAAAGCGCCAAAATACGACCGGCGGTGCCTGAATTTGAAAAAAACAGATGTCGAGAAAAAACTCAAAGAGAACACACCGCATGTTATCAGAATGAAAATTCCCGAAAACCGAAAAATAGAATTTTATGATTTGGTACGCGGAAAAATGTCTTATAATTCCGGTGAAATAGATGACCAGATCCTTCTAAAATCAGATGGCTATCCTACGTATCATCTGGCCGTGGTAGTCGACGATCATCTGATGAATATTTCGCATGTGACCCGAACCGAAGAATGGCTTCCGTCAACTCCCAAACATATCCTGCTTTATGAATTCTTCGGCTGGGAGGCGCCGCAATGGGCCCATCTGCCGCTGCTGCTCAATGCCGATAAGACCAAAATGAGCAAACGCAAAGGCGACGTGACGCTCGAAAACTATATCAAAAAAGGGTATTTACCCGAAGCCATGATCAATTTTTTGGCGTTTCTCGGCTGGAATCCTGGAACAGAAAAAGAAATATATTCAATAGATGAATTGATCAAGGATTTTTCTCTCAATAAAGTCCATAAAGCCGGAGCAGTCTTTAATGCTGAAAAATTGAATTGGCTGAACAGCTATTATATCAAACAGATCGAACCAGATAAGCTGACCGAAATTTGCATCCCTTATCTTGAGGAAGCGGACTTGATCAAAAAAAATGGCTCCGAATGGGAAATTGCCGACGGAATAAAAAAAGATTTAAAATGGATCAAAAAAATAGCGGCTCTCGAAAAAGACCGCTTGGAATTCCTGGCCCAAATAGGGGAGAATGCCAAATTCTTCTTTAAGCTGCCGGCTTATGAAAAAGAATTGCTCATCTGGAAAGAAACACCGGCTGAAAAAATAAAAGAATCGCTGGAAAAAGTTAAAACGATCATTTCAGAAATTAATGAAAAAGATTTCAGCAAAGAAAAAATCCAGGAGATTATTATGCCTGAAGCCGAAAAAATCGGCAACAGGGGAGCGATGCTTTGGCCCCTGCGCGTAGCCCTTTCCGGCCAAAAAAATTCGCCCGGCCCGTTTGAGATTGCGGAAATTTTAGGAAAAGACGAGAGCAAAAAAAGAATAGAAAAAGCGATCGAAAAAATAGTTTAACCTAATACAAAAAATGAAGATCGCAAAAAAAATTCCAACTCTTTTTAGAACGGCGGTTTTTATTTTTTCCATCGCTCTTTTTCCGATATTGGCTTTTGCCGTCACTCCCGAAGAACTGCGCCAACAAATCCAGCAAAAACAAAGCGAAATCCAAAAAATAGAACAACAGATCGCGGCCTTTAAAAACGAGATTAAAAACCAACAATCCCAGGAAAAAACGCTTTCATCACAAATCAGCTATATGGAAGCGCAAATCCGGAGGCTGTTTTCGGAAATCCGACTGACGGAAACAAAAATTTCAGCGGCTTCTCTTCGAATCGAAGAATTGGAAAGTGATATTCTGGTTCGCAACACGGAGATAGGAAAACAAAAAAATAACCTAGGGGAAATAATCAGACAAATAAATGAATACGATCAGGAAACTCCGCTTTCGATGGTTCTAAAAAATGAAAATTTTTCGGAATTTTTAAATCAAGTGCAATTCGCCGATAATCTCCAAGAAAATGTCAAAGAGAAACTCGTTAAAATAAAAGATCTAAAAAAAGAATTGGAAGAACAGAAAACTGAAATTGAATCGCAAAAAATATCCCTGGAAGAATTAAGAACTGATCTTTCGGGGAAAAACAAAGTCTTGAACGGCCAGGTCGATGAAAAAGAAACGCTTTTGGTCCAGACAAAAAATCAAGAAAAGAAGTATCAACAGATGCTGACCGAAACCCAAAAAAAACAAAAGCAAATCGAAGACGAGATTTTTGCTCTCGAAGAAAATTTACGCCTCTTAATCGATCCTAATTCCATTCCCGGCGCGCATCACAACCTTTTTGCCTGGCCAATCGGCAACGCGCTCACCCAAAACTACGGCTGCCTCGTTTCCTCATTTGCCCGAAAATCCTACCCGGCATGCAATGAAGGAAAGGGGAACGGAGGATTTCATAATGGAATAGATATAGACGCTGATCTAGGCGATCCGATCAAGGCGCCGATGGACGGAACTATTTCAGGAATGGGAAATCTAGGCAAAAATGCCTATGGAAAATGGGTCACAATCAATCACGGCAATGGCTTAACAACGCTTTTCGCTCATCTTTCGACGCAATCCGTGAGCGCTGGCCAAAAAGTCAAAGCCGGACAGGTGATCGGCTATGCCGGTTCGACCGGATATTCGACCGGCGCGCATTTGCATTTTACGGTTTACGCGACCAATACTTTCTCCATCGAACAGAAATCTTATGGCCTTCTGCCTCTCGGCGGCTCGGTTAATCCAATGAATTATCTGTAAAATAAGCTGATTTCATAAAATATTGTACGACGCTATAATTATGGAAAAAGCAGCTTTCTTTTTATTCGCTTGTTTGTTGTTTTTTGTTCCAAAAGCCCAAATTTTGGCCGCTGAACCGGCTCCAGAACAAAACTTGTCTCAATATCTGCCCAATGGAGAAGAAGTTATTTTCATCGTGAAATATATACCCGAAAGAATGCTCCGGATATTTGAACAAATATTCCCAATGGATCCAGCCAGTTGGCGGAAGCATTTTAATTGGCTCAAGGACGAGGGCAAGGACTGGCAGCCGGGTTTGGATACCGGCAAGATCGCCCCCGCGGCCGAAAATTCAAAAAAGTCGGGGGAGTCCCAGGCCCAAAATCAGCCGCCGGCCAAAAAGCCCGGTCTGATCCAAAAAATGTATAATCTGATATATGGGCAAGTAGAGGACATCGCGAATCAAATTTACGGAATTTTAAAAAAATAAATTTTAGGAAAATATTTTTAAAAAAAGCGCCCTCGGGGCTCTTTTCTATTTTTTTGCCCCGGGGGAGAGCGCTTTCTTTTTTTATTCATGACTGTGTCGCAAAATGGATATTGTGCGACAATCTTGATAATGCAGAGTGTTTCTCCCCTGCGAGTGAAACATTGATAGTTTTTCAGCTATTGAAAATATATTAAAAATTTATATTTTAAAATTATTTTTGAAATAAAAATAATTTTTTATTTTTGCAACAAAAAAGAGGGCCCACTTGCGAGCCCTCCCTATCCCCCTGTTTTAGCCCCCTCCTTTTTGAGGCTCAAAGCAGCGCTCTCCACCGTTTGGCCTGCCGGCCGAAAATAAGACCGCCTTTTTCTTTTTCAATTTCGGTAATGATTAGATCCCTTTTTTCTTCCACCGACAATTCTCGCTGTTTACCATTCAACCTGACTTCCATTGGCCAAACAGAGATGGCCGCGGCCGCAACCTCATCAAGCTTTTGTTTAAGATCCTTTATGCCATCCTTGATCTCAGACGGAATTTTGGCCGGCAAATTGGCCAAAGTCAAAAAGAAATTGTCAAAATGAAAACAAGTCAAGCATTCTTTTCTGGAATTCAGAGAAATGATTAAATCTTCGGCAAACGA
>JAQUNU010000037.1 GCA_028717445.1 Candidatus Portnoyibacteriota bacterium | reverse complement strand
AAGATCAAGATTGCCGGTGGGCACGTCGGCCAAGATCACGGCTGGGCGAGGAATGAGCGCCCGGGCAATGGCCACGCGCTGGCGTTCGCCGCCGGAAAGCTGTTGGGGAAAACAATCTATTTTGTCCGGCAAACCGACCAGGTCAAGAACTTGCGGCACATCCTGCCTGATCTCGCGGCTGCCCGCGCCGACGACTTCCATGGCAAAAGCGATATTTTCCCGGACATTTTTATTTGAAAGCAACCGAAAATCCTGAAAAACCATGCCGATCTTGCGGCGAACAAACGGCAATTGATCTTCTTTGATTAAATTCAAATTCTGATTATCAAGAAAAATTTTCCCTTTTGTCGGTTTCTCTTCGCAGATCATCAGCTTGAGCAAAGTTGATTTGCCCGAACCCGAAGGCCCAGCCAAAGAAACAAATTCCCGCGGCCGGATTTCAAAATTAATCCCGTCCAACGCCGCGCAATTGCCGTAGATTTTTGAAACGTCTTCGAATCTGATCATATATCGCGAATGCGCACGAATTAAGCACTAATTTTCACGAATAAACAATTAATTAAGAATACGACGATATTCTAATTTTTGATGCCTAAAATTTGCAATGATACCCAATTTATTATGGACTTCAAATAAAATTCCCATTATTGCATAACTTAACGCGGGATAAACAAGCTTATTCTTATTCGTGTTATTCGTGACCAAATTCGTGCAAATTAGAGAGATTTAATTTCAGCCTCGATAAACTCATCGAGCTCTCCATCAAGCACGTTATTGGGCTGACGAGATTCGACCTCGGTCCGGTGATCTTTGACCATTTTATACGGGTGCAAAACATAAGAACGGATCTGCGAACCCCATTCGGCCGTGCCCTGACCGGTTTTCTGGTCGCTTCGGATCTCTCCCTGCTGGCTTTTCTGCGCCTGAAGCTGCCGCTGATACAGCTTGCTGTAAAGCATCCTCATCGCCTGCTCCTTGTTGGAGCCCTGCGAGCGTTCGCTTTGGCAGGCCACGACAATGCCGGTTGGCTCATGCGTGATACGCACGGCCGATTCAGTTTTATTGACATATTGGCCGCCAGGACCGGAGGAGCGATATGTATCTATCCGCAAATCAGCCGGATCAATTTTTATTTCCGGCGGTTTTTCAAATTCGGGCAAGACTTCAACCAGGGCGAAAGAAGTATGCCGCAGATTATTGGCGTTAAATGGAGAAAGCCGGACTAGACGATGCACGCCGCCTTCGCCTTTCAAATGACCATAGGCATACGGCCCACGGACCTCAACGGTCGCGTTTTTTATGCCTGCTTCCTGACCCTCATGAATATGTAAAACCTTGGCGACAAATCCGCGCTTTTCAGCGTAACGCAAATACATCCGCAAAAGCATCTCGGCCCAATCCTGGGCCTCGGTTCCGCCGGCGCCGCTATAAATGGAAAGGAGCGCGTTTGAAGAATCGTATTTATCCGAAAGAAAATTCTTCAGCTCCTCGTTGGCGACTAATTTTGAAAACTCAAGAAATTTTTTCTCAAGTTCAGCTGAAAAAGATTCGTCTTGTGCCGCTATCTTTGCCATTTCATCGAGATCGCCCATGTCTTTATTTATTTTTCTCCATTTTTCCTGTTCTTCTTTCAGATCATTAACCGTCTGAGAAATATCTTTGGCTCGCTCCTGGTTCTGCCAGAATTCCGGATCGCTCATTTGCTGCTCAAATTCCTTTATTTTAACCTCCCTGGAAGACAAATCAAAGAAAGTCCGCGATCTTTTGGACGCGGCTTTTTAAATTTTCAATTTCCTTTGGCAAATTCTCTATCATTTTTTCAGTTTCATTATACAACAAAAAAACAAAAAAGCAAGAATAATTTTTATAAAAAATCAACAAAAAAAGAGCAGTTAAGCTCTTAAAATCGGCTTCTGATTAAATTTAAAACGCAAACGCCTAATTCGGAGCCGCCTCTCGGATTTGAACCGAGGACCCACGCTTTACGAAAGCGTTGCTCTGCCACTGAGCTAAGGCGGCCTTCTTTTGCTTTGAATGAATCAAGGTTTCTGAATGGCAGCTTGAATTATTCAATTATCAAAATACCACAAAAACAAGAAAAAGTGAAATTTAAAAGGGCGGCCTTTACGCCCGCCCTTTTCTATAGATATGCAACTCAAAAGATATCTACTTTTTCACATTAATCTCGTTTGGGATGAACAACGGCATAACTCTTTCGCAATCCGAATCCGGCTTACTTTCTTTTATTTCCGCGCCATATTCACACACGCCCCCGTAAGTTATGCATCCCTGAGGATCTTCGGGATTTTCACAACGAAACGACCATATTCCCATGGGCGAGCGGCCATTTGCTTCATGCATAGAAAGATCGAGCCACATCAACTCCGGCAATGTGGCGAACCTCACAGTCATCGGAAAAAACTTGCACCTTAAATGATCCAGCTCCCGCAATTGCTCGGTCCATGTCCGCCCCTCCAGCCATAACTCCTTTCCCTCATTGTCTGCTTCCCGGGTCGCTAAAGGACAAAATGCAAAATTATCTGCCAGCGGCCATTTTTCAAAAGCCGCCTTAAATAATTTGCTCTTAATTGCATTTTGGGTCAATGCCGGCACGCCTCCGAAAAACTGCCAATAAAACTCCGGTTTTGAAAGTTTTACGCCGCCGCTGAAGACGACCGGCATTAAAAAAGGATAGCTATCCAACAGTTTATTTGAAGATTCCGTAAATTTAGGCTCGCCCAGACGTTTACTCCAATTAACCGCTTCCGCTCCCAAATCATTCTTAAGCCGAAACCTAAAATACTTTGCAATCAACATGAGCGCGCCGAATGTTTGCGGCGAATTGCGAAATGGCTCTGCAATATATTGGGTGTATGGCCAAACCGATTGCCGCTCAATTATAAGCTTCTCCAGAAAATGATCCGAGATCTGGCCTTTGGATCGCAAATCCATAAGGTCAGCAAGACGAGCTGTGCTGTAATTGCATTCGGTCTTTCCTTCCTCATCATTTCCTTGCTCTCTGGCCAAAGTTTCGACCAATTTCGGCAATGCCTCAAAAATTGGTTTTAGAGAAACCCACGATCCATCATCCATAAACGTCAGAATGCGGATGATTTTAGCCAAACTTGCCTGCGCGTCAATATAACCCAAAATCTCTTCCAACCCTTCCCGGACCCCTTTCGCTTCCACGAGCTCCCCCTTTTTCCATTTAGATTTCAAATAAAAAAAGAACGGGCCAAAGACCCCTTCCTCGTCTGTTTTTAGTATATATTTTATAGTTTCTTAAAGCAACAAAAAGCGCCGCCCGTCCGGGCGGCGCCCAATAACCAACTTATCTCAAGGCCAAAGATATAAAAACGATTGCCGCGATTCCAACCAGACAAACCAGAGTGTAAGAGAAAAGTTTCAGAGAATCTTTTTTGGCGCCGTTCAGATAAAACACTATCGGCCGGCCCAGAACCAGCGCGCCGACGATCGTGGCTGAAATCACGAACAAAAGCAGGATGGCGACCGGCCCGAAAAAGTTATTATCGATTTTGCCGATGACTTTTTCCATATGAGACATCAGCCAGGCCACGCCCGAAATATAAACAAAAGCGCCGAGCGCGTCGGTTAGGCCCCAAAGAAACAATTTTGAAGATAGCATATTTTTTGTTGTTTCCGCCCCAGGGTCGGGCCAAAACAAAGCTTAATAAAATAAAAAATTGGAATTGGGCGGAGAGACTGGGCATACCTCTCCATGTTTGATGTTATTTGGCCGTGTTTTCGGCCACTTCCCTAATGGCTCGCGCCATGATCCACCGATACAATGCCGGGTGCATATCCAAAAGCACGTTGTTTTTCGTCGGGACAATTTCCCTTGCCGAAGCACTCTTTCCGCTTAAACCGAAAATACTCAGAATCTCCTCAAAGATCTTCATAATTTCCTTTTCGTGCCCAATTCCAATTTTCTATTGAGCGGGTAGCGGGAATCGAACCCGCATCCTATCCTTGGGAAGGATATGTTCTGCCACTGAACCATACCCGCAGACGTTATTTAAAAAAGTATTTCAGCCATTTCAAAAAATTAGAATCTTCTTTTTGGGCGCTTTCTTTATTTTCGGGCGCCGGCTGAATAGAATCCTCCGAAGAAGTAGCCACGACTCGCCTGGCCGGCTCAATAATCAGGACTTCTTCCCCTTCTTTTTTCATATTCAGCTTTTCTTTGGCCTCCCTCTCAAGAAAACTCTGGCTGGAAAGATAATCAATCATGGCCGAGATCTGTTGATTGTTTTTCTCCACCTGTTCGATTTCTGTTTTTAAACCGCCGATCTCTTTGGCCATCCTGAATTTTTTATAAGAAATCGTGACCAGGCTGATGGACATCCAAAGAAACAGCAAAATCAGCAAAAAAAGAGTCAGTTTTGAACCGAAGATCTTTTTAAATTTTGATTCCGATTCGGCCATATGTTAAAATTATTTTATGGACACGCAAAACAAAAAATTCAAAATTTTCTGGATAATCATTATCTCGCTTGTCGTTTTAAGCACCGTCGGGATGCTCGTCGCGCCCCTTTTTATGTAATTCTATCATTTCCCGCCAAACTACCCCGCTTGAGCGGTTTTTTAGTTTTTCAAAATTTTACACCCGCCGTTGTTTTTCTGATTGCTTTTTCGCCGCCCAAAAAATTAATCAAGAAATCTATTTCTTCAAAATCTCCAAAAACGCCTTCTGCGGAATTTTTAATTTTCCGATGGCCTTCATTTTCTTTTTGCCTTTCTTTTGCTTCTCAAGCAGTTTTTTCTTCCGCGAATAATCACCGCCGTAAAGATAGCCGGTCACATCCTTACGCATGGCCGGAATGGTTTCGCGGGCAATAATTTTTCCGCCAATGGCCGCCTGCAACGCAACGGCAAAAAGCTGATGGGGCAGGATTTTTTTAAGCTTTTCAACCATGGACCGGCCCTCGCCCAGCACCTTATGACGCGGAACAATCCGAGAGAGAGCCGCCACTTCATCCCCGGCCGCCAAAATGTCAAGCTTTACGAGTTCCCCCTTTCTCCAACCGACCAAATCATAACTCATGGAAGCGTAGCCGGAAGTGATGGACTTTAAACGATCGTAGAAATCAACAATGATCTCGCGCAAAGGCGCTTCGTATTTAACAATAACTCTTTCTTCTCCGAGATACTCGGTTGTTTTATAGATCCCGTCGCTTGACTGAAGCAATTTCATGATCTGCCCCAGGTAAACATTCGGACAGACGATTTCTAAATTCATCCAGGGCTCTTTTATTTCCTGAATTTTGCTCAGATCGGGCAACTCCTGCGGCGAATAGATAGTTTTTTCTAAACCGGATTTTTCAATGATCTTATAAACGACGCTGGGGGTGGTGACAACAAGATCCAAGTTATATTCACGGCGCAGACGCTCGCTGACAATTTCTAAATGAAGCATTCCCAAAAAGCCGCATCTGAATCCCCGGCCGAGCGCCTCGGAAGATTCAGGTTCAGAAATCAAAGAAGAATCGTTTAATTTTAATTTGCTTAAAGAATCTTTTAAATGGTCATAGTCCGCGTCCTCGGCCGGATAAAAAGAGGCAAAAACCATCGGCTTTGGTTCTTTGTAACCAGCCAAGCCTTCTTTGGCCTGGCTGAAAAAATGGGTGATTGTGTCGCCCACGCGGCAAAGAGAAACATCCTTAAATCCGGTGGCAATATAGCCGATTTCTCCGGCGGAAAGCGCTGAAACCGGCATTAAATCAGGCTTAAAAATTCCGACTTCAATCGTTTCGGCCTGCGCCTTTGAACTAATTAAAAATATTTTTTCACCGGCTTTAATTCTGCCTTCCATGATCCGCGCATAAGCCAAAACGCCCTTGTAAGAGTCGTAAACCGAATCAAAAATCAGGGCCCGCAAAGGTTTTTCTTCTTCTTTTTTTGGCGCCGAAATCTGATTAATGACCGCGCCGATCAATTCTTCAACGCCCAGACCTTCTTTGGCGGAAATGTGATATATTTTTTTATCTTCTTTTAAAATTCCCCTGATTTCTTTTTCAACTTCCGCCACTCGCGCGCCCGGCAGATCAATTTTATTTATCGCCGGAATTATTTCCAGCTTCTGTTCTCTGGCCAGATAAAGACTGGAGAGCGTCTGCGCCTGCACGCCCTTGGTCGCGTCTACCAGCAGAATCGCGCCCTCAACCGCGGCCAACGAGCGGGAAACTTCATAGGAAAAATCCACGTGGCCCGGCGTGTCAATTAAATTCAAAATATATTTTACGCCTTTAAACTCATATTCCATTCTGACCGGCTGAAGCTTGATCGTGATCCCGCGTTCCCGCTCCAAATCCATGGAATCAAGATATTGCTCCCGCATTTTTCTTTTTTCAACCGTGCCGGTCAATTCCAAAAGCCGGTCCGCCAAAGTGGATTTTCCATGGTCTATATGGGCGATGATGCAAAAATTTCTGATGTTTTGGTTCATTTTTTCACCTCATTATCGCACAAAATATCCTTTTTCTCAAGCATTTTTATTTTGAAAAAGCCTCTTTCGCCGGACCGGCGAAAGAGGCTTCTTTTTAAAAAAACTACTGCTGTTCCGAAATAACTTCTTCTTTCGGCGCGACGCGCGACCAAGGCAGACGATTCTTCAAGGTTTGCCAAAAAGTGGCGGCCTCGGGACATTTAGACAGAATTCCGATCGCGATATAAACCGCAATTGCCGCCAAACCGGCGCCCGTGCCCTGGATAAAAACTCCGATGCCGGTGCGCATATTCACAAAATTATCCAAAATGCGCAAGACGATCCAGGCGGCCAAACCCGCCAAAAGCGAAGCGCCGATAAATTTAGTTGCCGCAAAAAAAATCTCTTTTTCGTCGAGCGAACCGATCCGCCGCCGCAAAAATATCCAAAGCAACCCAACCCAAAGAAAACCGCCAAGCGAGATACCCAAACCAAGCCCGGCCACCGAAAGCG
>JAQUNU010000036.1 GCA_028717445.1 Candidatus Portnoyibacteriota bacterium | reverse complement strand
GAGGGGATATGGATCAGAGACGCGAGGCCCGTGTCAAAAAATTACAAGAGCTCACAGATGCTGTAAACCAGTTCACAGATGCCGTAAACCAAAGAAATCCCAGACTGGCCCTCAATTGTTTGAGAGAAATGGAAACGCTCTTCCATGTCAATTACCCAGAACTCAACGAGGAAGAATGGGGAATACATTTTGCTCGGATGGTTTTGAATTATCTCGGATCATTGGCCGAGCCCGAAATGAAAGATCTCAGAGATTGGTTTATTGAATGGCTGATTAAAAGATGGGGGCAGGAAATCTCAATTTCAACCACAGAAATATTCGGATTTATTTGTCAGGTTCTTAGCGCTCTAGACCAAAAAGAGTTTCAAAGCGTCAAAAACAGGTTTATTAAACCCCATCTCGCCGCTTGGGGACCAATCTCCCTGGCAAACTGGTACAACCGAAGCGAGTCCAGAGAAATCAGGGAGGTAATCAGGGACGCCTTGGTTGACAATCTTGACTTCAGGGCATTTAAAAGAAGCTGGAGATAAAAGTGTTCCATTGCCGGCCTCATGTTTCACAGAGGCCGGTTTTTTCATTTTTTTGTTTTATTCATGCGGAAACCAAGCATTCGCAAAAAATGTTTCACAAACGCAGCCCCACAAAGAATAGGGGCGCAAGGCGTTTGGCGCGAAATTCGCCCGGCGAATTTCGCGCTGCCACAACCCTTTAAATCCTAATCTTAGAGAATAATCCTATTTGCTTATTTTTTAAATCTGTGCTATTCTTTGAATATAGAGCCAATAAAAAGTCGCAAAATAATTTTTGCTGAAAATTTTATGCTAAAAACCCAGAAAAAGAAAAAAATAATTGAGGAATTTCAAATCCACGAAAAAGACACTGGCTCAGCAGATGTCCAAGCCGCTGTTCTATCCGAACAGATTGAGCTTTTAACCAAGCATCTGAAAAAAAATCCCAAAGACAATGCTTCGCGCCGCGGTCTTTTAAAAATGGTCTCCAAGCGCAAAAAACTTCTAGACTATCTTTCAAAAGATGACGAAAAAAGATATAAGACCGTGACAAAAAAGCTGGGGTTGAAAAAATAATTTAAAAAACGCGGTCCTGATTGCGAATTTCATCCGGCCAATCCGGATGCAGCTAGAATTTATCCGGATCGCATTCGATTTTTAATGCCAGTCATCAAACACAAAGAACAAAGAGTCGGCGTTTTTGTAGACGCCCAAAATATGTATCATTCAGCCCGAAATCTCTATCAGGCGAGGGTGAATTTTAAAGAAGTTTTGAAGGCCGCCGTTGCCGGCCGAAAATTAATCAGAGCCACGGCTTATGTCATTAAAACGGAAACCGGCGAAGAACGGGCCTTTTTCGAAGCGTTGGCCAGAATCGGCATCGAACTCAAAGTCAAAGACCTCCAGATTTTTCCGGGAGGCATGAAAAAAGGGGACTGGGACGTTGGCATGGCCACAGACGCTATTGAACAAGCCGAAAAGCTTGACGCGGTAGTGCTTGTCACCGGAGACGGCGATTTCGTGCCCCTGGTTGAATACTTGAGGGTCAAATCAGGCTGCCAAGTTGAAGTTATCGCTTTTGGCAAAAGCGCTTCAGGAAAATTAAAAGAGGCAGCCGATGATTTTATCGATCTTTGCGCCAATCCAAAAAATTATTTAATCAAATAGTAAAAACTGGCTCCAAGCAAGACCAAGAAAGAGAGGAAGAAAATAGCTCGTAGCGATCTCGGTGATTATGAATTTCGTCCTGATTATCCAAATTTCCCGCCTTGTGGGATTATGATGATCCGGATCGCCTTAATGATTTATTTTCTTTTTCAGCTTTCTGGTTCGCAAGGAACCTTCTTAAAAACAGATGGAAGCAAAAACATTTACCCGGGATTTTCTGGGAAGGCCCTTAAAATTCCAAATCAGCCCCGTGGCCGGACAAGCTAACGGCTCTGTTTTGGCCAGTTGGGGCGACACCGTCGTCCTGGCCACGGCGGTTATTTCTGATTCGGCCAAACCGTCCAATTATCTGCCTTTAACCGTTGAATACGAAGAGCGGCTTTATGCCGCCGGCAAAATCAAAGGCAGCCGTTTTGTAAAACGTGAAGGCAAACCATCGGACGAGTCTATTTTAAAAGGCCGCCTAATTGACCGCGCCATCAGACCTAGATTTAATCAAAAGATACGCAACGATATCCAGGTTGTCATCACGATTTTGGCTTATGACCAAGAAAATGATCCGGAAATCCTCGGCTTAAATGCTGCTTCACTTGCCCTAACGGTTTCGGACATTCCCTGGGCCGGCCCAATCGCCTGCGTCAGAGTGGCCCAAATTGACCAAAAATTAATTTTCAATCCTTCCGTTGTTCAAAGGGAAAAGGCGGATTTTGAATTAATTGTGGCCGGCACCGAGTCAAAAATTAACATGCTGGAAGCGGCTGGCAACGAAGCCAACGAAGAAAAGGCCCTGGAAGCGATCGCTTTGGCGCAAGAAAAAGTAAACGAAATCAACGCTTTTCAGAAAGAAATCGCGGCCGAGATAAATCCTCAAAAAACTGAAGTCAAGCTTGCGCCGGAAGAACCGGAAATTAAAGCAAAAGTGGAAAAATTCCTGGCTGAAAAACTGGAAGAAGCGGTTTATGTTTCCGAAAAGAGAGCCCGCCAGTCAAAAATGGCCCAGCTCCAAGAAGAAATGATTAAATTCCTGGCAACGGATGACCAAAAAATAATTGACCAAGCCTTAAATACGCTCGATGACCTAACCGATAAAATTGTCCACAAGAACATACTGGAAAAAGATTTGCGTCCGGATGGCCGAAAACTGAACGAGGTCCGCGAGATATCATGCCAAATCGGCTTTCTGCCCCGCGTCCACGGCTCAGCCCTTTTTTCACGAGGCAGCACGCAATCTCTGGCCGCCGTCACCTTGGGCGGTCCGACCGACGAGCAAATAATCGAAAATCTCCAGCCCGACGAATTCAAGAAAAGATTTATTTTGCACTACAATTTTCCGCCTTTTTCAGTTGGCGAAACCGGCCGCATGAGCGGCCCTGGCCGAAGAGAGATTGGACACGGGGCCTTGGCTGAAAAATCGCTCACGCCTCTTATTCCCAGCAAAGAAGCTTTCCCGTATACCATTCGCGTGGTTTCTGAAATTCTTTCTTCCAATGGTTCCTCTTCCATGGCCTCTGTTTGCAGTTCATCTCTGGCTCTAATGCACGCAGGTGTTCCCATCCGCCAAGCTGCGGCTGGCATTGCCATGGGGCTCGTGCTGGGCCCAAAAGGGGAGTATAAAGTTCTGACCGACATTCAAGGGCCGGAAGATCATTACGGGGACATGGATCTTAAAATAGCTGGCACCAAGAATGGCTTCACTGGCTTGCAAATGGATGTCAAAATAGAAGGCGTGAACCTGGATATTTTAAAAACCGCCTTCCTGCAGGCCAAAGAGGCGCGGCTTTTCATTCTCGAAAAAATGAATGAAACGATAGCCCAGCCGAATCCCGATCTCTCAAAATTTGCGCCCAGGATCATTACGCTTCAAATCAATCCGGAAAAAATTCGCGATGTCATTGGTCCGGGCGGCAAAGTCATCAACCGGATTATTGATGAAACCGGCGTAGACATAGATATTGAAGACTCTGGTCTTGTCTTTATCACTTCGAAAAGCCCGGAAGCTGCCGAAAAAGCGGTTTCCTGGGTAGAGAACCTGACGCACGAGGTCAAAGTAGGCGAAACATTCCAGGCCAGAATCACCCGGATCATCGCCATCGGCGCTTTTGCCGAAATCCTGCCCGGCCAGGAAGGATTGATCCATATTTCACAACTGGCGCATTACCATGTCAGACGAGTTGAAGATGTTGTTAAAGTCGGCCAAATCGCGCCAGTCAAGGTTATCGGCATAGACGAGCAAGGGAGAATCAATCTTTCGCTGAAAGAAATGACCGAAAATACGGAAGGCTCTCCGGAAACCGATCGTAAACACTGGTAAAAATCTGAAAAAGATATAGAATAAAAAAAGAGGTCTCAAAAATTCGGAAAAAATAATTTTCAAGCCGAACTCGAATGGAGGGAGAAAAGACCGCCCAAAAATTTCAATCCGATCTTATTTTAGAGAACCTGGTCATACGAACCATGGCTGATGACCTCGGTTCCAAACCAAAAATCCCGACTGAAACAAAACCAGCGGCTTCTTTGCCTTATCAAAAAATGGTGCCGCCCCAGACAAGAACGGCGCCTCCTTCGGGATTGCCAATCCAACCAAAAGATAGCGCCTCCTCTCTTTCGGAAAAAACATTATCCTTTGAACCAGAAGAAATAGAACCAATCGGTCTTGAAAAAGCCAAACCAAGCCGGCCAATTGAACCGATAAAGCCTGTTTTGCCACCGCCGCCCCGACCCGAGATTCCGGCTAAAGCTGAAAAATTACCGCCATCCCCGCCGTCAAAACCCGTTGCTCCGTTGCCTTTAACCCTCCAGGCGGACCGCGCCCCCGGGCCTCCAAAAACTCAAAGAACTGAAGCGATCAACAAACCAAAATCGCCTGTGCTAAGATTTGTGGGCATAATTATAGTCGCTGTTTTAATCATCGGTTCGGGCATTTTTGCCTACTTTTATTGGTTTAATTCCGAAGAGACTCCGATATCGCCGCCCGTCACCGAACAGACGCCCACGCCTCTTTTCCCAACCGAACACCAAATCATTATTTCCCTGGATTCTGAAACCGACCTTGGAAATGAAATAGAAACAGCCGCCCTGGATTTAAAACCAGCTGGTCATTTCACGCAACTGATTGTTAAAAGAGGGGGGAACTATCTAAATTTGGCGGAAGTTTTAGCGGCTCTGGATATTCAGATTCCTATCCAAACAATGCTTCTTGCCGACACGTATTCTTTTGAAAATTATACTCTTTTTCTTTATTATCAAAGATCAGAAACCGACCCGGTCCAAACTCGGCTGGGATTGATCATTCGAAACCAGGATATGTCAGCTTTTAATAATTACCTGAAAGACGAGGAACCGAATTTGCCCAAAACTCTTGAACCTATGCTTATGGAACGCCTTCAGGATTCTTCAGGCGCCGTTTTTAATGACAATAATTATCGCGGCATTCCCATCCGTTATGTCAATTTCCCGGATAGCAGCTTATCCATTGATTACGCGCTCTGGGAAAACAATTGGTTGCTCATCACCACCTCAAAAGAATCAATCTACGCCGCTCTAGACAAGATAACAACGGGATTCTAAAACATAATTAATTGGAGGTTTCTGATCTTTCAACCACTCGCAAAAATGAGGGCACGGCATGAGTACGTGGCAGTTTTCCGAATTAGAAGAAGGGAAACGCTTTGTCAGAGAAAATGAGACAAAAAATGGCAGTCACTGCTGTATTTTCCAAAAAATAAAACTCATAAATATCCAAGGAGATGCTCTGACAAGAAATGCCGTCAGATGCCTGAAAAACGGACCGGAACCTGTGACAATGCCAGACGACGAGCCAGTGATTATAATCGCCGAATAGCTAAGGGTACGGGAAGGTGGTCATTCCGCCTTCCCGTTAATATATTTACATGGAAACCAAAAACCAACCGGAATCAGGCATTGCTTCGGCCATGCTTTATTATTCTCTCTTAAACCGACCCCTGACCAACATTGAGCTTTTTAAATTTTCCTGTTCCGGCCGAACCAGAACATTCGGCCATTTTCTCAAGACGCTCGAAACGAGTCCGTTTCTTTTTCCTTATATCCGGCAATTTCGAGGATTTTATTTTTTCAAACCGACAAACTGCGCAGAGGCCTTTGCGGAAAGACAAAAAAGAGGAAAAATCTCCCAGCTTAAATGGAAAAGGGCTAAAAAGATAGCCGCGCTTCTGCAAATAACGCCCTTCCTTAAAATGATAGGCATCACCGGCTCTCTCTCACTTGCCAACGCCAACCAAGAAAGCGATATTGACCTTTTAATCGCGCTTGAACCGGGGCGGCTCTGGATCGGACGCACCTTCATTACGCTGCTTTTAAATTTGGCTCATTGGCGGCGACATGATCAAAAAACCAAAGACAAGGCTTGCCTCAACTGCTATCTAGCCGGGCCGGACATGGAGATAAAGCTCGAAATAAAGCCAAGATCCCTTCATTCGGCTCAAGAATACAGCCGCCTGATCCCTGTTTGGCAAAAAGACAGTTCCGTTTTTTCTAAATTTCAGAATGAAAATTCCTGGATAGGGGAGTACCTGACAAATTATCCCTGGCCCAACTGCCTAAATTTCGAAACTGTCTCTAAAAATCGGCTGGCCGGAATAATCAGGGGATTTTTTGAGTTTATTTTTTCCGGATTTCTGGGAGATAAACTGGAAAAAATCCTGGCGAAATGGCAAACAAAAAGGATTCAAAAAAAAATAGCAAAAACTCCTGACCCGGCCGATCAAATCTATTTTTCCGACGAATATTTAATGTTCCATCCGCGCTCAAAAAGCGCGACTATCCTGGAGAAACACGAAAGAATCTTAAAAGAACTTTCCCTTTCATAGAAAGATATGCCCAAAATCCCATTAAAAATAAATATTTCCCAGAACGCGAACCACCATGACATTAAAAACGCGCTCAATTTGAATTCGCCTCCGCCAGCCAAAAAAGCAAAAATAAGCGTGTTTTGGCCTTTGATAGCTCTGCTCTTTTTTTGCGCCTCTTTGTTTCTAACAGGGTTTTTTATCATCGAAAAAAGACAAGAATCCTGGAAATATTCCGATTTAATCCCGAAAAATTACAGAGCCGCCGCTTTTTTAAGCTTAAGTCAGCTGCCGGAATTAGGGGCGCCTCTAGTCCCGGAATTTGAGAAAAAATCTCTTTTTTTCCGCTGGCTCAAGGAAAGAGCTCTAAAATTCATAACCGATTCAGGATTAAAGACTGGCCAAATTGCTGCCTTATTCGAAGATGATGCCCTGATAACGATTATCCCCCAAGAAGAAGACGATTCAAACAACTGGGTTTTTTTAGCAAAAATCAAACCCAGCCAGCTTGCCGCTAAAAAAGATATTTTTGGCAAAATCGAGCTGACCCTGAAAAAGGATTTTTTTCTGAATGAATTTTCATATCGTCAAATAGAAATAAAATCAGTTCATTCTCTCACTGATCCCAATGCCCCTTATTTTTACGCCCTAGCTGATGATTAT
>JAQUNU010000035.1 GCA_028717445.1 Candidatus Portnoyibacteriota bacterium | reverse complement strand
AGATTTGCAGAAAAAATAGGAAGAAATAAGAAAAGAAAAATTACCATGTCGATAAAAGTTTCAGATTTTAAAGCTATCAGATTAACCCTCGCTTCGCCCGAGAATATCTTGGCTTGGTCGCATGGCGAGGTCCTTAAGCCCGAAACCATAAACTACCGGACCCAAAAACCGGAGAAGGACGGGCTTTTTTGCGAACGGATTTTCGGTCCGGAAAAAGATTGGGAATGTTATTGCGGCAAATATCGCCGCATCCGTTATAAGGGAATAATCTGTGATAAATGCGGAGTTGAAGTGACGCGTTCGATCGTGCGCCGGGAAAGAATGGGGCACATCAGACTGGCCGCGCCAGTTTCGCATATTTGGTTTTTAAGAGGAGTGCCTTCGAGGATTGGCTTGGTTCTAGACCTTTCAATTCAGCAGCTGGAAAAAGTCATTTATTTCGCCGGCTATATCGTGACTAAAGTGGATGAAGAAGCCAGAGCCGTCGCGATTGAAGAAATCGAAAAAGAATACAAGCAAAAAATTAAAACAGCCGGAACGCCGGGCGAAAAAGAAAGAATAAAAGAATCGCGCGATAAGGGAATTTCCGACCTGAAAAATCTGGCTAAGCTCCAGATTCTGTCCGAAATCGATTATTTTGATCTGAATTTGAAATATGGCCATGTTTTTGAGGCGGGCATTGGCGCCGAATCAGTCAGAAAGATTCTTGCCGAGATTGACCTTGTCAAAGAAAGCCAGACTTTAAAAGAAGAAATAAAGAAAAGCGCTGACCTGACCCGTAAAAAATTGATGAAACGTCTGCGTCTGATCGAAGGGTTGATAAAATCAGGGCTCAGGCCCGAATGGATGATTGTGACTGCTTTGCCTGTTTTGCCGCCTGATCTGCGACCGATGGTGGCGCTTGACGGCGGCCGATACGCGACCTCCGATCTGAATGATCTTTATCGTCGGGTCATCAACCGGAATAATCGCTTGAAAAGATTGCTCGAATTGAACGCGCCCGAAGTCGTCTGTCGAAACGAAAAAAGAATGCTTCAGGAAGCGGTTGACGCATTGATTGATAATTCAGCCCGCCGCGGTCAGGGCCCAGTCATGGCTGCCACTGGTCAAAAGCGGCAATTGAAGTCTTTAGCCGATATTTTGAAGGGCAAACAAGGAAGATTCAGACAGAATCTTTTGGGAAAAAGAGTGGACTATTCCGGCCGTTCGGTCATCGTTGTCGGCCCGGAATTAAAACTTTATCAATGCGGTTTGCCCAAACACATGGCATTGGAGTTTTTCAAACCATTCGTAATCCAAAAGCTGGTTGAAAGAGAAATGGCGCATAATATTAAGGGAGCCGGCCGTTTGATCGAACAGGAGACAACCGAAGCCTGGGCAATACTGGAGGAAGTTATTGCCGACAAATGCGTTCTCTTAAACCGCGCTCCGACTTTGCACCGCTTGGGCATTCAGGCGTTTAAGCCTATTCTGATCGAAGGCAGCGCCATTCAATTGCATCCGATCGTGTGCCGCGCTTTCAACGCGGACTTCGATGGCGACCAAATGGCCGTCCATTTGCCGCTGACCAAAGAGGCCCAGGAAGAAGCCGAAAAAATAATGCTTTCTTCGAATAACCTTTTGAAGCCGGCGACAGGCGAGCCGATCGCTTTTCCGTCGCAAGACATGATCCTCGGCTGTTATTGGATGAGCCAATTTAAAGAAGGAAAAAAAGGCGAAGGGAAAATTTTCAAGAATCTGGACGAAATTATTCAATATTATCAATTTGGCGAAATCGACTTGCGGGCAAAAATAAAAGTTTACGCCTCGTCTTTGAATTTGGCGGGCAACCGGGAGAATCCCAAAGAGCTGATTGAAACCTCGGCGGGCCGGATAATTTTCAATCAAATCTTGCCTCATGAAATTCATTTTATTAATAATGAATTGGGCAAAAAAACTCTTCTTTCGCTTATCGGCGAAATAGTCGAGAAATGCGGTATTAAAAAGACGGCGCAGATTTTAGACAGGATTAAAGAAATCGGTTTTGAATACGCGACTAAATCCGGCATTTCATGGGGCATGGACGACTTGAAAATGCCTTCAAAGAAAAAAGAACTTTTGGAATTGGCGGAAAGAGATGTTGAGACCGTGCACCGTCAATATCTCGACGGTTTGCTGACTCGTGAAGAAAGAAGGGCTAGAATTATTGAAATTTGGTTTGATGTTATTGATAAAATTTCAAAGATGGTCGTGGATGAGCTTGATCCGGACGGTTCGGTTAAGGCTATGGTTGTTTCCGGAGCTAGAGGCTCCTGGGGGCAGATTTCGCAGATGATGGGAATAAAAGGCTTAGTGACCAACCCAAGCGGTGAAATCATCGAGTTGCCGATTAAGAGTTCGTTTAAAGAGGGCTTTAACGTTTTGGAATTTTTCATCGCGACTCACGGCGCCAGAAAAGGAACAGCCGACACGGCTCTTCGAACGTCAACTGCCGGATATTTGACAAGGCGTCTGGTTGATGTGGCGCAAGATGTGGTTATCCGCGAAGTTGATTGCAATGCCAAAGACGGAATTTTTATTTATCGCGAGGATGGCGCGGAAACCGGTCGGACGCTCGGCGCCCGCGTTATGGGACGCGTCAGCCTGGAAGACGTGAAAGCGGGAGAAAAAGTTCTGGTTAAAAAAGGCGTTCTGATCGATAAGCAGGCCGCCAAGAGAATAGACGAAGCCGGCTTAAACAAGATCAAAGTTCGTTCGGTCATCACCTGCCAATGCCGTCAAGGGGTTTGTCAAATGTGCTATGGGTATGACCTCGGAAATAATCAGCTTGTAAAAATAGGCGAGGCGGTCGGGATTGTGACGGCTCAAGCGATTGGCGAACCAGGCACTCAGCTGACCATGAGAACCTTCCATACCGGAGGCGTGGCGGGCGGCGGCGACATCACTCAAGGTTTGCCGCGCGTCGATGAAATTTTTGAAGCGAGACCTCCCAAAGGCAAGGCGGTCATTTCAGAGCAAGACGGTCATGTGGTTGAAATTGAAGATAAAGAAAATCAGAGAACCATTCAGATAACGGGTAAAATCAAAACTTTTGATTCAAAGAAAAAAGCCATTTTTAAGAATGAAGTCAAGACGTATCCCGTGCCGATCAACCAGGGCCTCTGGGTTAAGGCCGGCGATGTCGTTCAGCGCGGCCAGCAGCTTTCGGAAGGGCATCTTGATTTGAAGGAGCTTTTCAAATTAGCCGGAAAAGAGGCGGTTCAGCGGTATATTTTACGGGAAGTTCAGACTATCTATGCTTCGCAGGGCGAAGGAATAAACGATAAACATATTGAGATTATCGTCAAGCAAATGCTTTCTCGCGTTCGCGTCAAAGATCCGGGAGATACTAATCTTTTGGCCGGAGATATTATTGAAAAAGGGACTTTTTTGATGGAAAACGATGCGGTCAGGAAGAAAAGCGGTAAAATTGCGACAGCTGTTCAGCTTTTGATGGGCATCAGTAAAGTTTCTCTTACGACCGACAGTTGGCTTTCAGCCGCTTCATTCCAGGAAACAGCGCGCGTGCTTATCGGGGCTTCGATCGCCGGCAAGACCGACCATCTGCGCGGTTTGAAAGAGAACGTCATTATCGGCAAATTGATCCCGGCTGGAACCGGCTGGCATGCCGAAGGACGGGGTCAGGAAAGCGCGGAACAAGAAAAAGACGAAAAGAAAGAAGCCGTCAAAATTGAAAAATAGAAATTGAAAGATTTATTCCTTTTGAAAAAAATCCACTAAGGCCACTAGCTTGGTGGATTTTTAGTTTTAGAATTTTTTCCAGTGATTGTGTAATTTTTGTAATAATTTTTTACTAAACTTATTTGACGGCCGTCAAATAAGTTTAGTGCAATAAAATTAATAAAATAATCAATTAATAATTGATGCTGTTTCGGGATTAACAGTTTTGACGGGCTTCATTAGCGGGTGTGGATTTTTATTATTGGCGGTGGAGCAGAAAAGTGATACAATTATAAGCAAGCGAAAAAAATAGGAGGAGGAATAAAACGAATATGGGAAGGAAAAACGGAAAGGATAAAGGCCCGAAAATACCGCGGCTTTATTTGAATGATGAAACCAAAAAAGGCATTATCGCCGTTTTGGTTTTTGTTTTCGCTTTACTCTCTCTTTTGAGCGTTTTTAACCTAGCTGGGAAATTTGGCGTTTATTTTTATAAATTTGCCGCTTTGGCTTTTGGCCAATGGGGCTATTTTATTCTTCCGCTTTCCCTGATTCTGGTCGGGATCGCGCTCTTAAAATCGTTACATAAAGATGTTTTTGGCACTTCTTTTATCGGTATTGGCATCTTCCTTATCAGCTTGCTTGGTTTATTCCAGTTGATACTAAAAAGCGGCGAAAGCCATGGAGGGGGTTATATCGGTTATATCGCCGTTTGGCCGCTTTCGCGCGGATTCGGTATCTACGCTTCCTATATAATTTTATTAGCCTTGGTATTAATATCGGTCTTGATTGCTTTTGATATTCCACTTAAATCTTTTTGGCGGAGGAATTCAAAAGATGATAACAATGAGTCGACCGATCAGGCAGAAGCGGAAAACCCGTCAATTTTATCCTCTTTAGTTAAAAAGGTGATGCCTTCGCCAGTTTTTAAATTTAATGGCATAGACGAGGAAATAAATGTTAAAAACCCCGAGAAGCCCAAAAAGGAAGTAAAGAAGAATGAGCCGGAAATTATGCTTAACTCTAAGTTTACGCTTAAGGATTACAAGCTTCCCCCTTTTGATATTCTTGAAGGAGATAGCGGCGAGCCGACCAGCGGCGATATTAAAGCTAATGCCAATATCATCAGGCGGACGCTTCAGCATTTTGGCATTGAAGTTGAAATGGCGGAAGTAAATATCGGCCCAACCGTCACTCAATATACCTTGCGTCCGGCGCAGGGCATCAAACTTTCAAAGATTACTTCCTTGCAGAACGACCTTTCGCTTGCCCTGGCCGCTCACCCGATCAGGATAGAGGCTCCGATTCCCGGCCGTTCGCTGGTTGGCGTGGAATTACCTAACAAAGCGGCGATGAAGGTTCGTTTGAGAAATTTGATGGAGCAGCCGGAATATGCCCAAAATGGAAAAATGCTGACTTTGGCGCTAGGGAGGGACGTGGCCGGTTTGCCAATCTATGCGGATTTGGCAAAGATGCCTCATCTTTTGATCGCTGGCGCAACCGGCAGCGGAAAGACAATTTGTTTGAATTCCGTTATTTTGAGTTTACTTTTTAGGCACGCGCCCAATTTTCTTAAATTTATTTTAATTGACCCCAAGCGTGTTGAATTTCCGATCTATAACGGTTTGCCGCATCTTTTGACGCCGGTTATTGTGGACGCGCAAAATACAGTCAACGCTTTGCGTTGGGCTGTTGGCGAAATGGAAAGGCGTTTTGATGTTCTTTCCCGGGTTCAGGCGCGCGATATTTTAAGTTATAATAAGTTATTTATCGAAGGGAAACTTGAAGAACCGATGCCCTACATCGTTATTATTGTTGATGAGCTGGCTGATCTTATGGCTTCGCACGGCCGGGATGTTGAGGCGGCGGTTGTCCGCCTGGCCCAGATGGCCAGAGCGGTCGGCATCCACTTGGTTTTGGCTACGCAACGTCCTTCGGTTGAGGTTATTACCGGGCTTATCAAGGCCAATATTACCTCCAGAATTGCTTTTCAGGTTGCTTCGGGAATTGATTCACGGACGATTCTAGACGCTTCCGGCGCTGAAAAACTGCTTGGCAACGGCGATATGCTTTTCCTTTCCGGAGATGTTTCCAAGCCCAGGCGTGTCCAAGGCGCTTTTGCTTCGGATAAAGAAGTGAAGCGAGTCGCCGAATTTTTAGGTAAACAAGGGAAGGCTGATTTTAGCAATGAAATAACCCGAGGAAAATCCGAGTCGGGCAGCGGCAGCAGCAATCTTTGGGGCGGCGGAGCGGATGATGTTGATGACGATCTTTATGAGCAAGCCAAGGATTTGGTGGTTGAAGCAGGAAAGGCCTCGGCTTCGTTGCTCCAACGGCGGTTAAGAGTCGGCTACGCCAGAGCCGCGCGGCTTCTAGATATTTTGGAAGATAAAGGAATTATTGGTCCTGGCGATGGCGCCAAGCCGCGTGAAGTTTATCTTAGTCGCGAAACCGGCGCGGAACATTTTTCAGAGCCGGAAGACCAACAATTATAACGCGAATATCGCGAATGAAAGACGAATATTTCGGATGGAAGAAAAATTCATGCCATTCGCGATATTCGCATCATTCAGGCTATGTTGTCCGAACGATTAAAAAAGGCACGCAAGGAAGCGGGCTTTTCAATTAACGATCTATCCCGGGAAGCAAAAGTGCAATCAAAATATATCGAACTTTTGGAAGCGGGAAGAATCAAAGAACTGCCAGCCCCTGTTTATATGCAGGGTTTTTTAAAAAAATGCGCGCGAGCGCTTAGATTGGAAGAAAAAGAAATTTTGGCTGAATACCGACGCGAGGCCGGCATTTTTTCTCCGGGTCTTCGACCGCTTTCTGCCTTGAAATATCCCAAGTTTTTTATTACGCCTAAAACCTTCAGTTTGGCGCTTTTCATATTGATTGGTTTTTTTATTTTGATTTATCTTTTTTTTCAATTTGATAATCTAGTTGCGGCGCCCGAAATTATCTTGGATTATCCTTCGGAAGACCTGATGATAAACCGTTCTTCGATTGAGCTTCATGGGCGAAGCGATCCTTCGGCCAAACTGACCGTTAACGGAGAACAGCTTTATGTCGAAGATGACGGCTCATTCCGGCAGGAAATCAATCTAAGTCCGGGATTAAATATTCTAAAAATTCAGGCGGCGAACCGGTTTGGGAAAAAGACGGAGATTCAGAGAAATATAATTGTGGAATAGAGTTACGCCAAGTTAAAGTCTGTCTTTTGAATTCGTCCCACGCAAATGCGGGATCATCCGCCGGCGGATTCCTCGTCGGCTGGCGGACGCTTTGTTCGCCGCGAATTTCTATTAAAATTTTCCTCATGCAAGCTTGCGGAAAAATAAAAAAACGGGAAAAAGCGATTGCCTTTATTGGCGGTTTGGTTTATTATTAGATAATTTGAATAAAGTAAATTAATTTTAATCTATGACAAAACAAAACGAAGGAGAGGAAAAGAACGAAAAGATAAAGGCGATGGAGACGGCAATCGATGAGATAAAAGAGAAATTCGGGGAGGGCTCGATTATGCGTCTGGGCGAAGCCAAGCGGGTGGACGTGGA
>JAQUNU010000034.1 GCA_028717445.1 Candidatus Portnoyibacteriota bacterium | reverse complement strand
AATTTCAAAAGAAATAAAGGCCGACAATATCTATGTCGGACCGAGCGATTTTATCCCATTTTTAGGAAATACAAAGCTGGCTTTTATCCGCCTTGAAGGCCGGATGTTTGCCGAAATTCCTTACTCCGTCGAATTGCGGCTTGATGTGGATGATAAAGCCAACAGCGGAGGAGTTGTAATTGATGCGGTTAGATGCGCAAAATTAGCGCTTGACCGCAAAATGGGCGGCTATCTTCCGGTCAGCTCGTATTTTATGAAGCATCCGGCGCGGCAGTATTCCGATTCGGAGGCGAAAAAAATCGTTGAGGCGTTTATCGGAAACAACGGAAAAGAATTGAAGCATTTGATCGAATTTCATCCAAAAATGCGCCTAGCCTAAGCGCCTACTTTTTGCTTGATATGTGGTCTAAAAATTACTATAATTCAGCCAATGGAAGGGTCGCATAGTGGCCGAGTGCGTTCGCTTGGAAAGCGAATAGGGCTTAACGGCTCTCGCGGGTTCAAATCCCGCCCCTTCCGCCAATTTTTACATTCAGCGAAACAGTATTAAAAAAGAAACCTTTATATTCTATATACTATAATGTTATACAACTAGAAAAATATTGTTAAATAATAAAACCACTGAAAACTTAAAGAAACCGCGAGCTAAAAAGGAACTATCTCTCGAAAAGATTACTCGCCGTGCCATTCGTTTAAAAACCCCGTAGATATCCGGACTTAACCTCTTATAAATAAATTAATTTTGGAATGTTTTGATTAATTCCGCGCGAAGGATCGATTCGCGGCGGAATTTTTTATCACTAATAATTTTAAAAATTTATGGGCATTATTCTTTGGATAATTTTCGGCGGCCTGGTGGGCTGGATCGCGTCCATGATCATGGGCACAAACGCCAGGCAAGGAGCCTTTTTAAATATTATCGTCGGTATCATCGGCGCTTTCATCGGCGGCCTCATCATGAGCTTTTTTGGTAAAACTGGAGTGACTGGATTTAATTGGTACAGCTTTATCGTCGCCTTGCTCGGAGCGATTATCCTTATCTGGATTGTCGGGATGTTTCGCAAAAATAACGCCGCGCTTTAAATCGGTCTGAAAGAAGAGCCCTTGCGTCCTTTGCAGGGGCTCTTTTGTTTTATATAATGTATTTAGGATAAGGAGCTAAATAATTATTCTAAAAATATGCCGATAACAAACAAAACAGCAGTTGTCACCGGCGCCGGAAGAGGGATTGGAAAAGCTATCGTCCTGGCTTTGGCGCAAGAAGGATATAATGCGGTCGTGGCTGATCTTAATCAAGAAGACGTTGGAAAAGTTGCGGAGGAATTAAAATCAGGCGGTGTAAAAGCGTTGGCCGTTAAATGCGACGTGTCAAAAAAAGCCGAAGTGGAAAATCTTTTTTCCGAGACAGCTAAAGAATTCGGACGAATTGACGTTCTGGTGAATAACGCGGGGATTTTCCCTTTTGTTCCCTTTGAAAAAATGCAGGAAAGCGACTGGGATAAAGTTATCGATGTCAATTTGAAAAGCGTATTTATTTGTTCTCAAGAAGCTCTGAAAATAATGCCGGAGGGCGGCCGGATAATAAATGTATCTTCCATTGCTTCGTTCATCGGCTTTGAAGGATTGGTGCATTACTGCGCTTCCAAAAGCGGAATCAATGGGATAATCCGAGCTTTGGCTTTGGAGCTGGCGCCAAAGAAAATAACCGTCAATGGCGTGGCTCCGGGCGCGATTAACACTCCGGGCGCCAAATCAACCGAAGAAGCCCGGAAACAAACTATTGCCGCCATTCCTTTGGCCAGAATGGGCGAGCCAGAAGATATCGCCAACGCCGTAATTTTTTTGGCGTCAGATAAATCCAGCTATATCACCGGCCAAACAATCGTAGTCGATGGCGGCTGGACTTCACGCTAAAAATGCTGAAAGAGATAGTCAAAGGGCTTTATGATTAAAAGGCGGGAAAAGCGCGATCGGTCTTTTTGCTTGTTAAAACAAAATGTTTTATAATATTGTAAAAGGTTCATTTTTGGAGCTTATTTAATTTTTTAAAAAAATGGATTCAAAAATAACAAAAAAGGGATTTTCTTTAATTGAATTGTTGGTGGTTTTGGCAATTTTGGGAATTTTATCCACCATCGTGTTCGCGCAAATGCGTAGTGCCAAAGAACAGGCAAAAATAGCGAAAGCTAAATCAGAAATCGAGGAATTTGCAAAAATGGCGGTCGTGGCACAGGGCGTGACCGGCGAAACCCTGGAAGAAATAACAGGCACTGATTGCACCATCTGTGATTGCGTGGGCCGCAATGTCCAAAATATCCCGGGAAGCGATCCTTGCTATATTCATTGGCTTGAGGCCGTGGAGGCAATCGAAGATGCCACCGAGGGAGGCGCTGAAGGATTGGCTGATCGAATAAACCGGGATCCCTGGGGCGCGCCTTATGGCTTGAATGAAAACGAAGGAGAAACCGGACCGAATGATTGCCGCAACGATTCCATTCGTTCCGCGGGGCCTGATGGAATTTTTGAGAACGAAGACGATTATCTGCTGAATATCCCTTTAAGCAAGGTGTGCGTTTCTGAAGAATAAATTCTATAAAAGCCCTGGTGATTTACCGGGGCTTTTTTATTCCGCGCGAAAAAAATTGATATAATGAATAAAAATAATCAACCCAAATGTCGAATTTCGCAAAAGAGATCCATTCCGATCTGAAAAAAGCCGCGGATAGAAAAACAAAAAAAAGTTTTCAGCGGTTTTTCAAAAAACCGGTGAAATGCCACGGCGTCAAAGGCAAAAATGTCGATAAGATCGCGGCTGATTATTGGAAAAAAATTGCCCATCTCCCTAAAAAACAAATTTTCGAAATTTGTGAGGAATTGTATCGGTCGGATTACGCCGAGGAGGCGGCAATTGTTGCTTTTTGGGGAACGAAATTTAATAAATTCACCACGCCAAAAGATCTGGCGGTGTTTAAAAAATGGATAAATAAATATGTAAACAACTGGGCCAAATGCGACGGTTTTTGCAACCATACGATAGGAGATTTTGTTCAAAAATTTCCGGATTCGATTAAAGAAATAAAAAGCTGGGGGGAATCGAATAATGGCTGGATGCGCCGCGCCTCGGCTGTTTCGCTGATTATTCCCGCCAAAAGAGGAAAATTGCTGAAGGATGTTTTTGAAATTGCCGACACGCTGCTTTTGGACGACGACGAAATGGTCCAAAAAGGATATGGCTGGCTTTTAAAAGAAGCTAGCCGGCTTAATGTAAAACCTGTTTTTGATTATGTAATGAAGAAGAAATCGATTATGCCGCGAACCGCTTTGCGTTACGCGATTGAGCTAATGCCCGCCAATCTAAAATTGAAAGCAATGCGGAAATAAATAATTATTGACATAAAAGTTAATTTTTGGACGATTGTTGTCGAAACCAGAACAGAAGCAAAGATTTACAATGAAAGGGACACCTTCATTTTGGAGGCGCCCGCCGAGAGACCGGTTACCATTTTTTCCTTCAGGCGGTTGCCGCCTTTTAGCTCAGGCATAGCGGCCTGATTCAACTCGATTTAATCTAAAAAGTTTTAAAACCCCCGGCTGGATAGCTGGGGGTTTTAAAACAAAAAAGAGACGCTAAAAAAATTTTGTCTGCCATTTTATTAAAGCTGAAAAGGCCTTATAATATAATAATTAAAACAAGACGATGAAGAAACTCCGAAATTCAACTCTTCTTTTTTTGGTCCGCAAAAAAGAAAATAAAATTTGCGAGATCTGCTTGGCCATGAAAAAACGCGGTTTTGGCGCCGGAAGATGGAATGGGGTAGGCGGAAAGGTTGAAAAAGAAAAAACAGAAGCGGCCGCCAAAAGAGAAGCAAGAGAAGAAATAAGCGTCAGCATTAAAAAATGCCAGAAAATCGCCGAGCTGGCTTTTTTCTTTCCGCACAGTCAGGATTGGAATCAACTTGTCCACGTTTATTTAGCTCCGGAATGGGAAGGGGAACCGGCTGAAAGCGAGGAAATGAACCCGAAATGGTTTTCGATTGATGAAATTCCGTTTGATTCGATGTGGCCAGATGACATTTTTTGGTTGCCGGAAGTTTTAAAAGGAAACCTGGTCAAAGGAGTATTCGAGTTTGGGCCGGGGGATATAATCCGAAAAAAAGAGGTAAAAACGGTTGATCGCTTAAGCGGTTAAGTTTTTACTTGCCTTTATTTGAGCGGCTAATAAAATTCATCCGTTTTTAATCATATTCTTAATAAGATTTTAATGCGACTGGACGACATTTAGCCGGAGTGCTATAATTTCGATAAGTCAATTAAATCAAGTAATCGCCTTCCCTTAAGGCGAAAATTTTAAAATAAATCAAAATTATGGGATTCTTATTCAGGTTAATTCTTTTGGCCTTGGTTGTTTACGGCGGTTGGCAACTCTGGCAAAATTATGATTTGGAAACCTGGTATGCGAATTGCAAAAATGCCAAAGTTCACGTCAGGGCCTGTCTCCAGTTGCCGGTTAAGCGTGGCTCAACGATTCCGGCTGAAAATATTTTTACAATAAGGAAGGGATGCGTTTTTGAGCCCGCGCGCATCGAAATAAATCACGGTGAAAAAGTTTATTGGTTGAATGAAAGCGGCGTTTCCCTGCAGCTCATCGGCACCGGTTTTCAAACCGACCCGATCGCTTCGGGAAAAACTTTTTCAAAAAATTTCAAAGTCCCGGGAACTGTTTATTTCACCTGCGAAGACGGAAGCAACGAAGGGGCTTTAATCATTAAATAATGCCGGGCCGCATTTCAAGGCCTTGAGCCAGATGTTTTCCCCGGTTGAAGAGATTAAAAACCGGCTCGATATCGTGGAGGTGATTGGGTCGTATATCAAATTAGAGAAAGCCGGCCGCAACTGGCGGGCCCGGTGTCCTTTTCATGCCGAAAAAACTCCCTCGTTTATGGTTTCGCAAGAGCGTCAGATTTGGCATTGTTTTGGCTGCGGAACGGGCGGCGATATTTTCGCGTTTGTTAAACAGATCGACGGTCTTGAGTTCGGCGACGCGTTGCGAATCCTGGCTCAAAGAGCGGGTGTCACCTTGAAAAAACAAGACGCGGTCATCCAGACAAAACGCCGAAGGCTCTATGAAATTTGCCAATTATCATCTCTTTTTTTCAAAAAACAGCTTGAAAGCAAAATAGGCCAGAAAGCATATTTGTATTTAAAGCAAGAAAGAGGAATTGAGGCCGAAACAATAAAAAAATGGGGACTGGGTTGGGCACCTGATGGCTGGCAAAATCTGTCGGATTTTTTAAAACAAAAGGGCTATAACCATCAGGAAATTTTTGACGCGGGGATGGTGATTAAAAAAGAGGGGGAGAATTTTCGTGTTTACGATCGCTTCCGATCGCGAATAATGTTTCCGATATTTGATATCCAGGGTCAAGTCATCGGTTTTGCGGGTCGGATTTTCGGCAAAGAAGAAGCTTCCGCCGGCAAATATATCAATACGCCCCAAACTTTCCTCTATGATAAAAGCCGCGTCCTTTTTGGCTTAAATTTTGCCAAGCAGGCGATCCGCCAACAGGATGCCTGCGTTTTTGTTGAAGGAAATTTGGATGTCATCATGTCGCATCAGGCGGGCGTTGAGAACGCGGTGGCTTCTTCGGGCACGGCTCTGACCGTTGAACACCTGAAAATAATCAAGCGCTACTCTTCAAATATTATTTTTTCTTTTGACACGGATCTCGCCGGTCAAACCGCTACCCGCCGAAGCATCGATCAGGCACTGGTCGATGATTTTGAAGTCAGGGTTGTGCAGATGGAAGAAAAAGATCCGGCTGATTTAATAAAACAAGACGCAAAACAGTGGAAAAAAATAGTTGAAAAAGCGGCTCCTTTTGTTGAATATTCATTTAATAATGTTTTTAAAAAATTTAAAGATAAAAACGCGCTAAAGGCAGAGGAAAAAAAGCAGATCGGAAAGATTCTTTTGCCGGTCGTAAAAAGAATTCCCAATCAAATTGAGCAAGCGCATTGGATAGGCGAGCTTTCAAAAAAGCTCAAAACCGATGAAAAAATTCTTTTTTCCGAGATGCGGAAAATGAAAGCAGGGGATCGGCCGGTTTCGCGGGAAAATCAGGAAAATAATACCCCCGCTTTAAAAAAGAGAACGAGAACGAGGGATCTGGAAGAAAGAATAATTTCGCTTTGGCTGAATTACCCTGAATTTGTGAAAGATTTCTCTGGTTCTTCGAACGATATCTTTTTCAGTCCCGATCTGGCCGATATCTGTTGCCGGCTGCGGGCCTGCGCGAAAGAGGAAAAAAACCTCAAAAATTTTAGAAAAAAACTGATTCCGGAGATGGCCAGCCTGACCGATTTCCTGGCTTTGAAAGGCCAGCAAATTCCTCCCAGTCAAGATCAGATTGGACAGGAACTGGTTGAATGCATTAAAGAACTTAGAATTTTAAAAGTAAGAAAAGCCATGACGGATTTAAGTTTTGAAATCAAAGCAGACAAAAATAAACCGGATAAAATTATGGAATTTAGAAAACTCGCTTCCCAGCGGGAGGAATTAGAAAAATAATTTAAATCAGTCAGCTGAATAAATGAAAAATAAAAAAAACAAAAAAGCCAGACAGCCCAAGCCGCGCGCAAGAAATCTGCTTTCGAAAAAAATAAAAAAATCGCGGCCGGCGGACGTGAGGATAAAGGGACCTATCTCCGGCGATGAAATGAAAAATCTGATTGAACGCGGCCGACAAAAGGGGTTTGTGACGGAAAACGAGATTCTTCATCTGATCCCTCAAATAGAAAGAGACATTGGCGGTCTGGAAAAACTCTATGAACAGCTCGATTCTTCCAATATAAAAGTTGTTGAATCAGGCGAAGTTTTTGAGCCGGAACCCCTTGAAATTCCCGAGGAAGAATTAAAAAAACCTCTCTTGGTGACCGAGGGCATGGAAAGCGCGGCAACTCTAGATTCTGTGCAGATCTATTTGCGGGAGATCGGCCGGGTTTCGCTTTTAAAATCGGATCAAGAAATAGACCTGGCTAAAAGAATCGAAAGGGGGGATCCGGCGGCTCGCCAACAGCTCATCACCGCCAACCTGCGGCTGGTTGTTTCAATTGCCAAGCGTTATGTCGGGCGCAGTCCTAATTTGACTTTGCTTGATTTGATCCAAGAAGGAAATATCGGGCTTTTTAAGGCCGTTGAAAAATACGACTGGCGCAAGGGATATAAATTCTCGACTTACGCCACCTGGTGGATACGTCATGCAATCACGCGCGCC
>JAQUNU010000033.1 GCA_028717445.1 Candidatus Portnoyibacteriota bacterium | reverse complement strand
AAAGAAGATCTGCGAGCCGATTTTTTAGCCGTTCTGAAAAATCCCAAGCACGGCTATGGCGCGGGAATGAATCCGTGCATTGATTGCCATGCTTTGATGTTGAAAAAAGCCAGTGAAATAATGAAAAAAGAAGGATTTGATTTTGTCGCCACAGGAGAGGTTTTGGGCGAGCGGCCGATGTCGCAGAACAAAAAAGCGCTGGAAATTGTGGAAAAAGAAGCGGGGATTGAAGGCCGGCTTTTGCGTCCTCTTTCGGCCAAACTACTCCCCCCCACTTTGGCGGAAAAAAACGGACTGGTCGACCGCGAAAAATTGGCGGATATTTCCGGCCGGTCAAGACAGAAACAATTTGAACTGGCAAAGAAATACGACATCAAAAAATTTCCCACTCCGGCTGGCGGCTGCGCCCTGACGCAGAGCGGTTTTGCGGAAAGGCTGAAGAAGCTGGCGGAATTTAAAAAAGATTTTGATTCCGGCGACGCGGCTTTGGCCGGAATCGGCCGGCATTTCTTTGAAAATGACGCCTGGATTATTCTTGGCCGGAATGAAAAAGAGAACGAATTGCTGAGGGAGGCCGCCGGAAAAAAAGATTTGTTTTTGGAAATGGAAAATTTTCCCGGCCCTTCGGCTTTGATTCGCGACGGAATTTTGAAAGAGGCAAAACAGAAAGCCCAAGAGCTGATGGTTGAATTTTCGCCGAAAGCGAAAGAAAGGAAGAAAGAAGAAATAGTTTTCCGGGAATTAATCTGATATAATCAGAATATGACAAAAACTTTAAATAAATTTATTCGCATTCTCATATATTCTGACCTGGCGCTGCTTTCAGGCATCGGTTTTATGGCGCCTGTATTTGCTATTTTTTTAACGGACAACATTAAGGGCGGCGGCGTTGAGGTGGCTGGTTTTGCGGCGGCGATTTACTGGATTATAAAATCAATTGTTATCATTCCCATCGGGACCTATTTAGACAGAAAACCCAGCGAAAAGGTGGATCTTTGGTTTATCGTCGGCGGCAATATTTTGGTGGCGGCTTCGACTTTCGGCTATATTTTTTCCAGTCTGCCATGGCATATTTATCTTTTCGAAGCCATTTATGGTCTGGGCGTGGCCATGAATGTGCCTGGCTACACCGCTATTTTTACGCGTCATATCAGCAGCGGAAAGGAGGCGACCAGTTGGAGCGTAAAAACTGCAATTGATGGCATTGGCTCGGGTATTGCCGGAGCTTTGGGCGGATTGGTCGCCGCTTCGTTCGGGTTCGCGGCTCTTTTTGTCGGCGTCGGCATTTTGACGCTGATTTCAGCTCTTCTGCCGCTCTTTATTTTAAACGAACTAGAGTAATCACGAATATACGAATTTGAAATAATATCCGAATGGAAATTATGATCAATATCAAAATCTCAAAAATATTCTTTCAGATGGCCGAATACTATGTTATGAAAGATGTTGCTTTCAAACCGCAGGCCTATGAGCGGGCGGCCCGCGTAATTGAATCGATGGACGAAGACTTGGAGGGGATTTATAAAGAAAGCGGCATCAAGGGATTGGTTGAGATTGAAGGCATTGGTCAGGGCATGGCCGAGAAAATCGAAGAATTTATTAAAACCGGAAAAGTAAGGGAATACGAAAAACTTAAGAAAGAATGTCCGGTTGATTTAGAGGCATTGACGGCGGTTGAAGGCCTTGGTCCAAAAAAGATTAAAGTGCTTTATGAAAATTTAGGCATCAGGAGCATCAAGGATCTGGAAAGGGCCGCCAAAATCGGCAAGATAAGAGAGTTGCCGCATTTTGGCCCAAAGATCGAAGAGAATATTTTAAAAGGAATTGGTTTTGCTCAGGCCGGGCAGGGCCGATTTTTGCTTGGGTCGGTTTTGCCGATGGCGAGACGGATCGAAAAAAAGATCGCGGGACTTGAATTTGTCTCAAGGGCGGTTGCGGCTGGCTCAGTCAGACGTTTTAAGGAGACGATCGGCGACATCGATATTCTGACGATTTCCGACCAGCCGGAAAAAGTGATGGATTTTTTTTGTTCAATGCCAGAGGTGGAAAAAGTGACGGCCAAGGGGGAGACAAAAAGCGCGGTGCGACTGGACTCCGGGATTAACGCGGACATCAGAGTGGTTCCGGAAGAAAGCTTTGGCGCGGCTTTGCAATATTTCACTGGCGGCAAAGATCATAATATCGAGCTGCGAAAAATTGCTCAGGAAAAAAAGATGAAATTGAATGAATACGGTATTTTTAGGGGTAAAAAACAGGTGGCTGGGAAAACCGAGGAAGAAGTGTATGAAGCCCTTAATTTGAGATGGATGGAGCCGGAATTGAGGGAAAACGCTGGCGAAATTGAAGCATCCCGCGAAAAAAAACTCCCCAAGTTAGTGGACCTGAAAAATATTTTAGGCGATCTTCAGATGCATTCCGATTGGTCTGATGGCGAGCACACGATAAAAGAAATGGCCGAGGAAGCGGCGGAAATGGGATACAAATATATTGCTTTGACTGATCACACGGGCGATCTTCAGATTGCCGGCGGATTGGATGAGAAGACGATTCTGAAATATTTTGCGGAGATTGAAAAAATAGATAAAGAATTGAAGGGTTTTAGAATTCTAAAAGGCCTCGAGGTCAATATTAGAAAAAACGGCACACTTGATATTTCGGACGAGGTTTTGGCCAAAGCCGATATCGTTTTGGCCTCCGTCCACTCGAACTTTAAAATGCCGCGGGAGGAACAGACTGAAAGGATCTGCCGGGCCATGCAGAATCCCTGCCTTGATATTATCGCGCATCCGACCGGCCGGATTATCGGCGGCCGGCCCGGTTATGATCTTGATATGGAAAAGATTTTTGATTGCGCCAAAAAAACGGGAACAATATTGGAAATAAACAGTTATCCGAATCGCCTGGATTTGAGGGACGCTCATATCAGAAGGGCCGTTGAAAAAGGGCTTAAACTTTCTCTCGGGACTGACTCGCACGCCCGAAACCAACTGCGTCACATGGAGCTGGGCGTGGCGCAGGCCAGGCGTGGCTGGTGCGAAAAAAAAGATATTATAAACACGATGGATTACGATGAATTGGCGGCATTTTTAAAGAGCCACAAAAAATGAAATTCGCGAAAATTTTTTTGGTGCGGCACGGCGAAATCGTCAACCATAAAGGAATCATTTATGGCTACCTGCCTTTGCCTTTGAGCTCCAGGGGCGAAAAACAAATAAAAAAGGCGGGATCTTTTTTAAAGAAACAGAAAATCGCCGCCATTTTTGCCAGCCCCATGCGGCGGACGCAGCAAACAGCCAAAATTTTAAAAAAAGCCATCGGCAAAATAAAAATTCACACTGAAGAAGGTTTGCGGGAATCATGGACCGGAGCCTTGGAAGGTTTGACCTGGGCAGACGCCAGGAAGAAATACCCAAAAGAATTGTATTTTTATCGGCACAAGCCGGAGCGCTTGAAAAAGGGCGAAAGCTTTGAGAAAATAGCCAAGAGAGTGGAAAAAACGGTTTGGGGAAGAATTAAAAAATATCCAGGCAAGAACTTGGTTTTTGTTTCGCACGGGGATCCTATTTTGTGTTTTCTTTTCCGTCTTTCAAAAAAGAAATTCAGCGAGTTGGCAAATTTTAAGCAATTCTGCCCCATGGGCGCGGTTTTAGAAGTTGATTTAATGGGAAAGAAATTAATTAATAAAACTTTTTAATATGCCAGTCGAAAAGTCGGCGGGCGCAATTATTTTTTTTCGTCAGCCGGATAAAATCGAATATTTGTTGATTCAAAACAGCTCAAATAAAACCTGGGTGTTTCCAAAGGGGCTGATTGAAAAAGGAGAGGATGTTAAACAAGCGGCTTTGCGCGAAACACAGGAAGAGACCGGCCTGAAAGATTTACGGTTGATCGATGGTTTTAAAGAAACAATTCGCTATTTTATGAAAGTCAAATACGATTATCAAATCAAAGAGCATGGCCTTAAGCTAGGGCAGATAGTTTTGAAATTCGTCACTTATTTTTTGGCCGAATCTTTTTCAAAAGAAGTTAAGCTTTCTTTTGAACACGATGATTTTGGCTGGTTTTCTTTTGAAGAAGCGGCGGAAAAATTGAAGAAAACAAGAAGTAACTTAGACGTTCTAAGGAAAGCGGACGATTATTTAAGGATAATGGGATAAAGAATTTCTTTTAGTTACTTTTCTGTTAACAGAAAAGTAACTAAAAGATTAATTGCGGCGATATAAAATATAATTCCCGCGTTCGCTCGGAAATAAAATTAGAGCTTTTATTTTCCTTACTCACAATGACTGAATTTGAGAAAAAAGTTTATCAAATAGTCAAAACCATCCCGCGCGGAACGGCGTTGACATATAAGCAGGTGGCGATAAAATTAGGAAACGCGGGGCTGACGCGGGCAGTGGGGAACGCTTTGAATAAGAATAGGGATAAGTTAGTTCCTTGTCATCGGGTCGTCCGCAGCGACGGAACGATTGGAGGTTATGCCTTTGGCAATAAAAAGAAAAGAGAAGTTCTGAAAAACGAAGGATATTTCGATTAGGAGGAGAAAAAATGGAAAAAGATTCGATTGAAAAAGCGGCCTCAGGGATTCATTCTAAATGTCAGGTTTTCGGAGCAGTCGTAAAAAATCTGCAACAATACATGTTGGCCCTGGCGAAAGCTGTTGGTGAGATTCGGCAAAGAGAAATAGCCGGCAGCGTCAGTTACAGGGCCGAAGAAGTGTTGGCGGATTTGCAAAAGAATGATTCGGTTGGTCAAAGAAATATCGGCATTATCTTGGGATTAGCCGAAGGGGAATTCCCTCTGATGGAACAGTGTTTTTCTCAAATTTCTGAGAATTTTCAGGAACTCAAAAGCATAATCAACGGAGAATCAAAAGGATGGAGATAAAATCCAGGGGTCGAAGCGCGGCAACTTAGCGCGGAGGCCCCATTTTGATGAAAAATTTTTTTTACAACTGGCTGCCGGTTTTTATTTGGGCCGGGTTGATATTCTATTTATCAGATCAGCCGGGGTTGAATTCGGGTATGTCGGCTTTTTGGGATGTTTTTTTGCGAAAGCTGGCGCATGCTTTTGTTTTCGCGGTTTTAAATTTTTTGATTTTTTTGGCTTTACGCGGGCAAGAATTCAATTATAGAAAAACGATCGTTTGGGCCTTGGCTTTGGCAATTTTATACGCGGTTTCAGACGAGATTCATCAAGGCTTCGTGCCCGAGAGGGAAGGGAAAATTCAGGATGTCGGCATTGACAGCCTGGGCATTATTTTTTCTTCCTTGGCTCAAATATTTTTTTGGCAAAGAAAGAAAAATTAATGTACCAGTATTTAGCTATCGCTTAAAACTGGTACATTAATAATCCGCGAGAACAAGAAATAAAAATACCCATTCACGATTCATGAAAAATGGGTATTTTTTACCGAGATTTTGAATTAAATTATTTTGCCGTTTCGATTAATTTTGCGAAAACTTCAGGATTGTTTTTGGCCAGGTCGGACAGTATTTTTCGGTCCAGTTCTATATTTTTCTTTTTGAGGCCATTGATGAAACGGCTGTAGGTCAATCCCTGTGCCCGGCAGGCGGCATTGATCTGGATGTTCCAAAGTCCGCGAAAATCGGCTTTCTTTTTTCGGCGGTCGATATAGGAGCGGACCAAGGCATGTCGGACCGCGTCTTTGGCTTGTCGCCAGCGGTTTGAACGGCTCCACATGTAGCCTTTGGCCGCTTTTAAGATTTTTCGGCGCTTTTTATGCGCCTGGACTGATCTTTTAACTCGTGACATATTTCAAAGATAAAATAATTAATGGTTAGATTCTTTTTTTCAGGGTTTTAGCCATGAAACTGAATGTTTTGTTCCCTCTTCGGTTTCTTGTCTGGTTGCCTGTTTTTTTGGCCAAAAAATGATCCTGGCCAGCTGGCCGATGGATGATCTTATTATTTTTCGTAATTTTAAAACGCTTCATCAGCGCCTTTTTGGTCTTGTATTTTGGCATAACGATTTTCAACTGTATTACTTTCTGATAATCATGGCAAAGCCGCGGGGCTGTTTGGTGATGGGCTGATCAATGATTGTGTCTTTGCCAAGCAGGTTTCTGAATTCTTCTATTCTTTGTTTGGCCAGATAGGCAAAAGCTTTTTCTCGGCCTCTTAAAATAATTTCAATTCTGACTTTGTGGCCCCTGTCCAAGAATTTTTTGGCCTGGTTGTATTTTAATTCCAGATCGTGTTTGGCCGTGGCTATGCCGATCCGGATGGCTTTTAATTCGGTTTTTTTCTGGCTGACTTTTTGCGCTCGCGCCTGTTTTTCTTTTTGATAATGGAATTTGCCGAAATCGGCAATGCGGCAGACTGGCGGTTCGGTTTTGGCAGCTACTTCGATCAGGTCTAATCCTTTTTCTTGAGCCAGTTTTAACGCTTCTGATAAAGAGACAATGCCCAGCTGCTTGCCGTCGTGGTCAATCAGGCGGACTTGCGATGATTTTATCTGATGATTAATTCGATTTTGGATAATAATGGATTTAAAAAATTTAATTGATTAAGGTGGAGGTGAAGGGCGATGCTCCCTTGTCCAAAAATTTCCCCAAAATAATTCTACAAACTTATCCAATTTTTTGTTTCAGAAAAGAGGATCTAAATTGGAAAAATACCTCTATTCCTATCCGGTTTTTTCTCGATAATGCTTTCCGGAGAAGCATTATCCATCCCGATTTTTATGACACCCGTCTATCGCCTATCGGAAGTCAGCGGAACGGATGGGCTAAGCAATTAAGCTAAAGCCGGTGCAAAAGATGGCGTGAAAGCCGTCTTTATTTTGTTCAATAAGTTGGCACTTATTGTTTTTTTGTGGAAGTTTTTCGAGGTTCCAGCGCGCTCGGCTTGCTTATTTCGGTTCGAATTTCTGTCGAAACTACGCACCCCCAGACAATAGAATCGTTAAAATTTTTCTCGCATTGCCCGCTCAATGTCCCGACGTGTGTCTCTTTCAATTATCTTTTGGCGCTTGTCGTGCGCCTTTTTCCCTCTGGCCAGAGCGAATTCAAGCTTAATTTTAACTTTCTTAGTATAAACTCGAATAGGTATTAAAGTCAAGCCTTTCTGCTGGGTTTTCCCGATTAAACTCTGGATTTGCGCTTTATGCAGCAGAACTTTTCTGGTGCGCAAGGGATCGTAGTCGCCGGGCGCGTTTTTGGGCTGGAAAGAAGCGATCGAAGCATTGATCAAATATGCCTCGTCGCCTCGGATAATGACGTATGAACCTTGGAGATTGAGGTGTCCTTGTCGGACTGATTTGGTCTCATGGCCGGTTAAAACCAAACCTGCCTCGTATTTTTCGAGGATTTCGTATTCGTATAAAGCTTTGCGGTTGAAGGCAAGTTCGGGCATATTTTTATTAAGATTTATTTTACTTTAGCATCTTTTTGGGATAAACTAAAGAAAAATCATGATTCGTCAAG
>JAQUNU010000032.1 GCA_028717445.1 Candidatus Portnoyibacteriota bacterium | reverse complement strand
CATTGAATAGACTGGCATATCTTCTCTACTTCTTCGACCCCAAAAGGCTTTTCAAGCGCATGATCGGCGCCGATCTTCAAAACAACTTCTTTCCAATCATCCGTGTTGCCGCCGCTCATTGCGGCTATTACCACTTTTGAGCCTAAAGTTCTGATCTTCCTGATCAATTCAACGCCACCCATCACGGGCATATTGATGTCCGTAAAAACGCCGTCAAACTGGTCTTTTTGAAACAAATTAAAGCCATTTTTCCCATTTTCAGCGATCTGGACCTCAAATCCGAAAGACTCGAGCATGCGCTTCGTTGTATCCAAAACCGCTTCACTATCATCCACAACTAAGATTTTTTTGCCATTTTCTTCTCCTTTTCATATATTTATCGCTAGAATCGTAAGAACCGTTTCCCCACATAATATCAACATTTGATCTCTTTGCCAAGTCTTGTCGGCTTTTTTTGAAATGGTATACTTAACTAATATTTTGATATTAAAATATGCCGGATCTAATACTCGAAAAACTTCTTGAAAAAATGCCGCCGCAAAATATTGAAGCCGAGCAATCGGTCTTAGGCGGTCTTATGCTGGACAAAAACGCGATCATCAGAGTGGCGGATCTTTTGGCGCCCGGCGATTTTTACCGCAGCGTGCATAACGCCATTTTCGAAACTATGATCGAACTCTACGAAAAAGGCGAACCGATTGATCTTTTAAGCTTATCCAACCGGCTTGAGGAAAAAAGGATGATTGATGATATCGGCGGCCCAGGCTATCTAACCGAACTAGTTAATATTGTCCCGACCGCGGCCCATATTCTGCATTACGCCAAGATCGTCCATAGAAAAAAGATTCTACGGGATCTCATTTCCATCTCCCAAGAAATATCTCAGTTGGGATTTTCCGAAGAACAGGATATTGAAACAATCTTAGACGCGGCGGAACAAAAGATATTCCGCATTTCCCAAAAATCGCTCTCGCAGGAATTCATGCCCGTCAAAAACGCCTTGGAAGAAGCGTTCGAAAGAATAGACAAGCTCCACAAAGGCGAAGGCGCGATGCGCGGCGTGCCCACCGGCTTCCAGGATCTTGACAATTATCTTTCCGGCCTGCAAAAATCGGATCTGGTTATTCTGGCCGGGAGGCCGTCGCTCGGCAAAACTGCTTTTGCGATGGACATTGTCAGACATGTGGCTATCAAAGAAAAAATGCCCGTCGGCATATTTAGCTTGGAAATGTCCAAAGACGATGTCGTGGACAGATTATTGGCCGCCGAAGCCGGAATTGATCTCTGGAAACTCCGCACCGGCAAACTTTCCTCTGAAGGCGTTGATAATGACTTCACCCGGATCCAAGAAGCTATGGCTTCTTTGGCCCAGGCGCCAATCTACATTGACGATGCGCCTTCGCCGACTGTTATCCAAATGCGCACCATGGCCCGCCGCCTGCAAACAGAGCATGAACAGCTTGGCCTGATCGTGGTTGACTATCTCCAGCTTATCCAATCCCGAAGCAATTCAGATAACATGGTTCAACAGATAACTGAAATTTCCCGCTCACTCAAAGGATTGGCACGCGAGGTCGGCGTGCCGGTTCTGGCTCTTTCCCAATTGTCCCGCGCCGTCGAATCACGACCAGACCAGGTGCCTCGCCTGGCCGATCTGCGCGATTCCGGCTCCATTGAACAGGATGCGGACGTGGTTTTATTCATCTACCGCGAAGACAAGGTTAAAAAAGATTCAGGCCGGCCGAACATTGCCGATATTTTTATCGCCAAGCATAGAAACGGCCCGATCGGCAAAGTCGAATTATATTTCAACGAATCAAATGTCAGCTTCAAGAATCTTGAAAGATATCTTGGAGAATAAAGCCAGCTTTTAAATCCTCTTTTTTCCATAAAAAAGGGAGAGAGAATTGTTTTGCTTTTTGAAATGCTACCTCAATCGATCAAAAATTTAATTGACCATTTTGCATCCCTGCCCGGCATCGGCCAACGCGCGGCCACGCGCCTGGCATTTTTTCTTTTGAGCCGACCGGATGAAGAATTAAACCGCTTTGCCAGGGCGCTGATTGAACTAAAAACAAAAACTAAAGTTTGCCAAAATTGCTTTAATCTGACGAGTGACACACTCTGCTCCATTTGCGCGGATAAAAAGCGCGACCCGAAAATTGTCTGTGTTGTTGAAGACATCTTAGATATCATTCCGTTTGAGCGCACGCGCCAATTTTCCGGACTATACCATGTTCTCGGCGGGCTAATCTCGCCGACCGAAGGGTTGACACCGAATAAATTAAAAATCAAAGAATTGCTCGAAAGAATAAAAAAACTCGGCAATGATGTCGAGATTATTCTGGCTTTTAATCCCACTGTCGAAGGCGACGCCACATCCTTATATCTGGAAAGAGTTTTAAAACCGCTTGGCGCCCGGATCACCCGCCTCGCCCGCGGATTATCCGCTGGCGGAGATCTGGAATACACTGACGAAACAACACTGATAAATGCGCTAAGAAACAGGAAATAAGAAAAGGGCTCTCGCTGAATAGAAAGAGCCCTTTTTTAATTCTCGCGCGGCTGTTTGAGCGTTAAGACGAGTAACCCGCATCACTTTGGTGCGGAGTAACCCAACTAAACGTATCAACCGCGCGTATGCGGCCCAAATAATTTTATTTGTGTTGGCCGCAAAAAACAAATAATTTACGCATTTATCTTTGAGATTTCTACAAGCGTGAACGGTTGTTTATGCCCTCGCTTCACGCTATATCTTTTCTTTGCCTTATACTTAAAAATAGTCACTTTGTCAGCCCTGCCCTGCTCGATGACTTTTGCTTCAACTTTTCCGTTCTCGATTTTGGGTTGACCAATCTTAATATTTTTATCATTTCCAGCGATTAAGACCTCGTCAAAAATAACGCCCTCCCCCTCTTTAGCGTCTAATTTTTCGATTTTTACTTTCTGACCAATGGAAACTTTATATTGCTTTCCGCCGGTTTTGATCACAGCAAATTCCATATTTTGACTTTATTCTCAGGGGGAGACGAGGAAATTTCTCTTTTTTCACTCCAATCGCTTACCCGAAGAACGTGCGTTTACGTATAAGATTAATAAAATCATTATACCACAAAGCGCGAAAAATGCAAGGAGCTTGGCTTGAGCACCAGAAATCATAGCTACAAACGCAAAAAAAACAGCCAGCGCCCAATAAAACAGGGTTATCTGCCGCTTGGAAAAACCGCAATCCAGCAGCCTATGATGAAGGTGCTGCCTGTCCGCTTGCCAAATAGGGTTTTTGCTTTTCAGCCTTTGCCAGACGACAAAAACAGTGTCCAGGATCGCCACGCCCAAAACCAAAGAAGCGGTCGCCACTTTGCTTCCCGAATAAACGCTCAAAGAGCCGAGCATAAAACCCACGAACATACTTCCCGAAGTTCCTAAAAAAATCAGGCTTTTGCCGCACCTGGGAAAATTGAATATTAAAAAGCCCAAAAGCCCGCCCGTCATAATCATCGCCAGAATCGCGATCGGCGGCTGATTAATAGTCGGCGAAACGCTCAAAAAAAAGATGGTTAAAAATCCAATCAGCGACACTCCCCCGGCCAAACCGTCCAAACCGTCAAGCCAATTGACTGCATTAATGAGCAGAACTATCCAGATAACGATAAAAAGGCTGCCGAGGATATTATAGTGATCGCCTGCCAAAGCGAACTGCCACTGGTCCAAACGGATAACTCCGCCAAAAGGGCTGCGGACATAATCAATGGCCACGCCCGAAGCGATAATGATCGTGCCAGAAAAAATCTGGACAGCCAATTGCCAAAATGGACGCAGATTTTTCAAATCATCCCATAGGCCGAAAATAAAAATGACCGCCGAGGCGGCAAGCAATCCCCAAAGCGGCTTATCGATCACCAAATTTTTGTCAAAAAAAACCGCCAGCCAGAAAGCAGCGATTAAGGCCAGACCCCCGAGCCGGGGCACATTGCCACAATGAACATCCCTTATCCTTTGGGGCCACTTAAAAAATCTGCCGCCGAGGCAAATTGCTAAAGCGGTCAGACAGCCGCCGACCAAAAAAGCAAGAATAAACGGCTGAAAATACATCATAGGAAAAATTTTTACTCCTCCTCTGTATCTTCCCGAATCGGCCTCTCAATTGCCAGCGGCTCGATCTTTTCCGCGCGGCCGGTGATTTTTACAACATCTTTGTCTATTTTTCCAAATTCCTTGTACGCGCGGTTGTACATATTCACTGTCGTTTCAAGATTATTGCCGAGCTTATTTAAATATTCATCGTAGCTCAAAAGGTGTTTTTGCAGAGATTCGACATATTTTCTGATTTCTTTGGCTGATTCTTCGATCTGTAAAGCGCGCAATCCCTGAAGCACGGTTTGCAAATAAGCCAGAAAGGAAGTTGGCGAAACAATAATAACGTGCTTTTCCTTAAAGGCATATTCGATCAGGTCGCGCGTGTTCACTTTAATCGCGCCAACTTGATTGATGAGCAAATCGTAATAAACGCCCTCGGCCGGAATAAACATAAAAGCAAAATCCATCGTGTTCTCGGCCGGCCGGATGTATTTTGAAGTTTCATCTATTCGATTTTTTAGATCAATTTTAAATTGTTTTTCCAGCTCAACTTTTCTTTCCGGATCCGTTTCCTGAATAATACGATTATAGTTTTCTAACGAAAACTTTGAATCAATCGGAATTATTTTTTCTTTCACGAAAACCACGGCGTCAACGATTTCTCCATTCTTAAAAGCATATTGCATCTGGAAACTTTTTGGCGGCAGAACATTTTTTAAAACGGTTTCCAGATAATATTCGCCTAAAATTCCGCGATGCTTGGGATTTTTCAAAATATCCTGCAGATTTTGCAGCTGGTCCGCGAAATCAACGACTTGCCGGTTAGTTTCGTCTAATTTGGTTAAACGTTCAGTGACGTCTTTGATAATTTTTGTACTCTGAAAAAACTGTTCCTGCATCATTTTGGCCGAAGCACCCATTTTATTGTCCACCTGACTGCCGAAATTCTGCAGCGTCGAGCGCATTTCTTTCAACTGGTCCTGAATCATCAAAATCGCTTGGTCCTGGCTGCTGTCTTTTGCCGGTTCCCGCTGCTTTTTTAACAAAACATAAACCAGCACGCCGACGGCGGCAAAAGCGGCAAATAATAGAATAATCAATAAATTCTGACTCATAAAAACAGTCTATCATTTTTAAAAAGATCCGACAAATGTCTCTTTGCGCCCAAAAGCCCACGATCATGGGCTTTTGGGCGCAAAAAAACAGGCGTTTCGACACCTGCAAAGAAATCTTGCGATTTACGCCCATAAAATTTAGGCATGAATAGCTCGATCGGCAAACTTCTTCACAATAAAAAACAAATGCCGCAGATTGCTGAGAGAAAAAAGAAAAAAAGATGTCCGAAATACCGACGCCTTCCCGAATGGTAATTTCTGTGTTTTTCTCGCTCAAGCAGAAAAAACAAAGCGAGCAAAAGACCGACCCCAATCGAAATTTTAACATCCATCCATCCCGCCTCCTTCCTCAAAGTCAAAAAGAACTGATGCCTGTCCTTATTTTTCCTTTTTTTAAAATAAGGTAAGAAACCGAAAGCGTCAATAAAACCAGCGATATCCATTGACTCGCGGCCAGGTTGAAATAACGCGGATCAACGGACGGCTCGCGCATGAAATCAAGAAAAAACCTGCCCAAAGAATAAATAAAAAGAAACAGCCAAAAAACTTGCCCGGGCCATTTGGCTCTTTTTGCATAGAAATGCAAAAAAATAAAAAGCAGCAGATCAAAAATAATAAGATACAAAGCCACGGGATGGCGCAGTGTCCCGTCCGGCCAACGAATAGCCCAAGAAAAATGCGTTTCCGCGCCCTGGTGGTCGTTTATCAAGAAGCAGCCCACGCGGCCGATGGCCAAAGAAAATAAAACAATCGGGGCAAAAACATCGAGCAACTTAGGCCAATTCCCCTGCTTTTTTAAATAAAACCACCCGGCGAGAATTCCGCCGAAAAGGCCGCCATAAAATGTCAGGCCGCCTTGGTTAAAATCAAAAAAAAGACGCCAAGATGCTTTTATTCCAGGCTGAAGAAAATAAAAAAAACGCGCGCCCAAAAGGGCGCCGATATAAATGGATAAAATCAAATTGACGGTTTTTATTTTCGGCCAGCCGATTTTTTGGGTGCAAGCAAAAACACAGATCATTCCAACCAGAAGCGCCAGCGAAAGAAAAGACCCCCAGACATAGAATTTAAAAATGCCAATCTGAAAAGATTCAAAAGAATAGTAAGGAATCACTAGAAAATTCGAATATCGAAATTCGAAATTCGAAACAAATTCCAATAATCAAAACATAAAATTTTTGAAACGGATCCGTTTTGAATTTTGAGAATTGGAATTTTGGTATTGTTTCGGATTTCGTGCTTTTAGATTTCGGATTTACGCGGATTTATGTCAGCAGGCTTTCTTGACCGCCTGCGCCACCTTCTTGGCAACTCTTCGGTCAAAAACATGAGGGATAATATAATCTTTTGATAATTCTTTTTTAGAGATCAGGGAAGCGATCGCTTTGGCCGCGGCCAGTTTCATTTCTTCGGTTATTTTGGCGCGGCAATCAAGCGCCCCCCGGAAAATTCCAGGAAACGCCAAGACGTTGTTGATTTGGTTCGGACAATCGGAGCGGCCGGCGCCGAAAACCGCGATCTTTGTTTTTTTAGCATCTTCGATTCTTATTTCAGGATCAGGATTGGCCATAGCGAAGACAATCGGGTTGTCGGCCATCTGGCTGACCCATTCGGGCTTCAAAACATTGGCCACCGAAACGCCGACAAAAACATCCGCGCCCGACAGAACCGCTTCAAGCCGACCTTCGAGCTTTTTGGGATTGGTAATAAGCGCCATTTTTTCTTTATATGGATTCATGCCCGGCCGACCCTGAAAAAGCGTGCCAACACTATCCAGAATAATCATATTTTCTCGGCAAACCCCCGCTGTCATGAAAATTTTAGCCACGGCCAATGCCGCGGCTCCGGCGCCATTGATGACCACTTTTATTTCCTCAATTTTTTTATTAACAATCTTTAAAGCATTAAAAAGCGCGGCCAAGGTGACAATGGCCGTGCCATGCTGATCATCATGGAAAACCGGAATGTCTAGTTCTTTTTTGAGCCGCTCTTCGATTTCAAAACAGCGCGGCGCCGAAATGTCCTCCAGATTTATGCCGCCGAACCCAGGGGCGATCAATTTAACTGTTTCAATTATCTTTCCCGTATCTTGAGTGTCCAGACAAATCGGGAAAGCGTCCACGCCGCCGAATTCTTTAAATAAGATTGCCTTGCCCTCCATGACCGGCATGGCTGCTTCCGGCCCGATATTGCCCAGGCCCAGAACAGCCGAACCGTCAGTGACCACGGCCACGGTGTTTGCTTTGCCGGTATAAGTAAAGATTGCGGTTTTGTCTTTGGCTATCAAACGACAAACCGCCGCCACGCCCGGAGTGTAGGCCAACGGACGACCGTTTTTCGTTTTTGGATTAAATTTGGAAT
>JAQUNU010000031.1 GCA_028717445.1 Candidatus Portnoyibacteriota bacterium | reverse complement strand
AAGGCAAACAGGAAGAATATAAAGAAAGGGTGGAATTTGTCATCAATAAAGCCGGTAAAAAATTAAAGCAAAAAGTAGCCGCGTGAAATTAGTTTATCAATTTGCGTCTTTCGGTTTTTTGAAATGACGAACTGAATGACTAAAAAAGATAAACTCGGAGATATGCTTATCGGCGGACTTCAAAAAATAACTTTAATTGATTTTCCAGGTCATATCGCAGCCACAGTTTTCACTGTTGGCTGCAATTTTTCTTGTCCGTTTTGTCATAATCCGGAGCTGGTCGATGGCGTCAGAATTAAGGAACAGCCTTTGCTGAGCGAAGATGACTTTTTTAATTTCTTGAAATTAAAACAAGGATTGCTGGAAGGGGTCTGCATCACGGGGGGGGAGCCGACAATCCATCCTGACTTGTTGCATTTCATCGATAAAATAAAACGAATGGATTTTAAGATAAAATTGGATACTAATGGCAGTCGGCCGGACATTTTAGGCAAACTGCTTAATAAAAGGTTAGTTGATTATTTAGCCATGGACATAAAGGGGCCGCTAGAAAAATATCATCAAATAGTTGGTTCTCAAATAGATCTGGAAAGAATTCACGAAAGCACGGTCCTGGCGAGGCAATTCCCGGATTATGAATTTCGTACGACCGTGGTTCCTGGTTTGCACAAAAAAGCTGATTTTTTAAGCATTGCCCGTTGGCTTGAAGGAGCTAAAAAATATTTCCTTCAGCAATTCAGGCCGGGGAAAACTCTGGATGTAAATTTTTCAAAAAAACAGCCTTATCCGGATGAAAAACTAGCGGAATTTAGTCGCGTGGTCGAGCCGTATTTTGAAGTTTGCAAAATAAGAATCTGAAGGCAAATCTAAAATTCAAAGTAAGCTTAACAAAATCTAAGATATTTCTTATCTTTTGCCTTTCGTTTGTTTTCGGTGTTTTTGCCGCCTCTTTTATTAAGATTTCCCCCGCTGTTTTGGGCGGTTTTTTTATTTTCGGTCTTGCTTTGGCGATAGTTTTTTGGATTCGTGACAAAAGGATTGTCTTGTTCGGATTTTGCCTGATGCTCTTCGCGCTCGGACTTTTCAGATATTTGCAAAAAGAGGAAATCGGCAACTTGAAATTACTGAACGAGAAAGGCCGCCTTGAAATCATTGGCAAGATCAGCGAGCCGCCTGATCGGCGAGCGGCATCGCAAAAAATAAGAATCGAGGCGGAGAAAATAATTTTCAATAGCAAAAAGGATGCCGACGTTTCTGGCTCGGCTTTGGCGACTGTCAAACTTTATCCGGAATTTAATTATGGCGACCGTTTAAGGATCTCCGGTAAACTGCAGACGCCCCAAAATTTAGACGAATTCGATTATCAGAAATACCTGGCCAAAAGCGATATCTTTTCCGTTCTTTATTATCCGGAAATAAATATTCTTGAAAAAAACAAAGGAAACAAGATCAAGCAGGCACTTTTTTGGTTGAAAGCCAGATTTGATGATTCGATCAATCAAATTTTGCCCGAGCCGCAAGCCAGTTTTCTGACTGGTTTGCTTTTGGGCGAAAAAAAACAAATCAGTCCGGAATTGACAGAGGCTTTTAAGCAGACCGGCACAACGCATATTGTGGCGCTTTCCGGCTATAATATCAGTTTGGTCTGTTCTTTTTTTATGACCATATTTGGTTTAATGTTGCTCGGTCGGAATTTTCGTTTCTGGCTTTCAGTTTTGGCAATTGTTTTATTTACCATTTTGGTAGGCGCTTCAGCTTCCGTTGTTAGAGCTTCGATCATGGGTATTTTGATTTTATTGGCCAGGAATCAGGGTCGTCTGCATTCAATCAAAAACGCTTTGGTTTTTGCGGGAGCGGCGATGATCTTTTTTAATCCCAAAATTTTGCGTTTTGATATCGGCTTTCAGCTTTCTTTTCTGGCCACCGCCGGGCTCATCTGGCTTGCGCCGGTTTTTGAAAAATGGCTGGCCAAAGCACCAAAATTATTTCTGCTCAAAGAAATTTTCATTGCCACCATGGCCGCCCAGATCGCGGTTTTGCCCTTGCTTTTGGTCTATTTCGGCCGGCTTTCCTTGGTTTCTCCTTTAGCCAATCTGTTTGTTTTGCTTTTGGTGCCGTTTTCAATGTTTTTTGGTTTTTTAGCCGGAGGGCTGGGTTTGATCTGGCTTTTCGGCGGAAAGATCGTCGGCTGGCTGGTTTGGTCTCTTTTAACCGCTAAGCTCTGGATCATTAATTTTTTTGCCGACCTGCCTTTTGCTTCGGTTGATTTTTCTTGGAACTGGCTTCCGGCGATTCTCTATTATTTAATTTTGGCCGGTTTGCTTTTTATTTTTTACCGCAAGAAAAGCAAAGAAATTTTAGTTGAACAGTGGGCGGAGGAATAAGATATTTGCAATGAAAAACTTTTCACAAAAATTTATATTTTCCTGGCTCGGAGTTTTGGGCTTGGGCGCCATTTTGGTCTGTTTGGCCGTCTTTACGAATGCGCAAGGCGGCCCGCTTGAAGTTCGTTTTTTCGATGTCGGTCAGGGGAAAGCCGTTTTGATAAAAACGCCCGAAGGCCATGATATTTTGATTGACGGCGGACCGGACAATTCCGTTCTACAAAAGATCGGAGAAGCTTTGCCTTTTTATGATCGCAAAATAGATCTTTTGATCCTGACTCACCCGGATTCCGATCATTTGAATGGCTTGATCGAAGTTGTGGAAAGATATGAAGTGGCGGCGGTCATTGAAAGCGGGATAAGCGAAAAATCGCCGGAGAATGAAAAGTGGGAATTGTTGCTCAAAGAAAAAAATATTTCCGTAAATTTTGCCAAAGCTGGACAGAAGATTAAAACAGGCAAAGAGCTATCTTTTGAAATTTTCTATCCCAATATTTCTTTGGCCGGCAAAACGCCTTCAAATACCAACAGCGCTTCGATAGTCGTTCGCCTGGATTATGGCGAAAATTCTTTTTTGTTCACCGGAGATGCCGAAGAAGCGGCTGAAAATTATTTGCTCGGGACAGGCGCGAATGTTGACGTTGATATTTTAGATGTTAGTCATCATGGAAGTAAGAATTCAAGCAGCTTAGATTTTTTACGGTCAGTTTCGCCGGAAGCGGCCATTATTCAGGTCGGCGCGGATAACCGCTATGGCCATCCGCACGAAGAGACTCTGGAGAAGTTGGAATCATCAGGCGCCAAAATTTTCCGGACCGATCTTTGCGGAGATATAAATATTTCGGCTGATTCAGAGCGTTATAAGATCGAAAGCGAATGCGATTGATTCTTGCGCAAAGATATTTTTTTTGTTATAGTATCTTTGATAAACAAAACCGCTTGCGGTTTTTTAAATATAATTTCACTGTATATCCTTCGACTCGGCCCCTCAATATTCTGGGCCTCGCCCAGGCCTTCGGCTTTGAAGTCTTGATCGTGAAGCTCGGACCGAATTGGCTTAGGCTCGAAGAGATGACAGCCGCTGTCATATGAAAGAAAAAGATTTTCCAATTTTTAAGACCAAAGTCCCCGGCGTCACCCAAAAATTCAATCTGGCTGATCCGGCGGAGAGAAAAAATTATTTTGAGCAGAAAGCGGGCGACGCGATAAAAAGGCTGAAAGAGCATCTGGAAAATAAGACTTTCGTGGCTTTTTTATTGGGCAAAAAAAATTCGGGCAAAGGGACTTATTCAAAGCTGGTCAAGGAAATTTTGGGCAAGGATAAGATTGGTCATATTTCAGTCGGTGATATTGTGCGCGAAGCGCACGCGGCTATGGACAATCCGGCTAAGAAAAAAGAAATTATGGAGTATCTAGCCAAGAATTACCGCGGTTATATTTCGGTTGAGGACGCGATTACGGCTCTTTTAAATCGGAGCGCTAAAAATCTTTTGCCAAGTGAACTTATTCTGACGCTGATAAAAATGGAAATTGCCAAAATGCCCAAAAAATCCTTGTTTATTGACGGATTTCCGAGAGAACTGGATCAGGTTTCTTACTCTCTTTTCTTGCGCGATCTCATAAATTTTCGGGATGACCAGGATCTGTTAGTCGGTATCAGCATTCCTGAAAGCGTGATTGATGAGCGCATGAAAAACAGAGTTATTTGTCCGATTTGCCATACTCCGCGGAGCCAAAAGCTTCTTCCAACCAATAAAGTGGAATATGATGAAAAAAATAATAAATTTTATCTTATTTGTGATGATGAGAAATGCGGCGGCGCCAGAATGGTCGGGAAAGAGGGAGACGATCTGGGCATTGAAGCCCTCCGCGAACGCCTCGAGCTCGACGGTAAATTGATCGAGCGGGCTTTCGATCTCCATGGCATTCCGAAAATCTATTTACGCAACGCCATTCCGATTTCTCTGGCCAAAGATTATGCCGATGATTACGAAATCACGCCTGCTTATTCATATGAATTTAATGGCGGTAAAGTAGAAATCAAAGAAAATCCCTGGATAATCAAGGATGATGAAGGAATCGATTCTTACAGTCTGTTGGCTCCTCCAGTCGCCCTGGCTTTGATAAAACAATTGGCCGATATCCTTGTTCCGGCGGAAAAATAATATTTTTTTATTTCTTATGCCTCACAATTTGCCCCTTTTTGAGCAAGATCACAAATGGTTCTCCTTTTTACTTTTAGCCGGGCTGCCCTTTTTGGTGATTTGGAAATGGGCCAAAAATGACCTTCCTTACATCGATCAGCCGTCGAAAAAAGATTAAATTTCGCGATCAAATTAATCTTGACTTAAGCCCTCAAAATGATAAAATAGTAGTAGCTTTGCTACTGACAGATCTATGAACTTGGATTAATCATATTTTTAGGGAGTCCAAATTGGCTGGCGCCGCTGATTCGTTCGGAGCGTTTAGTCTGCGGACACCCACCTGGATTTTGCCAGGTTGTCATAGCCCTCTGTCGTGGCGAAGCTTTGTTTACGCGCCATGCTGGCGCAGGTTTTTAATCTATACGCATTTTAAACAGAAATTTTTTGAAAAGCTTGAAAAGTTTTTTTGGTTTTTCAGAGAATTTCCTTTTTCTCTTGGCAAAGGTTTGTTCTTTATTCAGCAACTCCGAAATAAAGGGGGGATTATGACTACTTGTTGCCAGAGCAATTGTTTTGTGAACGGGAAACCTAAAAGAATGGAAAGAATGGATCGAAAATTAACCAAATCCGGAAAGCAAAACCGGCCTCCTGGGACGGCTCAAAAAATTCCTGGGCTTGTTGCCGGGATATCTGGGTTACCCGATGAGCCTTTTATCGGAGAAAAGGAAAAATTCGGCGAAAGCGCGGAGGCAGCCGCTTCCAGAACATCTATGCTTTTTAGAAGATATTTTGAAAAGGCGCAATAATCGCTAAGATACAAGCATAAAAAAGCCCCTCGGTTCAACCGAGAGGCTTTTTCTCTTTTAAAATCAATTTATCAAATTAAGCGCTATATTCTTAAACGTATTTTAGAATATATATTTTCTAGGGATTTTTTTATTAGGGTTGCAGAATGTCTTCGGTGCGGCCGTCGATCGAAATAACGACGCTTTTGACGCTTGAAAACTGTTTTAAAGTTTCAGTGATTTGGGTCCGGATGGCGGATACGCGGCAGGAGCCGCCGGTCGCATCTTCCAGACGTTTATCAAAATCAACTTTGGCCACGCCATTTTCAATGGTTATTTTTTGGATTTTAACACCTGAATTGATACTGGTGTAGAAGCCTTGGCTTTTTTCGACATCGGTCGGGCCTTTGAGCATTTCTTCCAGGGCGACGCGCGCCACGCCTTGGGTTTTGGCGATAGTCCGCGGAGCCGCGAAAACGATGTTGCAGGAAGTTTGGGGATCAAGCTGGTTGTTGCCAAAATATGCGTTTATGGACATCGTTTCGCCCGCTTCAATTTTGACCGGAACTTCGAATTTTTTTGAGTTCTCCGGCAGGCCGGAAGGATTGTCGTTTTCAAAAACAAGAGTGCCGGCCGTGGCCGCAGTTGAAAATTCAAGTTGACCTTCAAAAGGCACGAATTCGGTCGTCATCCAATCGTCTTTGGCCTGGATGATTCCGGCTGCGATCTGATTGCCTTTTTCATCCAATAATTTAACCGGTGCGCTGGCTTCAAAAAACCATGAGCCGCGCGCCCGGCCAGTCATGGATAGCGGATTTTTGATGGTTTCGCCGGCCTTGGGAGAATCCACGATAATTTCTTGATTTTCATTTTGGCTGCCAGGGCAGTTTCCTGTCGGCATAGGCGAGGAAGGGTTGCCGTGCTTGATCCATTGGCCGTTTTGACAGATCCAATTATCCTCGGGGCCGCCGACGACAAAGCGCAGAATACCGGCGATTGTCAGGATGCCCACGACTATCAATAAAGAAACAAAAAGTTTTTTGTTCATAAATTTCTCGTTGCTTTTCTGGCGGGCGGAAAAGCAACTAAAAGACCCGCGCCAAAAAAAACAATAAAAAGAAATTATTTTCCCGCCAGTTGTCCGCAGGCGCCTTTAATGTCCCGGCCGAATTTCCAGCGTTGGGTGGCTTTAATTCCGTTTTTCTCCAAAACTTGGCGGAATTTTTTTATTTGTTCCGAAGAAGACGGCTTAAAAATACCTGTCGGGTTATATGCTATCAGATTAACAATAAAAAGACCTCTTTTCAATTTTTGCAGGATTTTAATTAATTCTTGCGCGCAAGATTCGGAATCATTAAAATCTTTTATCATCAAATATTCAACCATTATCTGGCGGTCTGTTTTTTCAAGATATCGGTTTGCCGCTTCGATTATTTTTTCAATGGGATATTTTTTATTGGCCGAAATGATTTTTCCCCTTAATTCATTATTTGGCGCATGCAAAGATATCGCCAGATTGATTTGAAAGGGGAATTCGCCTAATTTTTCAATTCCTTCAGCGATGCCGATGGTGGAGACGGAAATGTGCCTGGCCCCGATATTAAATCCATTTTTATCATTTAGAATTAAAATCGCCTGAATAACATTGTCGTAGTTTAAGAATGGCTCGCCCATGCCCATAAAAACAATATTGCTGACGCGCTCATTTTTTTGTTTCAGAATTCGCGCAAAAAGTAAAACCTGTTCAACAATTTCAAGCGGCTCGAGATTTCTTTTAAATCCGTTCTGGCCCGTGGCGCAGAATTTGCAAGCCAGGGGGCAACCGACCTGCGAAGAAACGCAGACCGTATTGCGTCCGGCCTCATGCCGCATGAGAACCGTTTCGATCTTGCAGCCATCCTTTAATTCTAAAACGGCCTTAGCGGCATTATCATCGGAAGCCAATATATCCGCCTCTATATCCAGCGGACATTTTTCATTTAATTCCGCGCGCAGTTCTTGAGGCAGGATAGTGGCTTCATTCCAGTCTTTGATCAGTTTTTTGAACACGGCGCGGCGCACCTCTTTAAGATAAAAAGAGGGTTTGCCGGACAATATTTTTTCAAGATTTATCAGATTCATGCTTTTTTAAAATAGCAAAAAACTGCTATAAAGTCGAGAAATAAAAAACAGCTCTCTTTGAAGAGAGCTGTTTTAAAAATTATTTTTACGCGTGATTTTTTGCCTCGCGTTTGATTAAGCGCCAGTGATAAAGATAAAGAGGCAGGCCGACAATGATTAAGGCTAGATTAATTGAGGCATCGCGGTGTCTTTGGGAGGTGACCGGGTCGATATTATCACGTTGCTGCTGCCATGCCTTATAATCAGCCAGCCATTGCTGGATAGAGGCTTTTTCGGATTGGGTCAGGGGAGTGGCGGCTGGATCATCCGAACTCGCAATCTTTTCCAGACGTTCCACCTCGATTGGCGCAAAAGACAGCTGCTTATTAATCAGTCTCTGTTCGTTATCGGCTTTGGTGAAGACAAAGGCCTTAA
>JAQUNU010000030.1 GCA_028717445.1 Candidatus Portnoyibacteriota bacterium | reverse complement strand
GAATGTCGCCGGCCAGCTGAATACCCGAAAATACCATTCGAGCGACCCACAAATTTATGATGTCGCGGGCGGTGGAGAGGACATCGGTCGGATAGAATTCTTCTAAGTCTTTGGTCTTTTCGGGCCAGCCCAGTGTGGCAAATGGCCAGAGGGCAGAGGAAAACCAGGTGTCAAAAACATCTTCTGATTGTCGAGGCTCGCAAGAGCCGCAGACCTGGCATTTTTCAGGATTTTCAATTGAAACAAAATATTTCCCCTCTTCTTTTTCGCAAAACCAAACCGGCAGCCGGTGGCCCCACCAGATTTGACGCGAAATGCACCAATCGCGGGCAGTCTTTAGCCAATTTAAATAAATATCTCGCCAGCGTTCGGGATGGAATTTTATTTTCCCTTCTTCGACCGGGGCCGCGGCGGCCTTGGCCAGCTCTGTCATTTTGACGAACCACTGTTCGGAAGGGATGAGCTGGACATCCGAATCGCAGCGGTAGCATTTGGGAATTTCGTGATTATACTCTTCGATTTTCTCAATTAATCCGGCCTGATTTAAATCTTCAACGATTTTTTCTCTGGCTTCTTTGGTTTTGAGGCCGCGGTATTTTTCGGGCGCGTTTTCATTCATTCGCGCTTTTTCATCAATGACCTGAATAATTTCTAGGTTATTCTTCTGGCCGATTTCATAGTCGGTTAAATCATGAGCCGGCGTGACCTTAACCGCGCCAGTGCCAAATTCTTTATCAATCAGCCGATCTTCCACAATCGGAATTTCGCGGTCGACGAGTGGCAGAACCAGTTTTTTACCGACAAATCCTTTATATCTTTCATCTTCCGGATTAATGGCCACAGCCGTGTCCCCGAGCATGGTTTCTGGCCGGGTGGTGGCCACGATCACGAATTTTCCTTCTTCGCCAACAATCGGATATTTAATAAACCACAAATTGCTTTTTTCCTCTTTGTATTCCAATTCCAAATCCGAGAGGCTTGTTTGGCATCTGGGGCACCAGTTAATCACCCTTTTGCCGCGATAAATCCAGCCTTTTTCAAAATATTTTAAAAACGATTCCTGCACGGCCTTGGTGTAGCGATCGTCCATGGTAAAGCGGACACGCGACCAGTCGCAGGAGGCGCCTAGAGTTTTTAATTGGGCCAAAATAATATCACCGTATTCTTCTTTCCAAGCCCAGATTCGTTTGACAAATTCTTCGCGGCCCAAATCAAATCTTGATTTGCCTTCTTTTTTTAATTTTTTTTCAACCACATTCTGGGTGGCGATGCCGGCGTGATCGGTTCCCGCGAGCCATAAAGTTTTAAAACCCTGCATTCTTTTTTGACGGATCAAAACGTCCTGGATGCAGGCGTTGAGCGCATGGCCCATGTGCAAAGAACCCGTCACATTGGGCGGCGGAATGGTGATACAGAATTTTTTGTCGCTTTTTATATTGTCCGGATTAAAAAAACCGCCTTCTTCCCAGAATCTATAGATTTCTTTTTCAGTTTCTTGGGGATTATATTGCGGTTCCATAGTTTAGAAATTAACACAAAAACGCGGAATTTTCAATCGTTGACTTTAAAAATAAAAATCTATATAATTCGTCAATCAGACTCGTCCTGCCACAGCGCAGGGCATAACCCCAACACAAGGAGGATGTGTTATGAGTACTTTGACAAAAGATATGGACAAGGGAGTATTGATTCAGGAGATGATGCTTCATAATAATTTCAGCCGGGAAATTCGGCCACCTCAGAATTTGGTTGAATGGTTTGAACTTTGGCAGGAGGCCAAAACCTCAAAGCAGATGCTCGGACTTCTTCATTGTATTTTTGAGATGCCCTTGGAGAAGCGCGAGTATGCCGAAAAAAAGTTTGACGGGACAGACCGGCTGATATTCTGTTTTGCCATTGCCGATGGCTGGTGTAATGACAATTTGCTTACTCTTTCGGGGGATAGAAAAACAAATTATCGGGTTTATAACCCGGAGAGAGGAAACTGGGAGGACAAAAGGCCGAGCGAAATCCGTCGGGAAGTGGCTCTGAAGGCTTTTACTGTGCTTGCTCAGAACTTTTTCAAGACGGAACTGAAAGAATCTCGCGTCCGTTCGTTTTTGCCGGTCTGGGAAGAAGTCATTGTCTCCGAAAATCTTTTCCCCGTGATTCAGGATTTTTTCAGGGCCGAAAGCGAAAGGTTAGGCAGTCAGACCGTGGAAATCCGCAATCTTTCTTATCGGAACGAAAAACGCCCTCATTATGAGGAGTCGGCCGTGGGATTTCTTCTGAATCTGGCCGAATTTATCTGGGAATGGCAGGAAATAAAGATTGAAACATGGTATGAGGCAGAGCGTCAGGAAAAGATAAGAAGTTATAATGCCCGGACGAGATCTCGGCTTGATTCGGCCAAGCCATGGACAATTGAGGTTCTTTCAAAGCTGGACCGTTTTGACGTTTTGCGGCCAGAACAGCGGCTCCTCTCGTTTGACAAGGCGTGCTTGGCCAAGCTCGAGGAGATTGCTTTGCGAAACGAGCTTTGGCCGGGCAGCTCTCCGGTTTTGAAAAAACGTAAAGTCGCCACGATTAATGAGGCCTGCTATATTGGCTCGGCGGCCGGGTGGTTGCTCAAGGAATACGAATTGAAAATGAAAGAGCACAAGCGCCTGAAGGCGATAATGGAGGCAGAGGAAAAGAAAGAGGAGGCGGAGAGGGCGCTGCAGAAGTTGAGGGGTTAATGCATTAATAAAAAACGCGCGGGGTCCAAGAGGACCCCGTTTTTCTATTTGATTTTTATTTATCCAATTTGATGTTTGCTTCTTTGAGCGCTTTGGGCGGCAGGGGCGAAGGCGCGTTCATTAAGAGGTCGCGGCCGGTGCCGGTTTTGGGAAACGCGATGACATCGCGGATGCTTTCTTCGTTTAAAAGCAGCATAAAGACGCGATCCAGACCCAGGGCGATACCCCCGTGCGGCGGAGCGCCATATTCAAAAGCTTCCAGCATATGGCCGAAGCGGTCGGCAATTTCTTTTTCTTCCAGGCCCAGAATTTCAAAAATTTTATTCTGCAGTTCCCTTTGGTGAATCCTGATTGAGCCGCCGCCGATTTCATAACCATTGAGCGCGATATCGTAGGCCAAGGCGCGGACTTTTTCCGGCGATTTTTCCAGAAGTCCGGCGTCTTCGGGATTGGGCATTGTGAAAGGATGATGGGCAGAAACCAGCCGTTTTTCTTCCTGGCTTTGTTCAAATAGAGGGAAATCAATGATCCAGCAGAAAGCCAATTCATCGGGATTGTTTTTATCTTTCCTTAGATCGGGTTTGTCGGTTTTATATTTTTCCATGCTTTCTTGCCACGTCAAAATCGGAAATGGTTTGGCGGTTATTTTCTTTTCGGGAAAGAATTTTTCAACCATCGAGGTCAGTATTCCTTCCGTCAGGGCCATGATCTCTTTTTGATCGGCAAAGCTCATCTCAACGTCTAATTGCGTGAATTCGGGCTGGCGGTCGCCGCGCATGTCTTCATCGCGAAAGCATTTGGCGATCTGATAATATTTTTCCAGGCCAGCCACCATTAAAAGCTGTTTGAACTGCTGGGGCGACTGGGGCAGGACAAAAAAAGTTCCCGGATAAAGACGCGAGGGCACAATATATTCCCGGGCGCCTTCGGGCGTGCCTTTAGTCAAGACCGGCGTTTCAATATCGGCAAATCCTTTTTCGTCCATATAGTCGCGCATGAATTTGGTTAGCTTGCTGCGCATGAGAATATTTTCGCGCATTTTGTCGCGGCGCAGATCAAGATAGCGATATTTTAAGCGGATGTCCTCCCCTGTTTCTTTGGCGGTGTTGTCAATTTCGAACGGCAGGGTTTTGGATTCGTTGATAATTTCAAGTTCTTTGGCCAGAATTTCCAGATCGCCGTTAAAAACTTTTGAATTAATTTGTTTCTCGCCTCTTTTTTTAACTTCGCCTTTGATTCTTAAAACAAATTCGGGCCGCAATTTTTTGATGAGATCCGCCTGGTCGCCTAGTTCCGAAGGCACCAAAACTACCTGGATTTTGGCTGTGGCGTCACGCAGATCAATAAAAGCCACTTTGCTCATATCGCGCCGGACATGGATCCAGCCGTAAATTTCAACCTGCTCGCCTATCTTTTCTTTTAAATCTTTAATTAAAGTCCGCATAGATTTATATTAAAAAATTTATCCTGAGTTTGTCGAAGGATAGATTTAAACTAACACAAAAATCCAATTTTATCAACTCGAAGATCGTCTTTAAGCATCTTGCCCAAAAACATCTTTGGCGCCATTATTAGGCTATGGAACAGCTATTAATGCCATCGCCGTTTGTTGATAAATTTACCAAAAAGGCTTTCGTCGGAAAAGCGCTTGATCTTGGCTGTGGCCAGGGGAGGAATGCGTTATTTTTGGCAAAACAAGGTTTTTCGGTCGTCGGCGTTGATAAAAAGGAAGCTTCAATTGCCTTTTTGAGGGATAAGGCAAAATCCTTGGATATCGAGCTTTTTAACAGGAATCTTTTAGATTTCCCTATCAGAAAAGAAGAATACGATTTGATTTTAGGCATGAACGTTTTTAATATGGTCTCCAAAAGAGAGTTCGAAGCCGTGGTCGAAAAAATAAAAAAAGGCCTGAAAAAAGGCGGGATTTTCATTCTTTCCATGCATAATAATATGGACCCTTTGTATGAAGAAATAAAAAAAGAGTGCAAAACAAAAGACGGGCAGACTTTTTGGAATGAAAAAGGAAATAAATGGTACTTTCCCGAACCCGGCGGCCTAAAGAGGCTCTTTGATGATTTCTTGATTATTTTCTACAAGCAGATTGTTATTAATGATCCGGGTCATCCAAATAAACCGGAACCCCATGCCCATTCGGTAGAAAGACTAGTTGTAAAAAAATAGAACGCCTCGAGGCGTTCTATTTTATTCTGGCTTCAAGATGTTTCTGGTATTCTTTGTCGCAGGCAATTATATCGTTGCTTATTTTCTCTCTTAGAAGTTCGGAATATGATTTTTCAGGCTGATTTTTATTCAGCCATTTTATGTAATATTCTATTTCTGCGGAGATCAGAAAATTAAATTTCTTCAAAGCGCTGCTGCTTTTATGGAAGAAGTTTTTGATAATATTATTGAGCGAGTTAGCTGTATATTTTTTAAGATAGATTAAGGGAGATGCGGTATCAACCACTCTTTTTATGCCTTCGATATCAAGATCGGGAGCATCGCCCTGGTATAATGCAAGGACGGGTTTTTTATGGGCCAAAGCATAGAGGAGCTGATAGCCTACGCTGGTGCTCGGTCTTGTCACCTCGGCTATTACGGCGTCGCATTGAAGAATCATCTTATTGTGTATATCAAGAAATTTCCGCCGATCAACATTCTTAAAAACATCGGCTCCGGTAATCACTTTTTTATTTTGTTTTTTATATTTTTTTGCTAAACTCAACCATTCCTTGACCCAGTCTATAAGGATGCATCCATCATTTTTTTTTATGGCGTCCATTATAGCCAGATAATTTTCGATCAATTCCGGAGTCGAGTAAGTGGAGGCCGAGAAGAATATTTTTTTCATAAATATCAGGCAATCGAATCGCTTTTTATTTCCCATTCGGCTGGATTTTTGCCTCCCATTGATTCAAGCGCGAAAAAGGCCAATTTTTTTATTGCTTTAAATTTTTCTTCTTTAGATCTTGATTCTGAAAATTCCCCAAATAATCTGACGAATTCGGGCTGCTCTTTTGAGATCTCATTCTTCTGGTATTTTGGTTTGACAAGGCCTATTTTGAAGTATCTGCAGAATGTTTCAATAAGATAATTGGAAAGCAGATTAAGATTATATTGAAACGCAAAATTGTCCCCGTTCTCTAAATCATCTTCAATATCCTTGAGAAGATCATCAATAAAATATTTGGCGAGCACCAAGTCTGGATCGGGAATGCCTTTTGCTGCGGTAAATTTAAGATACTTCTTTGCCTCTTTTTGCAATGTCAAAAATTCCTGTTGCCGATCCTCAATGATCAGGCCGTTTGCCAGCACATATAGGAATGTTTTTCGATCGGTCTCTTTGGCTTTTTCAAAATCATGCCTGTATTGCGCTATGGAATTAATGAAATAATCAACATCGACGTCGTTAATCTTTTTTATTCCGCGATAGCGTTTGCCGTTGTCCTTGATCGCCACAAAAAGATCCAGATCGGAATTCAGGCTTAATTTATCGGGAAAAACAAATGAGCCGGCCAAAAGAAGCCCCTCAATTTTAAGGTGATCTCTTTTGCTGTTTGATTTAAACCATTTTATGAATTCGCCGATGATCTCTTTTGTTCTTTTATCCATGTTTTTGATAGATTAAATAAAGAGCCGATATCTGAATTATACTTTAGGCTATTTGTTTTATCAATCAAAAAGTATAGGGCGCAGAGCTTTGCTCTGCGCCCATTTTCGCCGAGAATTACTTCTCAGGAGCAGTGGTTGGTTTGGAAAGTTCGTTGAGAAGGCCTTCTTTTCCCATGCAGGTGGAGCAAGAAGTCACGAACTCTTTGAGTTCAAATCCCTGGCGGACTTCTTTGATCTCTTTTTTGATCTTTTTCATGATATCACCTCCTTTCCTATGGATTTATCCAGCACTGAGGATCTTCTTGAAGATAATCTCCGCTGAAGGCGTATGCGGCCGCCCGGCAGCCGCCGCATATTTGAATGAACTGGCATGATCCGCATTTTCCCTTGAGATGCTGTTTTCGATTGTAGAAACAATCCATTTGCGGAGAATCGATGATGTCCAGAAGCGAATCTGAATAGGCATTTCCGACTTTAATAGGCAATCTCCGGCAAGGAAAAACTTTTCCGGAATGGTCTATGGCCAGATTGCCTATCCCCGCGCCACAGCCGCCAAAATCTGATTTAGGCGCCGAATTTTCGGCGGTGGGCACATAAAGAAGAGGGTCGTCTGAGGAAACCTCGATGGTTCCTTTGTTGTTTAACTTATGAACAAAAAGGATCATCTTTCTGGTTTCTTCAGCGGACAAACATAGGCTTTTTTGACCCCGGCCTAAGGGCAGCAGTCGGTTAAAGGAAAGAATTTTAGCTTTTAGGCTGATGGCCAGATCGGAGATTTCTTCCATGAATCCGATGTTGAACTTTGAAACCGTTGTCATTATTCCGGTTGTAATGCCGGCGTCTCCGAGGTGCTTTAATCCGGCAACGGCTGCGTAGAAAGAGCCTCTCCCGCGGATAGCGTCGTTGATTGTGGCATTGGGGCCTTCAAGGCTGACTTGGACCATAGCAATTCCCGATTCTTTGAGTCGGGTTGCCATTGGTTCAGTGACCAAAGAACCGTTGGTCCCAATGTCTATCCTTTTGATCCCGTTATCCCGAAGAAGGGCGATAATTTCAAAAATATTGGGGTCAAGCAGCGGCTCCCCTCCTAAAAGACCCACTCGGATGATCCGATAACGCGGCTCCAAGGCGGTTATCTTTGGCACGATCGCTTTTTGGATTTCAAGGCGATTCTGCGGCAAAGTTCCTTGATTTTTGACATAGCAATGCCTGCATTTGAAATTACATTCGTTGTTAATGTGCCACATGACCTGTATGACATATTTGGCCATAGCCACCCTCCTCCGCTGAAATCAGCTGTAAGCATAATGGGTCTTCTTTCATAAGATCCCCGAAATGGGCATATGATGCCGCTTTACAACCGCCGCTGCAATTCCGCCACAGCCCGCAAGATGAGCATCTGGATCCGTGATAGTTTCTTTTTTCGGTCCTGATCATTTCAAAGAATTCCGATTTTTCCCAGATCTCTTTTAGGCTTTTCTTCTTAAGATCTCCCCCGCTCAAGCCTAGGCTGCCGATTAGCGGACACGGAGCGACTTTGCCCTGAGGCATCACGCAGATTCTGGATCTGGCCGATGGGCAATCCCAATTCCAGGCGAATGTTTCTACCGGTATCTTGCCAGTTTTAGGATCTCGGGCAAGTCCGATTGAAACATAATGCTTGTTGAACGTCAAAATTGTTTGGGGAAAGAACTCCCATCGTTTTTTCCAGAGCGTTTCCGCTAGCTTGATCTCTTCTTCGGGCGAAAAGGCGAAAAGATCTATATTTCTTTTACCTTGTCCGATTGGCACCAACCTGACAAATCGGACGTCGCGAATCCCCCCAGCTTTCGCCATCTTGAAGAAGTTA
>JAQUNU010000029.1 GCA_028717445.1 Candidatus Portnoyibacteriota bacterium | reverse complement strand
GAAAGGACAAAGCCAGCGATTCCGGCCAAGCTCAATGTCACTCCGAAAATTTTAAAAATAGCCAAAAGAAATACGATATAACCCCACAGCGACAAAGCCGCCATAAATCCAGGGATCCTGTAAAAAATAATCAAAAATAAAAGTATAGCCAGAAAGCCGACGAATCCGGCCTTCAAAGATTGATCCAGAGATTTTTGCCCCAAAGTCGGACCGACGGACTGCTGGGAAACAAGCGTGATTGGCACCGGCAAAGCGCCGGCCTCGAGCCTCTGGGCTAAAATTTTTGCTTCTTCATAGGTAAAATTGCCGGTGATCTGGGCTTTGCCGCCCTAGATCGGCTCATTGACATTTGGCGCGCTGATCGCCACGCCATCCAAAACGATCGCCAGCCGCTTGCCCACGTTCCGGCCGGTTATTTCTTCAAAAAGCCTGGCGCCTTCATCATTGAATTCCAGACCGACCATGGGCTGGCCCGTGTTGGGATCAAAAATCATGTCCGCGCCGCTCAAATATCTGCCGGTCAGCTCCGTGGGTTTGAAATAAGGGTCCTCGTCCATTCTTTGGTTATTTTTTTGCGCTTCCAGGATAACATTTGAATCTTCGGCTGTCCGCTCTTCCCGAAAATCAAGAAAAGGTGTTTCACCTATCATTTTTATGGCCTCGTTGACGTCTTTTATTCCGGCCAGCTCAACGACCAAACGATGATGATCGCCCGCACTTTCAACCTGAACAACCGGTTCGGCCACGCCGAACATGTTGACTCTTCTTTCAATGACGTCCCTGATCCCTTGCATGGCGTCGCTGGATTTAGAATCTTTTAATTGACTGACATCGGCTTCAAAAATCAGATGAGTTCCACCCTGCAGATCAAGCCCGAGCCGGAAGGGCTTGTTGAAAAAATGCGGAATCTTATGAGTCTGGAATCCCAGCTTTGCGTTCAAAAAATCCGCCCCCTTGTTCCAGGCCGACGGATAATCCAAAAACGCGGCAAAAAGCGCCAGCGCCAATATGCCCAGAATTATCCAGGTGTTGCGCGAAATTTTTCCTTGGTTAAAAAATAAAAAACCGAAAGGTTTAAAAATTGTTTTCAGGATTGGCATATGAAATGTTTTATAAAAACAGGATACAACATAAAAGTTTCTCTGTCAACGAGTATTCACGAATATACAAATATACGAATAAAAAATCCTTCCCTTAAAACCGGTAAATAAAGTCAATCATACAAAAACACCCCTCTTTTTCAAGAAGGGTGTCTTTTCATTAACAGAGTATTCTCTCAAGAATTACCACTGTTGCCCGCCGCCGAATCCGCGTCCGCGGCCTGCGCCGCCTCCGCCAAACTGGCGTCGGGGAGGCCTGTCGCCCATCGGGCGAGCCTCATTGACAGTTATCGTGCGGCCTTCAAGCTCTTTGCCATTCCATAAATCGATGGCTTTCTGAGCATCTTCGTCTGTGGCCATTTCCACGAAACCGAATCCGCGTGATCGGCCGGACATCTTGTCAACGATAATTGTCGCTGACTCAACGGCTCCGGCTTGCGCGAATGCCTCTTTCAAGGCGTCTTCGGTCGTGCTAAAAGGCAGACCGCCGACATAAAGTTTCTTTGCCATTTTTACTTTTTTGAGATTGTTTTTAACCAACCTCGAACTACTTTTAAACTTGTAAGACGACCTCTCTTGATGAATTCTTTGGCCTCTTATTACCTTATTATGGATATATAAGGCAAAGAAACTCTCTTGAGAAAACTTACAAACATATACATTATAACCGATTCGAGCGAAATGTCAAGGATTGAAAAAGCCGCGGAGAATAAATCTCTCCGCGGCCATGGCAGTTTTAATAAAGAACGTCGCCGATCTCTCCGAACAATTCCTTGTTGGAACGATCAATAAAGCCAGAGTTTTTTGGTTTCGTGCGATAGGCCTGGTTAAGCTGGGTGGCGGCCCGGACAAGCTTAATCATCAGTTCAATCTTGTGGCATCTGCGAAAAAACTCCAGCCGATAATTGTCATTATCTTTGAGTTTACCCTCTGCGGCTATAATATCCACTCTGACAGTCCTTGCCGAAGGGAGACAGGTAATTGTGCACTCTTGTTCCGCAATCATAACTGCTCCCAAGAGCAATTCACCATTACGCCAAGGAATATATCCACCTATCAACCTTTGCGTTTTTTCTATTTCTTTTTCTGGCAAAGGCAGACAGGCGTTCTCAAATATCCGGCTCATTCTGACAAGCGTCATGCCATCAATGCTAAAACCCCACATAGCATTGGCGGCGGTCCCTTGCGAATCGATTTCCAGCTCTTTTTCGGGATGACTAAGCACAAAATGGTCTTCGCCTTCGTAATCTTCAGTCCGCGTTAAGTAAACAGTGCTACTTCTGAAATGATCATGGGCTTGCCGCAGGCAAAATTCGGCTGAAAATTCACCAGTTGAATCCACGCGATAGGTAAATTCCGTCCTTGAAACGATCTTTCCTTTTCCCATTTTTTTCCTCCATAAAGCTCCTTTTGGGAGCCGTGCCGTGTTTTCAAAAGGGGCACACCGCAAAGCCGTAATATTAAAGAACAAACTCCTGCCTAATTTATTAGGTTAAAACAAATTGTATTCGTCTGTCAAATTTAAGAAAATTATTCCAGGGAGACTTTTTGCGGCTTTATTTTTCGGCCAAAAAATGCGCTCCCTAATTTCCCGAATTTTTCCGTCAAATCAGTCGTGTAAAAATTTATTTTTGAATTTCTGATTAGCTGTTTTTCTATTTCAGGATGCCTTTTCAGATAATCATTTAACTTTGCGGCAACGATTTTCCCCTCGTTTATCATTTTTACCCCGGCGAGGTATCTCTTTATTTTCTTTTCCATAATCCCGTAATGAGTACAACCGAGAATCAAGGCTTCTATCTTTTTTTTCTTTAAAGGCGCGAGGTATTTTTCCATGATCAAATCCGCGGCCGGAGAATTGTGCTCCCCTTCTTCAACGAACGGCACAAATAGAGGACAGGCCTGTTGAAAAATTTTCATTTTGGGATTAATTTTCTCTATTTCCTTTATAAAAGCGCCTGAATCAACGCTGCCTTGCGTCGCAATCACGCCAATCCTTTCTTTGGCGCAGGAAACCGCGGCTTCGACGGCCGGAATAATGACGCCCAAAACCCGCCTGTCCGGATAAAATTTTGGCAGATATTCCTGCTGAATTTTTCGGAGCGCTTTAGTTGAGGCGGTATTGCAGGCGAGCACAATCAAAAAACAATTCTTTTTGAAAAGAAACTCAACTGCCTGTTTTGTAAAATTAAAAACCGTTTCTTGCGAACGGGTTCCATATGGGATGCGGGCGCTGTCTCCCAAATAAACATACTCGTATTCAGGCAGAGACCCGATAATATCCCTTAAAATGATCAAGCCCCCGAAACCGGAATCAAAAACGCCGATTTTAAATTTTTTTCTCTGAGAATTCATTTTAGCGCAGGGTGTCATCCTGAACTTGTTTCAGGATCTAAAAAATTAAAAGAGATGCTGAACCAAGTTCAGCATGACAAGTCAAATTCTATCTATAATTCAAAAACGACCAGGCCGTATCTCTTTATTTTTTCCCGATAGCCCGGAAAACTGTAATAAATTTCCTCCAGCTCTCCGGCGGTCTTGCTGGCTGGATTAATTTCCTGCGGTTTATGTTTTTTAAGCAAATCCGCAATACCGGCATATTTTTCAACTTTTTTCACCACTTTCTCCATCCTGTCTTTGCCGCAAACCAAAACAAGCCGGTCGCCGGCTTTGATGCCCCTGTATTTTGGGCTTCCGGCCCGTGTTTCTGTCTTTTTCCGGCCATCATTGATCGCCGCGAAAATATCGCGGTTGACGTCCCTGAATCTTAAAATATGGGACTTACTTTTTTCCATTATTTTCTAAAAATTTTTCAAGCAGCCACGAGCTTGATTCGATTTTGCCGCCGCCGACGTTAAAGACCATTTTGCAGCCGATTTTTTTACAAACTTCCGCTTCCGGCACGTCGTCGTGAAATCTGTCCCCGCCATTGGCAAAGATATCCGGCTTCAGTTCTTCCAGCTCCCGACAGACGCTGTATTCGGGCGTTGTACGCTCAAAAACCTTCCCTAAATCCTTGTGTTTAGTCAAAACAACCCGATCAACCGGCTTCATTGATTCAAGAATCTCTTTGCGCTGATTCTGTGGCATAAAAAGAGGCCGGCCTTTTATTTTAAACCAGGCGTCATTATTTAAAATCACCACCAGCTCGTCTCCCAGTTTTTTAGCCGCCGCAAGCAGTCGCACATGGCCGCTATGGAGCGGATCAAACCCGCCGCTGACCGCCACAACGATTTTCTTGCCGGTTTTTTTTCTTTGCATGGTTATTTTTTACTGGTATTCTGGTCGACTGCCGGCAGCTCCGAAAGCTTGGATTTGCCGATCGCAAAAATCAACTTGTTTTTAAAAGATTTCTTTTCTTTGGCCATAGAAGCCAAAGCGCAGGTCCGATGCATTCCTTCGATCACAAAAATCCGGCCATCAGACAATTCAAGAGCAGTAATCACGGATTTTTTAGGATAATTCCTTCTCATTTTTTTTATCACGGGCAATTGTAAAATATCCTGACGCGATGCCAGGTCGGCAAAATTTTTCGTTTTTTCTTTATCATAATGCCTTTCTATCCAGGTCCGGAAAGGCCCGCCAAACCAAGACGAAACAATTTCCGGGGCGTTTGAAATTTCATAAAAACCCCAATCTGCTTTTGCGCATTCAAATCGTTTCGCATACCCGCGAAGCCGCCAATCTGCCCAGGAAGCAAATCCCCTTTCTTTAGCCAGTTTGGCCCAATTCGGCGATTCTCCCTCATTTTTATACCAGCTCAAAAAAACTTCTTCCCATTCGCATTTTCTTATCAATTTTATTCTTTTATCCATATTTTAAAAAAATTATTATTTATCATAGCTCCAATGCCACCATTCTGGAACGTAATTAACAAACCCGGCTTTTTCAAGAACATCTTTCATTATTTTACGATTCTTTTTTGCCTCTTTTTCAAGTTCATTCAATTCTGCCTTACTTTCATAATAATCGGTTGCCGCTTTATCAGTTAAATCATCGTGGTCCGTGCCCATATAAAGCTCATCTCCTTTTTCGTCCATTAAAGTTAAATCGAAGGAGCCGCCATTGGCGTGTGTGCCCAAATCATTGGTCTGGCGTTTTAAAACGCCAGCAAACTTCTGAAGCAAAAGCGCTTTTTCTTTTTTTGAAGTTTTTGGATAAATAAAATCGATGCGTCTGGCAAAACTATCCATCATTCGCTTTTGTACTAAGTAAGGCCGGAGGCAATCCCAAATTTTAAAATTCCAGTCTTCGGGCAGATTCTTCTTTGCTTCAGCCAACTGCCTTGCCGCTGGCGCACGTGCCAAAATTTTAGGTGATTTTCTTTCTTATTTCAGATTGACGGCCATATTGGCCACGAAGCTTCCATTTCAAGATTTTATCAAAATCATCTCCTGTCAGATAAATTGGGCTTCTTTCTTTTCTCAATATAGTAAAGCCAGATTTCAATCGATTAGTTTCTTCATCGTCAGAAGCTTTATTGAGATATAATTTTAGTGTTTCTATATTAATCATTTTCTTGTTTTTATCTCCCATGACACTTTTTATATTTCTATGGTTAACCGCAGGGGTTAATAGGAGGCTGGGGAGCTTTTGCCCAGTCGATTTTTCCCGCTTGCTCGTCTGCTGAATCTGCGATCTTCTTTTGATCTCGGACTCGGCAGGCGGGCAAGTGTTTTTTATTATGTTTTCAAAGTTCCCACTCTCTATCTGTCATTTTACTCTCTTGTCATTTCTTGTCAAGTTCCCAAAGAGTGGATAACTTACTTGCCTGCTTTCTTGTGCTTCGGCTTTGGCTGATCCGCCATTGCATCTGGGAGCTTTTCTCTTACTGAGTCCCATACCCAAGTGTGGCTCTTTCCCATTATCTTACCGACCTCACGAGTAGTCAAACCCTGCTTATAGAGCGTCACGGCTTTCTGTTTTAATTCTTCAATTTTTTTGAGTCTGAATGTTGATATTCCCATAATTTTATTAGAAGTATTCAATTATTTTTACAGCGTCGTCCCCTACCCCGTCCCAGTCGGGATTCCATGCCAGATCATTTTCGTTGTCCTGCTTTTCTTCATGATGCCTCTCGATCGCTCCCCAGAATCCCTGTTCGGAAAGCTTCGTCGATTCCTCTTTGGCTTCTTCCAGAGTGGAAAACGGCTTGCTGAATTTTGGCAGGTCTTCGTTGTTTTTAGTGTAGGTGCAGTAATAGGTTATACGCTTGACCTTCATATGCTTTCATTATACTCCCGTGTCAAATGCTGTCAAGTCGTGATGTGTGGATAACCTCTTTAAGCTCCTTTGAACTGTCGGTATCTTGTTTCAAGTTCCCGATCCGTCATCATCGTGTAGATAGTCGTGCTCTGCACCGATGCATGTCCGAGGATGTTCATGACATCTGCGGTTGATCCGCCTTTCTTTATTATGTCATGCCCCATGTGATGACGGAAGCTGTGGGCATTCATGTAAGGAATGTCCGCTTTGTTTGAGTAGCGTCTCAGCATTTCGCCGACTCCCTTGATAGTGAATCTCTGCCCGACTCTCCAGCTCGTTGCCGAGATGAAGAGAGCTTCTGGTTCTTCGATCTTTATTGTCTTTGCCAGATGCTCACGTTTTTTGAGCCAGCTCCAGATGTAGTCATTCGTGGTCTGCGTCCAGAAAATTTCTCTGATCGGACGCCTGCCTTTCGACTTCTCTGTTTTTATAATCGCCCGCTTTCTCTCCAAGTCCAGGTCTGAGACATTCAGCGAAAGGATTTCTCCGTTTCTCGCACCCGTGTCCCAAAGCAGATTAATGATTGCCATGTTTCTGATGTGTCTGGGATCATTCGTTTCGGTCGGGATGACGCCGACGAGTTTTTTGAATGCCTGTTCGTCGGCGATTCTCGGAATCTTATGCTCTGCATGCGGGATCGGAATCAGCTCCTCGTTCAGCACCTGATAATTCTGCAGGCGGTAGAATTCGAAGAACTTGCGGAGTGCCATGCTCTTGCCCACGAAGCTGTTGTGATCCCATCCCATTTCCAGCATGCCGTTCAGGTATTCCATCACATCATGGATCGTGACGTCTTCAATCTCAGGGTTTCGGAGAAAGAGACTGAAGTTCCTGAGCTCCCGATCGTAGCCTCGGACTGTCTGCCCTTTTACCTTGAATTTTCGCCAGCCTGAGAACTGGTCTATTGCGTCTTTGAATTTCATATAACACGAAACCCACCAGGATGCGACTCGTGGTGGGTTAATCGTGCCGTTTCCGTCCGCATTGCTGCGGAGGGCGTAAGAGCCTTGCAAGGCTCCGCAGATGGTTCGGCGTTTGCACGCTTCTCCTCTGCATTTCCGATTATAGTTTAATTCTGGGCTTTTGGGAAGTCCAGACCCGCTTGGTCGCATCCCCCACGCCTTTCGGCGGGGTTAATCCCTTTCGGGACAATTGGGTGAAGTTGTAAATTTATTTGCTAAAGCTTGCTTTTAGGGGGTTCTCGACCTTTCTTTTTCCCTCTCTCCCCTTCAATCGGGAACATTACCCCTGCCTGTTTTTATAGTCAAACCCGATCTTGAGGATTTTCTATTCTACAACGTTTTTGTTGTTCTGTCTATTTGAGACCGATCTGCTCCATAATCGACAAAACCTCGCCTGGGTAGCAGGGATTCACCGAGCCGTTATAGCTCCACAGCTTCTGTTCCGTGTTGCCTTCGTAGTATGAAGAGGTCTGCGGGTTGTTTCCGCCGAGATTCCAGGCGACGACCTCTATCGCTTCTTCGGTGCTTTTGAAATTAATTCTGCACGAAGCCCAGCCGAACGGATTGTTTCCGCAGGCTTGCTTCCCGCCGCCCGATTCTCTGACGCTGATCGCTGGCATGAGACGCCAGTCGATCCCGTTTCGGTCGGCTTCTTCCACGAACTTTTTGCCAAAGCCAGCCAGAGGCATTTTTTTGCCCTGGAAGAATGAGTCTATTTGCTCTGCCCTCTGGTCTATGGTTTGGATCGCCTCATTGGTGTCCTGACGCAGTGAGGCATCGTCGTGTGTCCGTTCTGGTTTTGCCAGGAAGATTACCGCTCCCGCTATCACTGCCAGAAGGACAGCGATTTTGGCTGCGGTTTTCATTTGGCGTCTCCCTACTTTCCTGCGTATGGCTGGGTGGCGTCTCCCTTGCTGCTGAAGTAAAAGCTGAATGCCATGCTTGCCAGGATCAGGAACTGCTCTCCTGAAATCTTTCCGATGAAGAGTGCTCCGATCGTGGCGACCGCCATGAGGATGAAGACTATTTTGCTGGCTGATTTGAAAATTTCGTTCATAGTGATTTTTTTATTAATGCGAGACCTTCTTCGATTTTTTTTATT
>JAQUNU010000028.1:7312-9380 GCA_028717445.1 Candidatus Portnoyibacteriota bacterium | reverse complement strand
CAAATTTCAGTATCTTGACCGCCTGCCCGCCCCCAAATCCGTGGAAGCGATTTTTGGCACACTCATTCACAGCGCTTTAAAAAACCTGCACGAGCCCGACCGGCTTATTCCTCCAACTGAAGAGGAACTCCTTTCATTCTGGAGCCAAAATTGGGAACCCGGTATTTTCAAGGACCAACGCACGGAGGCCGCTTTTTTCGCTCAAGGCGTCATGATCCTCAAAAATTATTACGTCAAAAACTTTCCGGGCGATTTCAACGTTCTAGCCCTGGAAACGCCCTTTGAAGTTCCAATAAACGTTAATGACAATCTGCACCTTATCACTGGCAAAATCGACCGCATAGACAAATCAGAAGACGGCGGTTTTGAAGTCATCGATTACAAAACCAGTAAAAAAATGCCGGCCCAGGCCACCGTTGAAACCGACCTCCAACTTTCCATCTATCATCTTGGCCTGACCAACCGCTGGCCGGCCATAAAGGAAGAAAAAAGGCCAGTCAAAGTCAGCTTATATTTTCTGAAACACGGCGAAAAGCTTTCTTCCCTTAAAAACAACGAGGACCTGGAAAAAACGAAAGAATATCTCTCCGGCCGCCTTTCTTTGATCGAAAAAGCCGCAAGCGAACAAAAATTTTCGCCCAAGCCTGGACCGCTTTGCGACTGGTGCGCTTATCAGAAACATTGTCCCCTTTTCAAACATAAATTCCGTGAAGAAAAAATAATTTTCAACGACCAGGATCTTAACGCCTTGATTGCCGAGTACGCTGCTTTAAAAAAGGAAATCGAGGAAAAAACAGAAAGATCCGATGAGCTTAAAATCATCTTCGGCAAATTTATGGACCAAGAGGGTATGGAACGGCTCTTCGCTCCCGACGGCTATATCAGCCGCGCGACAATCCAACGTTTTAAATACGATCCGAATCTGCTGAAAAACATTCTTGAGCCAATCGGCCGCTGGAACGATATTTTAAAGATCGACGAAACGAGGTTAAAAAAAATCGCGCTCCAGCTCCCGGCTGATCTGCGCGAAAAGATAAATAAGGCAAGGCAGCTTGCCAAAGAATATCGGATCCTGTCCTTTTCAAAAACCAAGAAAAAATAAATCAGATCCGAGGCGAAAAAAAAATCCATTGTAACCCTTTTAAAAAAGGAGGGGGATATGCCGGGACAGATAATGTTTGCGGAACCGAAGCGTAATTGGTGGCAAAATCTCATACTGCCGTGCTATTCACAGTTTGTCTTTATTTCCGGGATTCTCACGCTTGCGTTTTTGGATGTTTATTCTCGAAGAGAGACAGTCGGGCCGAAACGATGGAAAGATTTAGATCTTCTGTCGCGGAGGGAGAAAAAAATCGGGCTGAATCAATGGAGAGATTTACTAATTCCTTTGTGGCTGACGAGCGTAATCTTCAACAAAATTTTTATCCTTTTGCTATTATTGATTTCTAAAAAGCAAGCGCAACCAATCAAATGGAAAAAGCTGCTGCTGCCAGCAACGCTTTTGATTCAGCTCTTTTCCACGATTATCTGGCTGATCGCCTTTGGCCTTCCGGATGAAAAATAAGTCATTTTGACCCCCGACCTCTGTATGTGAAGGGCCTTGTTTAAAGGCCCTTTTTCTATTCCAGCTGGTATCCGGCCGGAATGAGCTTGTCAAAATTACCGCATTTGCCGTAGCCCGCCGCCTGGGCTTCTTTCTCGGAATTAAACCAGACTTGATTGGATTCTTTTATATTTTTGGCGAAAGAACACCAGGGCCAGTGGTATTTGGTGCCGTTCTTTGAGGCGACAATGATCCCCTTTTCATCTCCGTTCTGGGCTTGACTTTGGCTTTGGCTTTGGACGCTTCCCGGCTCTGGCTGAATCGCTTCATTTATTGATGCCTGAAACGCCTCGGGCTCCTCAATAATCAGAGGCAATTTTTTCATTTCCGGCGCGCTGAAATAGCCGATCCCGAAGCTTATTATAGCCACAGCGATAAAGCCGAAAAACAAGGCAATATCGCCCTGATTTTTCTTCAGCCACTCCCCTGCCTTATCCCTCCAATCAAAATTGATTGGCTCTTGAT
>JAQUNU010000028.1:0-7302 GCA_028717445.1 Candidatus Portnoyibacteriota bacterium | reverse complement strand
TGACATAAGCTTATTTTTAGATTATACTATACAAATAATATTATTTGAACTCGAACATCCCGAAATGCCAGATTTTCGTTTCGAATTTCGTGCTTCGGATTTCGAATTTTTAAACAGCTATGGCGCATACAAAAGCGGCTGGCACAAGTCGTTTAGGCCGCGATTCTCAACCAAAATTTCTTGGAATTAAACTCTTCGCCGGAGAGAAAGCCAAAGCTGGCAGCATTGTCGTCCGCCAGAGAGGAACGAAATTTATTCCGGGCGTTAACACAAAGCGCGGCGGAGACGACACAATCTATGCTCTTCGCGAAGGCGTTGTAAAATTCACCAATAAAAATAAAACTAAATTCGACGGCAACAAACGGATGGTAAAGATTGTCAATGTGATCCCGCAGAATTAAATTATTTTTCAAAATTTTATCTATAAAAAGAAACGCCCCTAAGGCGTTTCTTTTTATTACCCTTCTTCTGTCATTCCCGCTTTCGCTCGCCTCGCCAAAGCCTACGGCGAAACGCGGACGGGAATGAAAGATTCGGGGCGGGAATGAAAATCTAAAGAAAAATTATTTTATCGCCGCTCTGACAAACTCTCTGAACAGCGGATGCGGCGAGAGAGGCCGGGATTTGAATTCCGGATGGAATTGCGAACCCATAAAGAAAGGATGAGCATCCTTGGGTAATTCGGCAATTTCCATTAATTTTCCGTCCGGCGATTTGCCGGAAAAAATAAGGCCGTTCTTGGTCAGGGTTTCAATAAAATTAGGATTGACTTCCCAGCGGTGGCGGTGGCGTTCGGAGATAAGATGCTTTTTATAAGCGACGAAGGCCTGCGTTCGTATAGTAATGGCCGCCGGATACGCTCCCAAGCGCATTGTCGCGCCGTAATTCTTGTCCTCAAGGTTCTTTTTCTGCTCAGGCATGATATCCACCACCGGATTGGCCGTTTCGCGGTTTATCTCGGTCGTGTGCGCGGCTTTTAGGCCGCAGACATTGCGAGCGAATTCAACCACCATCAGTTGCATGCCGTAGCAAAGACCGAGATATGGGATCTTGTTTTTCCGACAGAATTCGATCGCTTTTATTTTGCCCTCAACCCCGCGAGAACCGAATCCGCCCGGCACAATGATGCCGTCGAAATCCTTCAATTCCTTGATCGATTTTTCGTCTTGCTCGAATTTTTCCGAGTTTATCCATTCAATCACGGGCTTGCGCTTATGAAAGAATGCAGCGTGCTTCACCGCCTCAATCACCGAGATGTAAGCATCTGAAAGAATAAAATCCCCAGTGCCAAAATACTTTCCTACAATTCCAATTTTTACCGGCTTTTCGGCCGTTTTAACTATTTTCACCAAACTCTTCCAGTTTTTCATGTCTGATTTTCTGGCTTTTGTCTTTAACTTCTCAAGAATAATGTCGCTTAATTTATCTTTCTCAAAATTTAACGGCACTTCATAAATACTATCGATATCCGGCGCGGAAATAACATCCTCCTCGCGCATATTGCAGTTAAGCGCGATCTTTTCCTTGCGTTTAACATCCAGAGCAACAGTCGAGCGGGCGATAACGATATCGGGCTGAATTCCGGCCGAATTCAAAGTGCGCACGGCGTATTGCGTCGGCTTTGTCTTCATCTCGCCTATTTTGTTGGGCAAAGGCAAATAGCTGACCAAAACGAAAAGCACATCGCCGGGTCTCTTCAAACGCAACATTCTGGCCGCTTCCAAAAAAAGAATATTCTGATACTCGCCCACAGTTCCGCCGATTTCAATCATCACAAAATCCGCATTCGCGTTTTTTCCGGCTTTTTCAATCCTATCTATTACCTCAAGCGGAATATGCGGCACGACTTCGACGCATTTTCCGCCATAACCCATATTACGCTCACGATGAATAACCGACTCATAAACGCTACCGGTGGTCATATAATTTATATCCGGCAGATCGACATTTAAAAATCTTTCGTAATTGCCCATATCCTGGTCGCATTCAGTTCCCTGATCCAAAACAAAAACCTCACCGTGTTCGGTGGGATTCATCGTCCCTGCGTCAACATTGACATAAGGATCGATCTTGAGGGAAGTGACGTGAAAACCGCGCGCCTGGATAATTTTTCCGATGGAAGCCGTCGCCACGCCTTTTCCGACTCCTGACATAACTCCGCCTGCCACAAAAATATATTTGGCCACAATAAAAACAATATTCAATACCCTAATATCTTAATATCCAAAAGGGATAAATATTAAGATATTGGGATATTAGGATAAATTTTCTTTTATTTCTTCGGTGATAATTATTTTTATTTTTGCTTCCAGGCCGTGCGGGAATTCCAAAGTTATTTCATGCTCCCCAGTTTCCTTAATCGGTTTTTCCATTTTGACCTGGCTTTTTTTAACTTTCAGGCCCTTATCCTGAAGGGCTTTGGCAATTTTGGCGGCAGTTATTGAGCCATAGAGTTTGCCTTCTTCGCCCATTTTGGCCGCAATCTCAAATTCATTGCCGTCAAGACCAGCCACGATCTCCTGGGTTTGAGCCAGATCCGCTTCGGCCTCAATCGCCTGCTGAGCTTTTTCCGCTTCCAACTGTTCCAGCGCCGAATCGCTGGCCGCTTTGGCCAATCCGCGAGGCAACAAAAAATTTCTGGCATAGCCATCCGCTACCTCCTTGACCTCGCTTTTCTTGCCGACTTTCGGCACGTCTTTGATGAGTATTACTTTCATAGAATCGCTAATTTTCACAAATTGTTCACCAATTTCACGAATTCCTCCATTTTCATTCGTGATATTCGTGTTCAGATTCGTGCGTATTCGAAATTATTAGTATTTTATCACAAAATCGTCAAACCCGCTAGTTGTTTTTTTCCATTTTACCTCAACTCGATCAATTGTAGCAAATTGCGGCCCGCTCTGGCAATATTCAATCAGCTTTTTTAAACTTTCCTCCGAACCCTCAGCCAAAATCAAAACGCTTCCATCATCTTCGTTTTTCACCCAACCCGTTAAACCAATCTCTTTCGCTCTCTCAAATATAAAATATCTAAAATTTACACCTTGAACCCGGCCATAAATTTTTAAATTTATCTGCTTCATTTATTTTCGCCTTAAAATCTTTACAACTCCCTTCTCCGCGTCATTGATCAAATCGTGAATTTCGCTTGAAGTTCTGCCATTAGATAACTCATTAAAATTCTTGATAAATATTGACATTGATTCAAAGATATGATTTAGTTAGCGAAAAGAGTCTCTTATTATTATGGCTTCTTAGATTTATTTTAGCAAGAAAGTTGTTAAGCCAATATATTTCCTAGACCAACTTCGCGAGGCCGGTATCGTTCTTTATCCACACCGCAGTCAACGTCAATCTGATGCACGCGAATATCTCATCGCCTCCGCATCCAAGTGCGCCGCTCATTCAAGAGCGGGCGCACAAAAGAGCAGGAACAATACTTTCCTGCTCTTTCTCTTTGCTTAAAATTATATCTATTTAAATTAATTTTCCTAGAATCTTTTCCAAATTTTCTTTATTTTTCCTCGCGCCTGCTTTAACTATATCATAATTTACGCCGCCCTTGAGGCCGTTGGCGTAATTGTCAACCGTACAGATCGCCGCGATTTCGATGTTTTTTTCGCAGGCCAGCGTGGCCTCCGAAGCAAAAGTCATGCCAACTACATTGCCAAATTTTGAGATTATTTTTACCTCTGCCGGCGTTTCAATCCGCGGACCGCTGGCCTGAAAGTAAATCCCTTTTGGAATAATTTTTACTTTTTCGCTCTTAGCGGCGCTGATTATTTCTTTTCGCAATTCACCGGAAAGCCCGGGCGCCGAGTGGCAAATTTCATTGTCAAAGAAAGTCGGGATATTCCAAAACCCGATGAAATCATGCGGGACCATCATGGCCGGTATTTTTATATTCTTTTTCAAACAGCCCACGGAACAGATTGAGATTATCTTTTTTACTCCCAAATCTTCCAAGGCCTGGAAATAGGCCTTTAAATTGATTCTATGGGGCGGCGCGCCGCCTAAATGCCGCTGAATAAAAAACAAATTACTCTTCTGAAAAAACGCGACTTTGCCGAATTTATTCCTTTTTTCAATTTTCTTAAAATCGCCGAACAGATCGGATTCAAAAAGGCTGGTCCCGCCGATAAAACAAATTCTTTTATTATTTTCTTTTATATTTTTATTTTTGAATTCTATATTAGGCAAACCATTTTCTCCACTATTCTTAACTCTTCAAAAGTATTTATGCCAATTGCTTCTTTGATATCAATTTCCATCGAATTCACCGGCAAATTTTGCTCGCGGCAGATTTTGACCAAATCAGTCAGATAATATTCGCCCGAGGCGTTATCATTCTTTATTTTTTTAATATTTTCCCAAAGCCAACTTGTTTTAAAACAATAAAAGCCGACGTTCAGTTCTTTAATACTCCTCATTTCTTGGCTTGCATCTTTAAATTCAATAATCTCATCGACCGAGTCGTTTTTTCTGATTATTCTTCCCCAATGGTGAAAATTTTTTCGCCAGCCGCGAAAATCTTCAAGCTTTGCGGTCGTAATCGTAACCGGCCCGTTATTTTGTTTGAAGATATTTCTTATCGTCTCCGGCCGGATAAAAGGATGATCGCCGTATAAACTCAAAACATATTCCGCCTGGCCGACCGCTTCTTTGGCGCAAGCCAAAGCATGGCCGGTGCCCAGCGCTTCTTTTTGAATGACATACTGACAAGGATATTCCTTTAAAACCTCTTCTATGGCCTCCTGATTATCCGGAGAAACCGCGATAACCGGTTTTTTATCAACGCCAGATTCAACAACCGAGGAAACCAGATATTCAATTATCGGCCTGCCAGCCAGAGGAACCGCGGGCTTAGTCAATTCGCTTTTCATCCGCGTTCCCTTGCCCGCGGCCAAAATAACGATCTTGCGCATAAAAAAATGATTAGCGATAAGTGATTAGCGATAAAACGCAGAAAACGCCTTATCATTTTCTAATCACTGAGCACTAATCACTTATCATTATCTGGAGATCATTTCCAGAGCTTTATCCAGCTGCGGATCCTTGCCCGCTTCAATATCCTTTTCGGTTATTTCAACTTTTTCATCCGGTTCAAGGCCCGCGTCGGCAATCGAATGGCCGGATGGCGTCAGCCATTTTGCCACGGTGATCTTAAGCGAAGAGCCACCAGGCAAGTCTTCCAGTTTCTGAACCGATCCCTTGCCAAACGACTTCTCGCCGACAAGCTTCACTCCCCGATTATCGCGCAGGGCGCCGGCCAGAATTTCCGAGGCCGAGGCCGAACCCTGATCTATCAAAATAACCAAAGGATAATGGCCCAATTTGTTATATCCATAGCTTTTATTCTCGTTCTTTTCGCCATTTCCATAATCTTCGGCCACAACCAGCTCGCCGCTCTTCAAGAACCAACTGGCGATATCAACCGAGATTTCAAGATATCCTCCCGGATTCCCGCGCAAGTCAAGCAAGATTCCCTGTGCCGAAGAATTCAAAATTTGATCCGCTATTTTTTTAAATTCCGTTCCGGCGTTCTCTGAAAATTGATAAAGCCGAATATAAGCGATCTGTTTGCTACCGGTATTTTTCAATTCATAACTAATCACCGGCACTTCAATGACATCGCGGGTAATTTTAAATTCCTTGGCTTCGTCCCAGCTGTCGCGGGAGACCAAAAGCGCCACCTGCGAACCCTTGGGCCCCCTTATTTTGCTGACCGCTTCGTCTAAGGTCAAATCAGAAGTCATATTATCGTCAATTTTTAAAATTTTATCTCCGGCCATGAGTCCCGCTCGTTTGGCAGGCGAATTTTCCAAAGGCGCGATTATAGTTAAAACTTCTTTCCGTATCCCAATCTCCATACCCACTCCTTCAAAACTGCCCTTGATGTCCTCGCTGAATTTCTTGGAATCTTCGGGCGGCATAAAAACGGTGTAAGGATCGCCGATGGCCTTAACCATCCCCGAAATCGCGCCAAAAACCATCTTTTGATAATCGAGGGCCGAACGACCGACATATCTTTCCTGAACTCTGGCCCAAGCGTCCCAAAACAAACTAAAATCAACATTTTCGGGCTTGCTGGTTTCCTGATTAAAAACGCCTTGAACTTTTTCTACCGAAGGACGCTGGTTTCTTCCGTACAAAAAACCGCCGTAAAAAGCGACTCCGATCAAAACGACAGTGATAACGGATTTTAAAAAGTTTTTTCGCATATTAGGATCAGCCGACCCTAAAGGGTTTGGGAGTCGACCTTCCTTTATATTTCCAATAATATTTAACTGCGCTCTGGATATGGATCCAGGTATATTTATTTATCAAAAGGTCCAGAATGCCGCCTGATTTTTTACTGACCCGAAAATGATAATGATAAATTTGCGCCTCTGGCAAATATAAGACTTTATATCCATTCTGCCAGAAACGGCGGCACCAATCAACATCTTCAAAATACATAAAAAACTTTTTGTCCATCGGCCCTATTTTTTTGATCGCTTCAGCTCTTACCATCATGGCCGAACCCAGAACCCAATCGACTTCAAGCGTCGAATTGTGATCGAAATCTTTCATCAAAAATTTTTCGATAAGCCGCTTGCCCCAACGCGTTTTTCCAAAGAAAGTCCGTCGGGCAACTATGGTCAACGGCCCGAAAAATCGAAGGCATGAATCCTGAACGCTTCCATCCAGATTTAAAAGCTTCGGCGCCACAATTCCGACGGCTGGATTATTTTTCAGGCAATCGATCATTTTTCCTAGGGCGCCCTCGGTTTGAATGCTGTCGGAATTCAAAATTAAAACGTATTTCCCTGAAACGCGCCCCAGGCCTTCATTAACCAAAGCCGGAAAGCCGACATTTTTCTTAAAAGGAATATACACAAATCCGGAGCCGTATTCTTTCGCCGCATATTCAGTGTCCTCGTCCGCCTCGGCGTCTAGCAAAAAAACTTCCGATTCGATTCCGGCAAGAGTTTTTTTTAATGAATTCAGGCAAAGCTTAAAAACCTCCGGATTCTTATAATTTGTGACGATGACTGAAAGCTCTGGCAGATATTTATAATTTAATTAAAGATATTTTTGCAGGCCTCCTGGATTTTTTCGAAATTATCCCCGACCGGCAAAAGAATATAAGCCCCCTTTTCCGTTGTGGCCGAATAAAGCAATCCCTCTGGACCGTTGTCAAAAACTTTACGCCGGATGTTTTCAGCATTAATTTTTCCGGTTATGCCGATAAAATCATTGATCTGGCCTATTTCCATATCCGTCTTAACATGTCGGCCCATTGTGTTTAATAATTCA
>JAQUNU010000027.1 GCA_028717445.1 Candidatus Portnoyibacteriota bacterium | reverse complement strand
AAAAAGTCGGGGATGATCTTGAAAATTTAAAATTTAATACGGCTATCAGCGCTATGATGGTTTTTCTGAATGAAATGGAGAAAAACCAGATTTCGAAAAAAGATTTTGAGAAATTTTTGGTAATCCTTTCTCCTTTTGCCCCGCATATTTCCGAAGAGCTTTGGGAAAAGCTGGGCCACAAGGAAAGCATCTTCGTCCAAGAATGGCCGCAATTCGATCCCGAATTGATAAAAGAAGAAAATATTGAGCTAATTGTCCAGGTGAATGGAAAATTGCGCGATAAGATACAAGTTTCGACCGGCATTTCCGAAGAAGACGCCAAAAAGGCGGCGCTTGAAAGCGAAAAGGTGAAAGCATTTTTGGAAGACAAAGAGCCGAAGAAAGTGATTTTTGTGAAGGGGAAATTAATTAATATTGTTATATGAAAAATGGGTTAAAAAAGATTTTTAAGTACATTTATGAGGATCTTTTAGCAAAATTGGGTTTTCTTTCTATCATTGTTACAGTAGTTATATTTTGGATAGGTGAACACAGTAGATTGCAAGAAATTAAGAACAATCTTGAAAAAGAGACAATAGATAATTTAATGAATTTGGAGACAAATATTTTACCTGATAAGGAGCGAGAATGGTTATATTTAGTTAAATTATCTAACACTTCATACAAAGTGAATTGGAATTATATAAAAAATAAATATAGTGAAAATTGTGTAAAATTTTTTTCGGAAACTAGTTTTAAAATAGATTCTATAAATACGCTTTTAGATTTAAGGCAATGGGAGCCTTATAATAAGTCACACAGCGATGACTTGCATAAATTAGCAAGAAGATTAGATCTATTATTAAAGGGTATCCTGTTATGTAATAAAAATGAATTGTGATTATGGATATCATTAAGATTGATCCTGAAAACTTAAGATCTTCTAGCTACGGAATCCGGAAAGCGGCGGAGGCTATTTGGCGCGGAGGAGCGGTGGTGGTGCCAACAGACACGGTTTATGGCTTGGTGACCATGGCCACGGATGAGCGGGCGGTGACGCGTCTATTTAATATAAAAAACAGGCCGTCCGACCGGCCTATTCCCGTTTTTGTCCGCGATATTGAAATGGCGAAAAAGGTCGCCTGCATTGATAAGAAACTGGAAAAAATTTTAAGTCTGGTTTGGCCGGGTTCGGTAACCGTGCTTCTGAGGAAAAAGGACAAATTGCCGGAAAAGCTGACCGCGGGCAGGGAAACAATCGGTCTGCGGATTCCTAATTATAAACTCGTCAATATGCTTCTGGCCGAATTGCCGCGGCCGCTTACGGCCACTTCCGCCAATATTTCCGATCAGCCATCATCGACAAAAATAGGGGAAGTTCTGGCTCAATTCAGAAATCAATTTTTAAAACCTGATCTTGTTTTGGACGCGGGGGATTTGAAATTCAACGAACCTTCGACGGTTTTGGACATGACCTCGCCCAAACCTAAAATCATAAGGATCGGGGCGACGAATCCGAAAAAGCTGTTGGAAATACTTTCGATTTAAAATATGGATATTTTTCAGGCGATAATTTTAGGCATAGTGCAGGGCGTGACCGAATATCTGCCGATTTCTTCTTCGGCGCATCTGATTTTATTGCCTTGGTTTTTTAAATGGCAGGATCCCGGTTTGGCTTTTGACATAGTTTTGCATTTCGGCACGCTTTTGGCCGTGTTAATTTTTTTCTGGCGGCAATGGCTGGGTATTTTTTTTGGATTTTTTAAGTTGGTTTTTGGTCAAAAAAAATGGGGCGAAAATCCAGATGGCCGCCTGGCGATATATCTTTTTTTGGCTACGATTCCGGGCGCGGTGATTGGCTGGTTTTTTTCCAACGCGGCGGAGACGATTTTTCGTTCCCCTGTTTTGATTGCTTCTGTTTTATTTATTTTCTCATTGGTTTTGTGGCTAGCCGATAAAGAAGGAAGCGAAAATTCAAAAAACATTTCACAAACTAAGGCGCGAAAATCTTTTTTAATCGGTCTGACCCAAGCCGTGGCGATTGTGCCCGGGGTTTCTCGTTCCGGCGCCACGATTTCGGCCGGTTTGTTCTTGGGGCTGGATAAGAAAAGCGCGGCCAAGTTTTCTTTCTTGCTGGCCGCGCCGATTATCTTTGGCGCCAATGTTTTTAAAATGGCCGAGATTTTACAAGCAGGATTTAATGGAGCTTTTTGGGTTGGAATTATTAGCGCCGCCCTTTCCGGCTTTGTCGCGATCTGGTTTTTGCTTAAATTCGTGGAAAGAAGGAGCTATAAAATATTCGTCTGGTATCGGATTTTGTTAGCATTGGCGATTGTTACGATTTATTTTTTGTAAATTTTTTGAAATAAAAAAAGGCCCCCTCATGAAAAAACTGCGAGGGGGCTTTTTGATTCGTTGAACCAGACAGAGGTTTATGCTGCTTTTCCGACCGCATCGGGAAAAAAAATCTGGATGCTGCCGTTTTGCTCTTTGAAATTGGGCGCCAGGAAAGCGATCGCCTGCAGAACTAATTGGCTTTCAAGCGGACACTCATTAGCAGGCAAGCAGATGCTGATTCCGCCGTCGCCAATTTTAAGTTCTAGCGGGGCAAAAGCGCCTATTTCTTTAATTTCGATATAAATCTTATTATTGCTTCCCAGCCGCAAATCTCCTTTCTTTTCGGCGCCCCGATCTTTATCCAGGGAAATTTCCATTTTCCCCTTGTGAGTGTTTTGGGTAAGCAAAGAAAAGCGGTTTGTCACCCAGGAAATTACAATTGGAATTAAAACGCCGTCGATCTCAATCAGGCCGGAATTAATTTTTTCGGTCCTCACTCTGCCAAAAATTCTTCTGTAAACCTCTTGCATTGAAAGAACCTCCCTTCCTTGTTTGGCGATAATACAAATGCCTGGCCAAAAAGCCCGACAGTGAAAAAACGCTTGTGCCGCTGCTTGTGCCGCTGGTCGGAGTCGAACCGACATGGGGGTTACCCATGCGATTTTGAGTCGCACGTGTCTGCCAATTTCACCACAGCGGCTAAAATAGGCCTGATTTAGGCCTTTTAGCACAATATCATTTTATTTTTTTCAAGCCCATTTGTCAATTTTAAAATAGAGGTTATAATAAGATAAAAGGATAAAAACCGTGGCTAAAATAATCTCTTTTATCAATCAAAAAGGCGGGGTGGGGAAGACAACTTCGGCGGTAAATCTGGCGGCTTATTTGGCCGCGGCCGGAAAATATGTTTTGCTGGTTGATCTTGATCCGCAAGCCAACGCCACTTCGGGTCTCGGATTTGAGCCAGAAAATATTCAAAAAAATTTATACCATAGTTTGATTGGCCAGGAATATCCTTACGCGCTTGTAAAAAAAACAAACATTTTCGGTTATGAATTGATTCCTTCGGCCAGCGATTTGGCTGGCGCGGCCGTTGAGCTTGTGCCGGCGGAAGACAGAGAATTTCGGCTTTACAATGTCTTGAATGAAGTCAGACCCAATTACGATTATATTATTATTGATTCCCCGCCCAGTTTAGGCCTTTTGACCATCAATGGCCTGGTGGCAGCCGATGAGCTCATTATTCCCGTGCAGGCCGAATATTTCGCGCTTGAGGGATTGGGGCAGCTTTTGCGGACTGTTAATTTAATCAAGGAAAATCTGGGCAGGGATCTGAAGATCAGGGGCGCGCTTTTGACCATGTTTGATAAGCGAAACACGCTGGCCCGGCAGGTAGTGAAAGAAGTGCGTCTGCATTTCCCCGGTTATGTTTTTGACACGATTATTCCCCGATGCGTCCGCTTGGGCGAAGCGCCTAGTTTTGGAAAAACTATCTTGCAGTATGATCCTGATTCGCAAGGCGGACTGGCTTATCATCAACTGGCAGAGGAATTTTTAAAAACCCAAATATAGCGATCCTGGTTTTTAATTTCATCCAGATTGCAGGGATGTGATTAATAAATTAGGATCGTTTTGAAAAATGCAAAATCTTGGAAAAGGCCTAAACTCATTAATTCCGGCAAAATCGGCGTCTGGCCGTGACGAAAGCTTCCCCCGGATTTCCCAGCCGCTTCGGGCCAGAAAGGAAAGCGTTTTTGATATCGAGGTCGGAAGAATAAGCTCCAACCCTTTCCAGCCGCGGGAAGATATTGATCAAAGAGAGCTGGTTGGGTTGTCCGAATCTATTAAAGAGCACGGCATTCTTCAGCCCTTAATCGTGACCAAAAGCGTCAAAGATTTAAGCCGTGGCCAAGAGGCGCAATACACGCTTATCGCCGGCCATCGTCGCTTGGCCGCCGCTAAAATGGCGGGCTTAAAATTGGTGCCAGCAATCATCCGTGATTCCACCGAGCAGCAAAAATTGGAATTAGCGCTGGTTGAAAATATTCAAAGAACCGATTTAAACGCAATCGACCGAGCGAGAGCCTACAAGCGCCTGCATGATGAATTTGATCTGACGCATGATGAAATCGGCCGCAAAATCGGCAAGAGTCGAGAGGTTGTCACCAATACGACCCGTTTGCTTAACCTGCCGCTTGAGGTTCAGAAAGCGATCCAGGGAGGCAGGATAACCGAAGGTCATGGCAGAATGTTGGCGGGCATAAAAAGCGAGCAGACGCAGAAGGCTTTATTTCTTGAAATTATAAAAAATAATCTGAATGTCAGACAGATCGAGCAAAGAGTAAGAGAGGTGTCAATTTCGGCTCATCGGCGGAAGGTTTTCATGGACCCGGAGATAAAAAAAATCGCCAGCGACTTGACGAATTATTTTGGGCGTAAAATCCAGATTAGCCGCCGCGCAGTCGGAGGAAGGGTGATCATTGAATTTAGCGATAAGGATGATTTGGAAAGAATGATAAAAAGAATTATCAAATAGCGACCAAATCAGAATTGTTAAGTCATTTTCCAAGAAACCGGAATTAATCTTTCGGTTTTTTTGATTCGTTTGAGATTGGGGCAGTCGGCTTTATGGACCGAAACTCCGCGATTTATGGTGATGTAGCCAATTATCTGATCGACTGGTTGAGGATTGCAACATTTAGCTAAATTAGTCAGGAATTTTGTTTCGCCTTGGATTTCGACCAACGGTTTTTGAGGCGGCGACGGTTTTAGTGCCGGTTTTTTTAGGAGAAAAACTTTTTGTTTTATGGTCTCGATAATTTCCTGGGGCCTCTTTTTTCTGAACCATTCTTTTATTTTGTTTTTGGCCTGATTGGTGGCGACAAGCCTTATCCAATCCTGCGACGGTTTTTCTTCTTTTTGGGTGATGATTTCGACAACCTGGCCGTTTTTCAAGGGCTGGATGAGCGAGACCATTTTGCCATCAACTTTAGCGCCAGCGCAACGATGTCCTATGGATGTGTGCACGTGGTAGGCAAAGTCAATTGGGGTCGCTCCTTCAGGCAGATCGATGACATCTCCTTTTGGGGTAAAAACAAAGATCCGGCTTTTGAAAAAATCGATTTTGAGCGCTTGCAGAAATTCGGAAGAACCAGAGCTGATCGATTCTTGCCACTCGCGTAGCTGTTTGATCCATTCGAGCTCCTTTTCGGGCGGCTTGGCAAAGATCTTTTTAATATAGGCGCGAAGGCCTTTTTGCTCTGAATAAAACCAGTGGGCGGCAATGCCATATTCGGCTTCTTTATGCATTTCAAGCGTTCTGATCTGAAATTCCGTGATTTTGCCGCCTGGGCAAAAAACCGTCGTGTGGAGAGATTGATAGCCATTCGGTTTTGGCAAGGCGATGTAATCCTTTATCCGGCCCGGCATCGGCCTCCATAGTTTATGAATGACGCCGAGGGCTCCGTAGCAATCGTCAATATTTCTAACGATAATGCGCAGGGCGACCAGATCGTATATTTTGTTCAGATCCATTTCGTATCGCATCAATTTTTTATACAAGCTGTAGTAGCGTTTGGCGCGGGAGTGGATCTCAATCGGGAAAATACCGGCGTTATTTAAGGTTTTCGAAATTATGGGGGATAGTTTTTGCAAATATTTTTCGCGGGCGTGATACCGATCTTTGACTTGGGAGAGAAGCCATTCGTGTTTTTCTGGATAGATAATTGGAAAAGCCAGATCTTCCAATTCTCCGGAAATTTTTCTCATGCCTAGGCGATAGGCAATGGGCGCGTAGATTTCTAGAGTTTCTTTGGCCAGCCGGCGCTGTTTTTCTTTTTCAAAAACATAGATTGTTTGCAAGCTGTGGAGGCGGTTGACTAATTTTATTAGAACAACGCGGGTGTCTTTGGCCGTAGCCAAAAAAAGTTTTCTCAAATTTTCGATCGTGCGTTCGGCGCCGCTGTGCTCGACCTTCCCCACATTGGTTACGCCTTCAACCATAAAAGTAATCTCCTGGCCAAATTCTTTTTCCAAGTTTTCTTTGGGAATATTGACTCTTTCTAGCGCTTCATGAAGCAGGCCAGCGACGATCACGGGCGAACCCAGATTGATTTCGGCCAGGGCCAAAGCGATCTCGACACAATGTTCAAAAAGCGTCTGGCCCGACAGGCGAACTCTGCCTTCGTAGATCCTTTGCGCGTAATCGAACGCCCGGCCAATCAGGTCCTGATTGGAATTGGGATTGATTTGTTTGATTTTTTCGAGGAATTCGGCCTTTTGCGGCATTTATTTAGAATAATCTTACTTATAGGGATTGACAAATTTATTTAAAAGTTTATAATTTTGGCAACTCAAGTTCTTTTTGAAATAGCCGATAAGGAGAGAAAAAATGGAAACTATGGGCAGGCAACTTGTGGCGGCGAGCTTGATTATGCGGCTTGACGACGGCCGCATTTTGCTCGTCTGGAAAATAAACGCTAAGGGAGAAGGAAAGTGGGTTTTGCCGGGCGGAAAAATGATCCGTTCCGTTGATGGGCAACCTAAGGAAGCTTGGGATAGAGAAAAAAAGGAAGAACTCAGCGAGGATATCCGGACTAAATTTAGCTTGGGGACTTATTTCTCGGATGAAAGAGATTTTGAAATCTTTTTTAGCGTTGCCGAGCCAGAGGAGGCCGAGAGACTCGAGTATCGTGAAAAAGAGATTCTGTTGCCTCATCGCTGGGAGAGTCCAGAGGAAGCAAGGAAATTACCGATCAGCGATGTCGCCAGAGTGGCTTTGGAAAGAATTCCGGAACTCGGAAAATCGCTTAATTTCTTAAAACAGATCGAAGGTTTTTTGGGAAAAGGAGCCATCGCCGGAAAAATCAGAAAACCTTGGTTCGTAGGGTTTTTCTGAAAAACAAGCAAGCGTCCAGGATTCATTTTTTATTAGAAGAAGATCAATCGGCCAATAAGAAGACCCCGGTTTAATCATGTGACTGGGGTCTTTTTCATTCTTTAAATGAACTTGCGATTTATTCTTCCGATTCTTCTTTTGAATGCTTTTTTTGAGATCGGCATTCTTTGTTGCTGCATTCGGTCTTGCCGTTCGGCTTTAGGACCAGGAGCGAACCGCATTTTTCGCATTTTTCTCCGTTTGGTTTGTTCCAGAGCGCAAAATCGCATTTTGGCCAGGCGGAGCAGGCATAGAATATTTTACCTCTTTTGCTTCTTTTTTCAATAATTTGGCCTTCGCCGCATTTAGGGCAGGCGACGCCGGTTGAATTAGATATCGGCTCGGTCCAGCGGCATTTTGGGAAGCTGGAGCAGGCGTAGAATTTTCCAAAACGGCTGGTTCTGATGACAACCGGGCTTTCGCATTGCGGGCAAACCCGGTCGGTGGGTTCAGGCTGGACTTTTTGCTGTTTAACTTCCTCGTATTTTTTTTCAAGATTTTCGCTAAACGGGCCATAGAATTCTTTGATAACCGGCCGCCACTTCTTTTCTCCTTCGGCAATTTTGTCTAGATCTTCTTCCATGTTTGCGGTAAATTTTATGTCCACGACTTCGGGAAAATGTTCCACCAGAATATCGTTAACTTTCATGCCAATCTCAGTCGGAAAGAGTTTTTGGTTCTGATCTTTTTGGACATAATTTCTGTCTTGGATCGTAGAAATGATTGAGGCATAGGTTGAGGGCCGGCCGATGCCTTCTTTTTCAAGTTCTTTGATCAAAGTGGCTTCGCTGTAACGCCCGGGCGGGGCGGTAAAATGCTGCTCCGGTTTTAATTCAACCAGGTTCAAGGGCTCTTTTTGATGAAGTTCGGGAAGGTCGACTTCCTGGAATTTCATCGGATAGACTTTTAGGAATCCGTCAAATTTCAGGGTTTGGCCGTTGGCGCGAAAAAGATAATCTTTGGCCGAGATATCAACAGCCATTGAATCAAAAACAGCCTGGCTCATTTGCGAAGCCATAAAGCGGCGCCAGATTAAATCATAAAGCTTAAATAAATTTTCGCCGTATTTTTCCGAGCGCGCTTCTTGTTTTATTTTCTCCGGCGTGACGAAAGCGTCGGTTGGTCTGATGGCTTCGTGGGCCTCTTGGGCGCCTTTGGCCGTTGTTTTGAATTTTTTCATTTCTCCGGCCCAATATTTCTGGCCGAAATTTTCAGCAATGAATTTTTGGGCGGCTGAAAGCGAAATATCCGAAAGATTGAGCGAGTCGGTGCGATGGTAAGTGATATAGCCGCTTTCATAAAGGTTTTGCGCCAGCGACATAGTCATTTTGGCTGAAAAATGAAGGCGTTTACCGGCTTCTTGTTGTAAGGTGCTTGTTTTAAAAGGGGGAAGCGGGTTTCTGATGGTTTCTTTTTTTTCAATCGAAGCGACTTCGTATTTCGCGTTTTCCAGATCTTTAACGATCTTTTCCGCGTTTTCCTTCGTTTTTATATCAAGCTTGCCGATTGACTCTTGTCCTTTTTTTATTAAAAAAGCTGAAAATTGGCGGTCGTCGTCCTCCATTTTTTTCAAGATCGCTTCAACGCTCCAATACTCTTCGGGTTTGAAATTCAGGATTTCTCTTTCTCTTTCAACAATAAGCCGCGCGGCCACGGATTGGACGCGTCCGGCGGACAAACCTTTGGCCACTTTTTTCCAGAGGAAGGGCGAAATTTTATAGCCGACCAGGCGATCTAGAATTCTCCGTGCTTGTTGAGCGTCGACTAAATCCATATCCATTTTTCTTGGATGTTCCAGCGCTTCCTGGACGGCGCCTTTTGTGATTTCGTGAAAAACGATTCTTTCGGCATTTTTGTCCAATTTTAAAACTTCTTTTAAATGCCAGGAGATGGCCTCGCCTTCTCGGTCCGCGTCGGTTGCCAGGATGATCCTTTCGGCTTTTTCCAGGGCTTTTTTGATGGGCGTAATTTTTTTTCTGGCTGTCAGCGGCACGACATATTTGGGCTCAAAATCATTTTCAACATCGATGCCCAGCTCTTTTTTTGGCAGATCGCGGACATGCCCAAAAGACGAAAGGATTGAATAATCCTTTCCTAAAAACTTCTGAATGGTTCTGGCTTTGGTCGGTGATTCAACGATAATTAAATTCATTTTTGTAAAAAATTATCTGGCGATTACATAATTCATGCCGCCTAAATTTTTTATTTTTCCTTTCATTTCCATGATGGCCATGGCCGAGTTGACCCTTGACGTATCAAGTTTAGTCTCATTGACGACTTTGTCAATATGTGTTGGTTCGTCGGATAAAATTTTAAGGATGGCGGCTTCTTCTTCATTCTCGGGAATTATTTCTTTCATTTGAATCTGCCGGGTGAGATTTTTTAGATTCAATTCTTCTAAAATATCGGATGCGTTTTCAACCAGTTTAGCCCCTATTTTTAAGAGGCTGTTTGGGCCTTTGGCCGTGGGGCAGAAGATAGAACCGGGCACGGAAAAAACTTCTCGGTTTTGTTCAAGCGCGTGCTTTGCCGTGATGAGCGCCCCTGATTTTTCGCGGGCTTCGATAACGAGCGTTCCCAAAGAAAGCCCACTGATGATTCGATTGCGCGCCACGAAATGATGTTTAAACGCTGGGGAGGCAATTGGGTATTCGGAAATCACCGCGCCGCATCCGGCGATCTTCTCGGCCAGTATTCTATTTGAAGGCGGATA
>JAQUNU010000026.1 GCA_028717445.1 Candidatus Portnoyibacteriota bacterium | reverse complement strand
CGAAAGCGTTTTTGAAAGAAAATAAGCAAACCCTATTTCGCACAATGCGGTGACTAAGCCGATAAAAAACGGGGTCTTGGTGTCCTCCAAAGCGAAAAAGGCACGGATCAAAAAATAAACCAAGGCGCTGGCGGCCAACCCAATACAGAAATATTGCAAAGTTTCAATCGTCAAAATCGTATCCTGCCAGTCGAATTTTCCAGTGCCCAGCACGATTCTGACCAGCTGCGCTCGCAAAACCACAAGCCAAACAGAAGCCGGGATCATAAAAAAAAGAATTTGCCGCGTCGTGCCGGAAAAATTTTTAACGAATTCGCGCCAATCTTTACGCGCCGCCGCCTCGGCCAAAGTCGGGAAAGCGGCCACCGCAAAAGAAAGCCCGGCAACACCCAAAGGAAAAGAGCGCAAATTATCGGCTAAATTAAAAATAGCCAAACTCCCCGCGCCCAAAGTTGAAGCGATCGCCGTCATGCCCAGGCGGCTGATCTGGCCGGTGGCCAAACTCAAAGTCCGCGGCACCATCAACCGGCTGATTTTTTTTATGCCCTCGTGAGTCAGATCAAAAACCATTCTCCAAGAATAGCCGCAGGCGACTGCCGAAGGAATCTGAATCAGCATATGTCCAGCCGCGCCCAAAATAACGCCCCAAGCCAGCCCGTAGAGACCGCTGTGTTTTACTAAAAACATAGCGCCAAAAATTATGCCCAGGTTATAGATAATCGGTGAAAGAGAAAAAACAAAAAATCTCTTGTAGCTCTGCAAAATGCCGCCAAAAACCGCCGAAGCTCCCAAGAATATCGGACTCAAAAACATCAAACGGGTTAAATTAATCGTCATAGCCATCTTTTCGCCGGAAAAACCCGGAGTTATAAACTTCATAAGCCAAGGGGTAAAAATTGCCAAAATGCCGCAGATAACGATAAGCGCGACGATTAAAAGATTTAAAACGCCATTGGCCAGATACCACATTTCTCTTTTGCCGCTTTCGTCATTTTTGGCCAGATAGCTGGTAAAAACCGGAATGAATCCGGCTGAAAGCGCGCCGATAACCATCAAGTTGTAAACCAAATCCGGAATTCTGAAGGCTGCCCAATAAATATCAAGCTCATTGCCCGCGCCAAAAGTCCCGGCCAGGATCCGGTCGCGCAAAAGACCCAAAATCCTGGAAATAAAAGAAGACGCGCCAATGATAATGGCGGCCGAAGTGATGGTTTTTGATTCGCTGTTCAGGATTTTTTCAAAAAAAGTCATTTAGCTACATTATTCCGCTTTAGACCGAAGAATGCAAGTTCGCGATTCTTTAATTTATTCATTAGAAGGAAATGAATTTGCGCTTATGAATGCCGAGCCATTTCCATGAAACCAACATATCGGGTAGGGCGCTCCCTCGGAAATATAACCAAACCGAAAAGCGCCATTATAACCTTTATCAACTAAAACCTATAATGGCGATAACGACAAGAAGTTCAATTAAGGTAAAGGCGGAGTTTTTTCTCATTTTTAGGCCATTTTATTCCCGTTTTAAAACCGCGTTGAAAAATTGATCCTCTTTTAAATTTGATTCCGCCTCAATTAAATTCTTCTGCGTTTTCTGCGAACCCAGCCAGGAAATTCCCCAAGAAAATGGCGCTTCGACGGAAATTCCAAGACGACTGCCGATTGATCCTGATTGTTTTTGCGCGACCAAAGAGAAAGCAACCGTATCTTCGACTAAATTAAGCTTAAAAGGAAGGCGGTATTCATAAATGACTTTAACGCTTTCGCCCGGACTGACAAAAACCCAATTGCCAAAAACCGTTTTCCCGTTCTCTTCAAAAATATGGGTGCCGGTTTTTTCATCAACTATTAAATTCGCTTCCTGCAAGGCGATTTCGGGATCCGCTTTAAATCCGCCCGTAGAATAATCAATCGGGGGGATATTTTTTTCCACGGTATGCCCGGAAGCCGAAATCAGCTGGCTGCCTTTAGGCAAATAAACCCGCATATAATCGGCGTTGACTTTGTTATACCATTCATAGCTGCTATTGCCGCCGTTGTGATGCCTGAGAATTTCAAGCCTGTCAATGATAGAACCGTCAGCCTGAATTTCGCTGGAGTGCCTAATTTCTTCATTGATCACCCGATCGGTCTTATAGCCGTTGATATTCGCATGAACGACACTGAAAAAATCTTGTTCAACCGAAAGCAATTCTCCTCCCCAGCCTTGCTTTTGGACAAATTCTTCCAATTCCGGATCGCTAAAATAAAACAAAACATGTTTTTCTTTTAAGCATTCGTTGATTATTTTTAAAACTTCCAAATCCCCGGCTTTGAGACGGCCGCCGATTTTCTCGATGAATTTGGGCGCAAAATCAGAAAGTATCTTTTTGGGCTGATTTTCTTCCTTGTCGTAATCCAGCTCGACTTTATACTGCGTTAATTCAACAAAATTGTCCGCGTCAAGCAAAACGCCATATTGAGGCAGATCGATCGGCCCGGTTTGCTCAAGCAGGCGTTCGATGATCGTCGGCGTGAGCGCGATGACGCCATCCGTGGTCGGACCGCCGGTCTTCTCGAAAAACCACATCATTTTTTTGGCGGAAGAAGGAAAATCGGCGAACCAATTTGAATCATGCATGCTCCAGGCCGTGGAAATTTTCTGAATTGGCGAAGGAGGAATTATTTTTTCCTGGAGCTGGCCATCCGGATTAAAAATGCCGTCAATAAAAATATTTTTTATTTGGCCGTTATCGAGATCCAAGATTCCATAAGTGCCGATAAATCCGCCCGTTGGCCGCATCTCGGAATTATTTTGGAAAACAAGCAAATATTTTTTAGCTTTTTCACTGCCGAATATCTTAAGAAATTCATCCGACCACTCCAGACTTTGACGGGCCAAACTCAGCGCTTCAGGAAATTTTCCCTGCAATGAAGTTAATTGCCCCTGAACTTCTGGAGGCAAAGCGGAGGCCTTGATTTTTTGAAGATAGTCATTGCCTGCGATCAAATGCGAAATAGCGGCTTCAAGATAATCCCTTCCTTCGCTCAAAGCGCCCGGGAAAATCATTTCGCCGCCCGACGAATTAAAATCCATTGTGTTTTCCCCAAGCAAATTAACCAAATGAGTAAAATTTTGTCCGGCTTTGCTCAATTCCTCTCCGGCTTTAATTAAATTAACCCGGGAAGAAACATATGAAAGCCCGGGCGCTTTTTCAAGCAAAACAACCAACAAACCGCCCGCTTCGCTTAATTGCGAATTGGCCGAGGCGAATAAAATATTTGCTCGGCCAAAATGAGCCTCGGCGCCGGAGAAATCTTTTTTCATCAAAGAATCCTTAGCCGAAACAAGAGCCTCATATCCAGCTAAACCATAGTTTAAAATGCTTGATTTGGCGGAAACGGCCCGATTCAGCCAGCCGACAATCGGAAAAATGGAAAAGATCAGGAATGCCGCGGTCAAAAAAGCGGCTAAGGAAGATCTTCTTTTGCTCAAAAATGACCGCGGCGAAAGAACGCCCCCAAAATGCTTTTCTTCTTCGTTTATTTCCGAATTCAGATTTATGACTGGCTCTTCCTGAAATTTAAAATTTCTTTCTCTAAAAACAAGCGCTTCAGGAATCCTTTCCCGCGCCTCATTCGGAAAATCTATTTTTTCTTCAAAAATTATTGATTCGTCGGGGATAATCTTTTGCTCCTCCGCTGATAAGCTTTCCGACCCTGACTCAAAATCAAGATCCGGCGAAACATCCGCCTCAACAGCCGGACTGATTTTTAATTCCGCCTCTCTTAAAATTTGATGGGCGGCCTCCAGAGCGTCAAATACCGAAATAATTTCCGATTGATCAACAAAACTGACACCGGAATATTTTTCGATTCCGGACCAGGAAGACGCGAATTTGTCTTCTTTTATGAAAGGGGTATCCTGGCCGATCAATTTTTCTTTAATTTCAGAAATGCCAACGATTTTTTCTTTTGCTCTTTTTAAATCGAGCGCGCGCTTAAACTTTTTAAAATCCCTCGTAATCTTGAGGTTAAGAATTTCCTCAATCCGTTCGATTTTTTTCAAATCTAATTCGCCCGTTTGCTGACGGGGTCGGACATCGAACATTTGTGAAAAAACGTATTTTCGGCCCATTCGATTAAAAATTAAAATGCAATCAAAAATTAGCCGAGGGATCAGCGCAAAATTTATTTTAGATATTCTGAAACCACGCAGCCCCGCTGCGGTTTCCTGATGCTTCCATTATAGCACGTGTAAAATTTCATAAAATCCACAACGAAAACAAAAAAGACGATGAAAGATCATCGTCTTTTTTGACTGGATTCAACCACTCTTTGAAAAATTAAACTGCTTTATAAAGAGTGATGGCCTCTTCGGACATTTTACGCCAAGAATATCTCTTGATTCTTTCAAACCCATTCTGAATCAATTTTTCCCTCAATAAACCGTCGTCTAAAAGCTGATTTATCTTTTCCGCCATACCGCCGGGGTCATTCGCGTCAAAATATATCGCCGCCTGGCCCAAAATTTCCGGCAGGCAGGTGGCATCCGAACAGGCCACCGGCAAACCGTGAGCCATGGCTTCCAGCGGCGGCAGACCGAAACCTTCGCAAAGCGACGCAAAAACGTAAGCCGAAGCGTTTTGATAAAGCTCCGCCAACTTTTCATCCGGCACAAAACCGTAAAAAAAGACCCCTTCCGCCCTTTTTTCCAATTTTAAGCGCCGGTAAAAATAATCATCTTCCCCAACCAAGAAAAGCCGTAAATCCGGATGTCGCTTTTTCAGAATTTCAAAAGCATCAATCAGTTTTTCAAGATTCTTGTGCGGATAAGCGTTCCCCACGTAAAGCAGGTATTTTTCTTTATCATCAATGTTGCGATTTGACCTTGTTGAATCGCCATCGCTTGCCGACGTAAGACTGGCGATTCGCGAAGAATGGCCCGTCATTTCCGGCGCGCCCTCATAGACTACCTGAATTTTTTCCGGATCAACGCGGTAAAACTTTAAAATATCTTCTTTCACGTATTCTGAAACGGCGATTATTTTTTTAGCTTTTTTTATAGCCGACCAGATGACCAAACGATAACCGAAATTTTTGATCCAATATTTAAAAAGACTTAAGGTTGAGGCGCGATGGGTCGGAAAACGCCTTAAAATAAGGTCGTGGATCGTGATGACAAAAGGCTTAAAATAAAAAATAGGAACATTAAAATGCGGGAAATGCATGAGATCCACCTTGTTTTTTCTGATGCAAAAAGGCATGAAGATCTGCTCGGCCAAAGAATACCAGCGATAATCAGCAAGGATTTTTTTAAAGTTTGCCGATTTAGGACAAAATTCATCCCAATTTTCGCGCCGCAAAAAAATCAAATATTCGTTTTCGGAATCGATCAGCTCGAGATTTTCGATTAATTTCTGGGTATAACGGCCTAAACCCTTGCTTTTAAGGCCGAAAAACCTCGCGTCAATCCCGATACGCATTTTTTTCTTTTATTAATTTAAAAGTTTCCTGAGCGCATCTATCCCAGGAAAAAATCTTAGCGCGCTCAAGCCCTCGTCTGGACAATTCCGCGGCTAAATTTTCGTCATTAAAAACTTGTTCAATGACCCAGGCTAGTTCAGCCGGATTATAAGGATCAACCATCAGCCCGGCATCTCCCATAATCTCGGGCAAAGAAGAAGTATTGGAGGTTATCGTCGGCACACCGCAAGCCATGGCTTCAAGAGGCGGAAAGCCAAAACCCTCAAAAAAACTGGGATAAACGAAAAGCAAAGCAAGATTATAAAGATAGACCTTGTCTTCCGGCTCCACAAATCCCGTAAATTTAATGAAATTAGAATATTTAGATCTTTGGGCCGCCTGAAAAATTCCTTCAAAAAGCCAGCCCGTCCCGCCCCCAATAACCAAAAAAAGATCGGAATAATCTTTTTTTTCTTTTAACATCTCAAAAGCCCTGATCAGACCGATGATATTTTTGCGCGGCTCGATCGTGCCAAAATACAAAACAAACTTCTCGGGCAAATGATATTTTTCTTTTATTTTTTCTTTCTTTTCGTCAATTCCAATTTTTTTGAATTCTTCGCCGACGCCGGAATAAATAACTTCGATCCGGTCTTCGGGAATTTTATAAAGATCGATCAAATCCTGCTTTGTTGATCCGGAAACTGCGATAAGTTTGTCGGACGTCCTGGCTTCGGCTTTGGCGTCAACGAAAAATCTTTGCCAAAGACGTTTTTTAAAAGAAAAAAGTTCAGGAAAATATTCAAAAGAAAGATCATGGAAGGTCGTTATTTTGACGCAATTCCCCGAAACCGGCGCGTTAAAATAATGCGGGTTAAAAAAAACATCGATGCCGCCAAGCAACCGGTCGATCTTCGGGCTTTTGAAATAAAGAGTTAAAAGAAAAAGAAGCCGGTTGGGAATCTTAAAATCATAAAGCCGGACATTCGGCAAAGAAGCCCAATCATGCTCAAGCGATTTTTTTCTGAACGCGTTGTAAAAAAAATAAAATTCCTCTCTCTTGGCCAGTCTTAAAAGCCGAGACAGAAGATTAATGGCGTATTCCTCCACCCCGGTTCGCGTGCCCCTGGCCAGAACTCGGATATCAATTCCGATTTTCATCTTCTTTAAACAAAATTAGAAAAATCGAGAATAATATTCCGCCGATCAGCGCGAGAAAACCGTTTCGCAAATAATCGGCCTGATTTTTGACGATGACTGGCTGGCCGCCGGAGACAGTGAAAACCGCGTCTCCGGAAAATTCTCCGGCGAATTTTGCTTTATCCTGCAAGACCTGCGCCAAAGCGCCAGCCAATCTTTCCCCTTTTTCAGGATCAGCCGCCCTGAATTTGGCCTCAACAAATTGGGGCGCCATTTTCTGCGCTTTGATCATCTTAGAATAAGCGGCCAGAGAAACATCTGGCAGTTGGAAATTCGCTTTTTTATAAATTTCCGTCACGATTTCCGGGCTCTTAATCCATTGAGCCACGGAATTAGAAAATTCGTCCGCCGCCTTAATGCTGTAATAGCCGTCGCACCTGTTCTCGGCTGTTTGATTGACTTCGCTAAAAATAAAAAGCGAAACCGAAACGTCATAGCCGCCGGACATCTTCCAAGAAATTAATTCAATGCCCGCCAAAACCACGGCTATAAAAATAAGAATAAATTTGAGATTTTTTTTAATGACTGAGGCAAAATTTGAAAAGTTCATTGATTTATTAATCTGAAAAATTACGAATAAATAGCGACTTTATGGATAAGGGCTCGCCCGAATCGCTCGGGCAAATCGGAAATCTAACGGGACGATTATATTCTTCCCAGCTTCTTTCAACAAATTGCTTTATTTTTTGCTTGAAAATCTCTTTATCAAACGCCAAAGCCTCCTGTCTAATGATTTCGGGCTTAAAATTTTCATCATTAAAATTCTTTAGCGCTTTGATTAAAGACTCCGGCGTTTGTTCGTCGAAAAATAAACCCGAAGCGCCTTCTTTGATTATCTCCAGCGCGCCGCCAGCGCGGTAAGCAATAACCGGCCGGCCGGCCGCCATGGCTTCGACAGCCGTTATGCCGAAATCCTCTTCCTGGGGAAAAATAAAAGCCCGGCATCGGCCATAAAGATCGCGTAATTTATCGTCTGAAACCAAACCCAAAAATTCGATATTAGGACCGGCTATCTTTTTCAACCGATTTAATTCCGGCCCGTTGCCTGCGATTTTCAGCGGCCAGCCAAGCGCGTTAAAAGCCCGGATGGCAACATCAACTCTTTTGTAAGAAAGGAATCTGGCGACAATAAAGAAAAATCCGGCATCTTCAGCAATCCGAAAAAGATCGCATTTGACCGGCGGATGGATGACTTCAGACGACAGGCCGTAATATTTTTCGATCCGCCTGGCCACAAAATTGGAATTGGCGATGAATTTATCCGGCCGCTGCGCCGCCGCTTCATCCCAAACCCTCAAATAATTCAGAAAAAATGGGATAACTTTGGTGATAAATGACGGATAGCCAAATTCCTTGATGTACCTGTGGCAATCATCCCAACAGTAGCGCGTGGGCGTGTGGCAATAACAGATATGCAGGGTGTTCGGCCGAGTGATCACGCCTTTGGCAAAAGAGGCCGAATCGGAAATGACAATGTCGTATTTTGAAAAATCAAATGATTCGATGGCCATCGGCATGAGCGGCATAAACGGCCGATGAAACGATTTGGCCAAAGGAATTTTTTGCAAAAAAGAAGGCTTTATCCGCCGGCCTTCAAAAGCGCCGCCGGTCCTTTTTTTATTATAAACCAAAGTAAAAATCGGCGCCTCGGGCCAAATTTCGCAAAATGCCTCAAGAACCCTCTCCGCTCCGCCGTATTGATTAAGATAATCATGCACCAAGGCGACACGCATACAAATATAATTTGCCCTCCAGCAAATTCATTCTAATCACGCGGAAACGAGAACAGATTAGAAATTAAAATACTTTTGAAGAGTCTCTTCGGGTTTTTGCCCTGTACTGTCAATAAAATTTTTTTTTCCTATAAATTTTCTAATATTTTCGAATTCTTTTCTTACAGTTGATATGCGTTCTTCGCCAGTTGTCCAGCATGCCCGCTCTTTGTCTCTTCTAATCATCTCCTCCTCTGAAGGAAATAATACTTTAATTTCTAAATTTTTACCAAATTCTTTTTTAAATTCTTTAAAAAAATTAATGTAATCTCCAAAAATAATATAATCTAAAACAATATTTTTGCCCTGCTTAAAAAATTTTTTAGTCTCTTTTAGAATTGCATCATGAGCTCTCCTTAAATTATTTAAATTTTTCGGCAGCCATTGCTCTCCCTTTGGAAAAAATTTCCCATCAAGCTCGTCTCCATCAATTTTAACAAATTCGCACTTTTCAACCAATAAATTGGCGATAGTGCTTTTGCCGGAACCGCCCGGTCCGGTTAAGATTAAAACCTTATTCATCATATTTTATTTGTGTTTTCCGAACAAAACCACGAGTGGGGTTTTGAACAGAATCTTGAAATCCAGCATAAAGGACCAATTTTCCAGATAATAAATATCCAGCTTTGCTTCTTCGTCAAAATCAATGTCCGAACGGCCGGAGATCTGGGCCAGGCCCGTCACGCCCGGCTTGATATTGAAAACTTTTTTGTGCCACTTTTCATATTTGGCCACTTCTTTGGGCATATGGGGCCGCGGTCCGACCAGGCTCATGTTTCCGAGCAAAACATTATAAAATTGCGGCAGTTCATCCAGGCTTGTTTTTTCCAAAATTCGGCCAACGCGCGTCCGGCGTGGATCGTTTAAAACTTTAAAGACGGGGCCTTGCCGGCCGCTCTGTTTGGCCGCCAAATCGTCCTCCAGGCGGCTGGCCTGGCCGTCTTTGTCATATTCTCTTCCTGTGCAACATTCAATTTTGAACGAGCGGAATTTATAGGTGGTGAAAGAACCCTTGGGGCCTACCCGTTCGTTTTTGTAGATGATCGGCCCTTTTGAATCAAATTTGACCAAAATCGCGATTATTGCCATAACCGGCAAAAAAATTATCAGCCCGAACACCCCGCCGACGATATCAATAACCCGCTTCAAAATTCTGCCCCAACCATCCAGAGCCGTGCGTTTTAACTCGATTAAAGGCGCGGCGGCCAACGTGTCGTATTCGACATTGGTAGTTAGGGTCTGAAAAAGATTAGGCACAAATTTGAAATTCAGATATTTTTCTTCGCAAAAACCGATCAATTCAAGGACTTTTTCGCGCGGAAAATCAGGATTGGCCAGAATAATATCATCCAGTCTGTTTTGTTTTTGAAGCCGCCTAACCTCTTCCATATTTATATCAGGCAGATTTTCTACCAGCCGGTAACCCAAAGTCGGCTCAGCTTTTATTTCTTCAATCATATCCTCCGCGACACCATCACTGCCGATGATCAAAGTCCGATGCGCCCCGATGTCCCAGCGGCTCATCAATATTTTTTGAATTTTCCCGACAAAAAAACGACCCAAATAGACAAAAATAATCGCAAAGATCCAGGCTGCCAAAACGATGA
>JAQUNU010000025.1 GCA_028717445.1 Candidatus Portnoyibacteriota bacterium | reverse complement strand
GATGAAGAAAATTCGTCTTTGGCTGTTTCAAATTTTGAAACCCCTATAAGCGAGCCAGAAGCAAGCGCGGAGAAACCGGGGATTTCTGCATTTGCTTCAATGACGCAGAATTTCAGGCGGATTTGGCAAATTTCAGGAGCCGGTGTTTTGTTGTTTGGGATTTATCTGGGCGGCAAGATGCTTATTTCATTTCTCAAGCCCTGATTTTATACAAAATCAAGCCGGAATGGTATAATAGGTCCAATGAACTATATTTATGTCATGATCATTTTTTTGGTGTTCGGCCTGGCAATTCTTTTTGCGGCACATTTTCTGTTCTATTTTTCTATCATCCGTTTTTTCGGGATCGAAGGGATCTTATTTAGAAAAATACTGGCCTGGATTTTGGCAATTTTGGCGGTGAGTTTCTTTTTCTCCATGTTCTTAGTCCAATGGAAGGATTTTTTCCTGACCAGGGCCATCTATTTTCTTTCCGGTCTCTGGCTTGGTTTTCTTTTTTATCTGCTTTTGGCTTTGGCCGCCGTCTGGCTCATTTTTTGGGCCGGCCGGATTTTTGATTTTGACGCAAGTCGCGCGGTTTTGGGAGTCGTATTTTTTTCGGCGGCTTTTCTTTTTTCAGTCTATGGCGTCTGGAATGCTTTTAATCCTAAATTGAGGGATATCAGCGTGGTCATTCCCGATTTGCCGGCCGTCTGGCAGGGCAGGAAGATTGTCCAGATTTCCGATACTCATTTCGGCGCCATATTCCGCGATTCGTTTGCCGAAAATTTAGTTGAAAAAGTTAATTCAATTCATCCTGATGCCGTTTTTATTACCGGCGATCTCCTTGATATCGAGGACGGCGATTTTGGTTCTTTGGCCGATATTTTGAATAAAATCGAGGCCCCTCGAGGAATTTTCTTTATCACGGGTAATCACGAAACCTATATCGGGGTTGGCCAGGCCGATGAAATTTTAAGTAAAACGAAAGTAAAAATTTTAAAAGATGAAGTCGTTGATTTGGAGGGGCTGAAGATAATCGGCATCAATTATCCGGAAAGGAATCAAAAAAAGGATATTGTCGAAACGGTTAAAAAATTTCAGAAAGATTTTAACGGGAAGCCCAATATTTTACTTTATCATTCGCCCGTTTATATAAAGCAATTCGCCGAAATGGGAATCAATCTGCAATTGGCCGGCCATGTGCATAAGGGGCAGATTTTTCCGATTGAATTCATATCGAAATTAATTTACGGCCGATACATTTATGGTCTTCATAAATTAGGCAACCACACGGTTTACACAACCGCTGGCGCGGGTTCCTGGGGGCCGACTCTTAGAACGAGCGGCGTCCCGGAAATTCCGGTGATCACCCTGCAACAATCATGTCCTTTGATCTAGCTATTTTTCATTTTTTTAATAATTTGGCCGGGCAATCTCGGTCTTTAGGCCAGTTGATTTACTTTTTTGCCCAATATTTCCAATATTTTGTCGGGGGCTTTTTTATTTTGCTTTTATTTATTTCCAGGGATTTTATAAAAAGAAAATCTCTCGCTTTTGGGGCGGCAATTTTTTCGATCGCGATCAGTTGGGGTGGAATAACGCAGATAATCAGATTTTTTTATGACCGGCCGCGGCCATTTTCTGTTTACCCGATAGTTCACCTTTTTACGAATAATGTTTCCTCTTTTCCTTCCGGCCACGCCGCTTTCTTTTTCTCTTTGGCCATGGCTGTTCATTTTTTCAGCAAAAGATGGGGGGTTGTTTTTTTTGCCTCCGCTTCCCTGATTGTTTTGGCCCGTATTGCCGCGGGCGTGCATTATCCTTCTGACATTTTGGCCGGAGTCGTCGTTGGTTTATTTTCCGCTTGGTTGGTTAATTATTTTCAGAAGAAATTTTTTACCGGAAGTTAAATTATTAAGCTATAATTAGGCCTGGTGAATTGCGGTTTAATTTTTAATTGCCAGTTTCGTTTGAATTTGATAAGATTTAGAATCTTTCAGATGTCCGGCTCTTTGAAAAATTTTTGGCTCTGCGGCAATAGGTTCGCCTGGCCGCAGCTGGTTTAAACCTTAAAAAAGGAAGGTGATTTATGGGTGCGCCCAATAAAAGATTTCCGGAAAGGAAAGAACTGAAAAGGCTGAATTTGGCGGAGAAACTTCGATTGTTCATTTTTGGAAAAGAGACGGCAAATGGTCTGAATATCGGCAGGTTTTCCGATGTTCTGGAAGAAGTCAAAAAAATCATTTTGCCCCTGGTTTTCTGGCTTGACAAGCCTTTTAAGGAATTTATTCATGCTGACGAACCGCCACAGTCGCTCCAGAATAAAAGAGCGATGTTCTTGTATGACGGTTTTTTCCTTAAGGTTTGGCTGGAACGATCGGGAAAATGGATTTTGAGGATTCGAAAAGATAACTCTAAAGATAAATTCCAAATTGCGGATTCCTCGCAGTTTGCCGAGATCCTTTGCAAAAACGCGGAAGAACTTCTTAAAAGATCCTTGGCTTATAAAAATGGCTCTAAGGATGAGATTCCATTTTTTATTGAGATCATTTTATACCACAGTCTTTTTTCTTACCTTTTATCGCAATTTGCGAAAGAAATCTCCAAATCGCTAGAAGAGAGAGAAGAAAAATTGGCCATTATGCGGCAAAGGAAGAATTTTTTAGATGAGTTTATTGTATGTCTTGATCCGCTTGCTAATGGAGAAAAAGAAATCGTCTTGAAGGAATTCGCCATACAAGAAAATCTTTCCGGCGGCAGAATCCATTGGCATCATCAAGGTTACCTTTGTCTTGGCGCGGTGGAGCGTCTGCTGAAGGTGGGGAAGAGCCGCCATCCAGGAGATGGATACGAGATTAAAACCACAACACTTTGCCCTGATTCTTTGAAGAATTTTCTTGACTGGATTTTGAACAAAGCCTCGGATATAAAAGAAGCAAGAAGGAGGGATTGTGTCAGCCCCGAGACGCTTTGGGGCTATAACACCGGCAGATTGCCTTTTACAGAAGAAGAGCTGGAAATTTTATCGGCAGCGGTTGAGCAAATCAAACGCAAAAATTAAGACATTTTTGCCCCGTCATTTTTTCACGGCGGGGCTTTTCTTTTAAAAAATTTGCCGAATATGATAAAATAGGTGCATGAACCAAGCCGAGCTCGTTTATCATTTAATTAAAGAAAAATTTTTAAAAACCCCGGAAATAATCAAGGCATTTAAAGAAATAAATCGCGCGGATTTCATTCAGGAAAGATTGAAAGAAGAAGCGTATGTCAATACGCCTTTGCCAATCGGTTTTAACCAGACGATTTCCCAGCCTTTGACCGTGGCTTTTATGCTTGAGCTTTTGGCGCCGCAGGAAGGGGAAAAAATCTTGGATGTCGGTTCGGGTTCTGGTTGGCAGACGGCGCTTCTCGCTCATATTGTGGGCGAAAGCGGAAAAATATTTGCGGTGGAAATTTTGCCAAGTTTGGCGCATTCAGGAAAAATTAATGTCGAAAAATACCGTTTTGTTAGCCGGGGGAGAGTGGAGTTTTTTGAAGGAGACGGCTCATTGGGCTTGCCCGAAAAAGCGCCTTTTGATAAAATTATTGCGGCGGCCTCGGCGGACGAACTGCCTGCCGCTTGGAAAGAGCAGCTGACAACAGGGGGCAGAATCGTGGCTCCTATCAAAAACAGCGTCTGGTTGATAAAAAAGGAGGGTGAGAATCATTTCGAGGAAACCGAATTTCCGGGATTTGCCTTTGTACCGCTGGTTTCTGGAAAAGATTCGGGCAATAATTAAGATTTAAAAATGAAAAAGTTATTATTTTGGTCCCTTTTTTCTGTTTTTATTCTGGTTCTGGCCGGGATTTTTTTCTTTTCGTACGCTTTTTATCAGATATATGCCCCGGCCGGAAACGGCGCCGGGGAGGAGAAGATGTTTGAAATAAACGCCGGGCAGGGAGTAAAAGAAATAGCCGACAGCTTGGAATCTCAAGGGCTGATCCGGAGCGATTATTGGTTTGAAGTTTGTGTTTGGCTTGAAGGTTTGGAGGCAAAATTCAAAACTGGCAAATATTTTTTGAGTCCGGATATGAGTACGGCTAAAATCATTCAGGCTCTCACCGAAGGGCTGACTGTGGACGAAAACGTTTGGGTGACATTTCCGGAGGGATTCTCCCTAAAACAGATCGAAGCGCGCTTGGTCGCGGCTGGCCTTGATGGCGAAGGCCTTGGTTTGGAAAAAATCGGAAATTTTCAAAACGATTTTGAATTCTTGGCCGAGGCGCCGGCGAGCGCTTCGCTCGAAGGATTTCTTTTTCCAGATACTTACAAATTTGAAAAAGACGCCAAACTCCGAGATATCACTCAAAAAATGCTTGATAATTTTGGCGAGAAGCTGACGGACAAAATGCGCGCGGATATAGAAAGCCAAGGCAAGAACATTTTTGATATAATCATCATGGCCAGTGTCGTTGAAAAAGAAGTAAAAGCGCCAGACGAAAGGGCAGTTGTCTCGGGAATTTTCTGGGAAAGATTGGCCGATAAATACCCGCTTGAATCCGACGCGACGCTTTCGTACGCGCTGGATGATAAAAAAGACCGGCATAGCATTGAAGAAACAAAACTCGATTCGCCCTATAATACTTATAAAAATATCGGCTTGCCTCCGGGGCCAATAAATAATCCTGGATTGGAGGCCATCGAAGCCGCGGTTTATCCGCGGAAAACTGCTTATTATTTTTTCTTGACCGAAAGCGGCACGGGTAAGGCGATATTTGCTAAAACTCTGCAAGAACATATTGCCAATAAAACAAAATACTTGAAATAATTTTCCGATTGTCATTCTGCGAAAACAGGGATAGCCGGCTTGAATGTTCTAAAAAATCCGCGCGAGCCGTTGGTCAACGAGGAAAATTTGAAAAATCACCGAAGATGTGGAAGATACGGAAAGGCGCGCACGAAGTGCGCGCCTCATTCCTTTTTATAAACATTGACAAGGCGGGATGATTTTGATAAATTAAAAGTAATTAAATAGCCCAAGAAAGTGGGTCCTTTGCTTCGTTCAGGATAAATCTGGAGCGAATCAAGATAAATCCCACTCAGGCAGCAGAATAGCTTATAGTGATAGTTTCGGCCTATAGCAAGGAATATTTTGGTTATGCTATCCGTCCTATTCCATAAGCTTGGAAGCGCCTGAGAAGGCGTTTTATTTGTTTGTAAAAATTTCAGGCCCTTTGGGCGAATAAATTTTATGACAAATAAATTATCCCGCAAGGCGGGATAATAATGGACAACGGGCGGAAAGGTCGAAAATGAATTTCCGTGCAATCCTTGGATACTAGCTAGTATCCAAGGATTGCACGGAATAAATGAACAAGAAATATGTTAAACAAAAAACAAAAGCAGGAACTGGTTCAAAATATAGAGGATAAAATAAAGACAGCCAAGTCGGTAGTTTTCGCCGATTACAAGGGCCTCAAAATGTCCGATTTAAAGGAACTTCGTTCAAAACTTAAAGGCGTAAAGGGAGTATTTAAGGTGGTCAAAAAAACTTTGATCGATTTAGCTTTGAAAAAAGCGGATGTTGGAGACGCTAGCGCCAAAAAAATGCAAGGCCAAATTGCTTTGGCTTTTAGCGATCAGGACGAGGTTGCGGCCGCTAAGATCATAAGCGATTTTTCAAAGAAAAACGAAAATTTGAAGATTCTGGGAGCGATCCTGGAAGGAAAATTCTTGGATGAAGCTGGGGCTAAATCCTTGGCGAAAATTCCAGGGCGCGAACAGCTGCTCGCTAATCTGGTGGGTTCGATTGCTTCGCCGATTTCCGGATTTGTTTCGGTCCTGCAAGGCAATTTAAGAGGTTTGGTTTTTGTTTTATCCCGAATTAAAAAATAACCATGCGAATGCGCGAATTTTTTACGAATACACAAATTTACAGATTCGTATTGATTCTAAATTCGCAAGGATACTATGGCAGACGAAAATAAAAATGAGACCGTTGAGGTCCCGGAAAAATTCAAAGGTTTGGTCGGTGAGATCGAAAAACTTTCAGTTTTGGATCTGGCCGAATTGGTGAAAATTCTTGAGAAAAAATTTGGCGTTTCCGCCGCTGCGCCCGTGGCAGTCATGGGAGCCGGAAATGGCGCCGCGGCCGGCGAGCCGGTTGAGGAAAAAACGAGCTTCAACGTTGAGCTCAAAGCCGCGGGAGACCAGAAGATTAATGTCATTAAAGTCATCCGCGAGATAACCACTTTAGGCTTGAAAGAAGCTAAGGATCTGGTTGATGGCGCGCCCAAGATCGTCAAGGAAGGCGTTAAGAAAGAAGAGGCCGAAGAGATAAAAAAGAAACTGGAAGCAGCCGGCGCGACCGCTGAAATAAAATAAAACATTTATTCAACCAAAAACCGGCCTTGAGGCCGGTTTTTGGTTGAATATTTATTTAAGAAGTTCTCTTAAATCAATTGGCTCGGTTGTCATTTTTATTTTCGGACTAATTTCTATTTTTTCATCCGGATCTTTCGAAGGTTTTATCAGTAAAATTGCCAGAGGAACCTGATTTTTTTCTTGGAGAAAGGCTTTAAGCTTGATTGAAATTTCGGGCAGATTTTGTTTTTCGATCAGCGTCTGCCTTAAATCGGTTTGAGAAATAATATTTTCGACTTCCGGAGTAGCGATAATTATTTTGTCTTCTTGTTCAATCGGCCCCGAAATAATGGCGCTGAAAATCTTTGAAGGAAGCCCTTTTCGGCTTTCACCTTCAAGATTGAGGCGCCGGCTTAAACAGGAAAAATGATCCTGGCGGCAAAGATAAGCTTTCATCTGTCCTGCTTGCGTAAATAAGATATTTTGTCCGGTCAAAGCGGCGCAAAAAAAATGAAGCTTGCTCAACCATTCAGTTTTTTCTTCTTTTGCCATTTCCGAGAGATGGGCATTCGCTTTTTTGACCGCCTGCTGAAAGCATTTGAAAGCGCCATTTGAGGGATTCAAATAATACTCTCTTTTAATCAGGGAAGCCAGGAGATTAGCCAGATATCCGCAATCTTTGACCGAACGGAGTTCGGTCACGATATAAAGATTCCCAAGAGGCATTTGTTCCATATTTTCGGGTTCAAAGCTGAAGATCTCGCAGACGGTCTGGGGTTTTTTGGAAAGATAATGCCGGTCATTGCCCTTGCGGATGATTTCTTCGTAATTTATAATCATAATGAAATATTATAGCACGGAAAGACGGATGAGAAATAGTTTACAAAAAGGCCCAAAAGAAGTATTATCTAAATAAGATAGTTTGAGATTTGAAAAAACGGCGAAGTGGAGGCTTCGTTTTTCATTATTTATGGGAGAGCCGCAAATTTTGGAAAATCTATTTGATTCGCAGACCAAGGTCCGGCTGCTAAAGCTTTTTTTGAGAAATCCGGGAAGATATTTTCCTCAAAAGGAAATCATCAGGAAAAATCAGCCAAATATGGCGCAGGTTTCAAGACAGCTGGGCAATTTGCTTAAGATTGGTTTTATCAAGCACAAACTCATGCGTCAAAGCAAAATAGCGGAAGCCGGGATTCATCTTTCAGTTAATCCTGATTTTGAATTCTATCAGGAGTTGCGAAGTTTGGTCTTGAAGTCCAGTCCGACATCTAAAGAAAAAATCTTAAAAAAAGTTCAAGCGCTCGGTTCAATAAAGATGATCCTTTTAGCGGGCATTTTTTTGAATTCCGAAAACAGCCGCGTAGACCTTTTTATAGTCGGCGACCACGTCAAAGAAAGAAAGCTCCGTTCCTATCTAAGGGAGCTTGAATTGGAGGTTGGCAAAGAGATCGAATTTGCTTTGTTGTCGACGAAAGAGTTCTACTATCGCTACCAGATGTTTGATCGTTTTGTTCATGATATTTTAGAAAAACCGAACGAGAAATTAGTAAATAAATTAAAAGTATAGAACAGCGTTCAGCCTTGATTTTTCAAAGCGACGATCCTTTTAAAATTCTAAAAACCAGATAAAGACTTTTAAGACTCGGTTTGCCCTCGTTTCTTGGGCGTTTAGCTCAGCTGGCTAGAGCGTTGCATTCACATTGCAAAGGCCGCTGGTTCGAGTCCAGCAACGCCCACCGTAAAAATCCCGGCGGGGCAGTTTCCGAAAGGCCGCGGGTTCGATATCTGCCTTGCCAAAAAAAGAGCGTCTAACACAGGAATTCTATCTTTAGAGTTACCTGTTTTTTTATATCACTTGACTTCGTCTAATTTTATAATAGAATACTTTGCCTTCGATGTTTTTTAAATCGAAGAGTTCTTTTGGATAAGTGTCAATAAAAAGGGAGGGGAATCCATGCTTCAAATGAGATGTGAAGAAATCATGGTGGGGCCTGATTTAAGATTTAAACCAAGAAAACCGACAAACCAAAATAGCCTGATCTGTCCAGCGCCAAAGGATGCTTTACGCGGATTAGAGGGAATGGAAAAAGCCGATTCTGTTTTGAAAGAATTGCAAATCTTAGGGGTTCTTTTCGGCGGTTTGGCTAAAGGAATTTGGACAGGAATGAGTTTGGATAACGGCCTTTCTAAATATCGGGATGTGGATGTTCAAATCCCGTGGCAGCAAAATGTAATTAAACCCGAAAGAGATGCCGGGAAAATAGACTGGTGGTTTGGCAAAGATGGCGAATGGCCGAGCAACAGTCGATGCCGACTCTATTGGGGACTTTCTCTTAAAAAAGAAGTCAATCCGGGTCTCTATACGGCGGCTGGGTTTTACCCAGCCGCCTCTATTCTTTTATGTGAGTGTGGAAAACGGATTTCTCCAGACTACGAAAAGAGCTTTGGGGATAAAAAGTGGATTTCTAAAAATCATCACAGAGCGTGAATCGTTTAAAAATGGCTTTATTGAGCCATTTTTTGTTTTTTAAAGAAAAATTTTTTAGAGCGGGGAAATGGCAGTATGGCGGGTTGACGTTTTTTTGCAAAGTGGTATAAAATGTAATTGAAGTGGGAAAAAGTGGATAAGGGTGTTAATAAGTAGCCATTTCTGGGGATGGCCCAAGAAGGTCGTAAAATATGTTTATTGGCGAATATCGGCATACAATTGACGCAAAAAAAAGAATGGCTGTTCCGGCTAAATTCAGAAAAGAATTGGGCGCTGGTGCGGTTATTACGCGCGGCCTTGATAATTCATTAGTTGTTTATCCTCATCAGGAATGGGTGGCAATGGCGGAGAAGCTCGGCAATCTTCCAGCGAGCCAGATAGAGGCGAGAAGTTTTGCGCGCGTGATGCTGGCGGGCGCTATGGAAGTTGAATTCGATCAGCTGGGCAGAATTTTAATTCCTGATTATTTGAAGAATTACGCGATGCTTAAAAAAGACGTTGTTATCACCGGCCTTTATAACCGGCTTGAAATTTGGGACGCGAGCCGCTGGGCGGAGTTTAAGGAGAAAACTGAAAAACAAGTCGGCGATATTGCTTCCAAACTTGGGGAAATGGGAATCTGATATTTTTACAATCCCAATTTATTTTCATGACAGGAATTGTGGTCTGATCAGAGGGCAGAGGGCCAGCAAAAATTTATTTTTGCCCTGAGCCCTCTGACCAGATCATGCATATATCCGTTCTCGCTAAAGAAGTTTTGGCATTATTGGATCCCAAAACTGGAGAAAATTTTATTGACGCGACAGTCGGGGAGGGCGGGCACGCGTTTTCAATTTTGGAAAAAATTTATCCTGGAGGCAAGCTGCTCGGCATTGATCTTGATAAACGAGCGATTGAAAATTTAAAAGAAAGATCAACGGAGATTATTTTGGTTCGCGGCAATTTCTCTTTTTTGAAAAAGATTGTTGAAGAAAAGAATTTCGGTCCGGTTTCGGGAATATTGGCGGATCTGGGTTTATCTTCAAATGAGCTTGAAAACAGCGGGAAGGGATTCAGTTTTTTAAAGGATGAAGTGCTGGACATGCGCCTGGGATCAGAAGGCCAAACCGCTGCCGAATTGATTAACTCTTATGGCTTTGAAGATTTGAAAGAAATTCTGGAAAAATTCGCTGAAGAAAAATTTGCTTCGAGGATTGCCAAAAAGATCATTGAAGAGCGAAAAATAAAACCGATCGTAACAACGTTTCATTTAGTGGAAATTATAACGCAAGCGACGCCGGCCTTTTATCACCATCAAAGAATCCATCCGGCGACTAAAACTTTTCAGGCGTTGCGCATCGCGGTTAATGATGAACTGAATAATCTTGCTTCGTTTTTGGGTCAGGCGCTTGAAATTCTCATCCCCGGAGGTCGTCTAGCCGTCATCTCTTTTCATTCGCTCGAAGACAGAATCGTCAAGAATTTTTTTCGGGAAAATCAGCGCAAGAGCATTTTGAAAATTTTAACTAAAAAACCGGTCAGGCCCGGGCCGGAAGAATTAGTTAAAAATCCTCGTAGCCGCAGCGCCAGATTAAGAATCGCCATTAAAATATGAAAAAAACGAACTCCCCCTCAATTCAAACGAGAAAT
>JAQUNU010000024.1 GCA_028717445.1 Candidatus Portnoyibacteriota bacterium | reverse complement strand
AGCCAAAGACGAATTTTCTTCATCAATATCCGCCACGGACGCATTTTTATTTTGAATCAGCAAAACCGGGTTTTCTTGTTTAGGTTCCGGATTAATGAGATTATCCACCGCTAAAATATTTTCAGGCGCCGGAATAATCACTTCTATTTCTTCGTTTTCCGGCGTGGAAGTTGAGATTTCGGTCTCTTCGGGAATGTCCAAATTTTCGAGCGTGCTTGTCGCCTGCTCCGGCTCCGGTGATTGCCCGCCTTGGCCGGAAATATTTTGAGAAATTGCCGACGCCGAAAAATTCGCCATAATTTCGTCCCAAGTTTTGCCTAAAGCCGCCGCGACGGCATAGGCCGTGGCCCAAATCCGATTATTTATATCAAGCCCGTTTTCCAATCCTCCATCGCCGATTTGTCCCGCTCCCAAATAATTCAGGGGATATCTTCCGTTCTTCAGCCAACTGGAAACATCCCCGTCCGCCGCGACAATAGCCTGAATGACCCAGCTTGTCGCATAGCTGTTGCCGAAACCGCCGTCGCTTCCCTGTTGGGCCGCAAGCCACGCGACCGCTTTTGTTTTTGCCGTTTCCGTTTTTTCATTGCCAGAAAAAAGCGAAAGCATCTGGACGGCCGCGGCGGTCAAATCAATTCCGCCAAATGAACCCGCGTCATCCTGATAAGATAAAATATGATCCAAGGAACTGATTATTTTTTCGTCGCCGGAACCATATCCGGCGTTTAAAAGAATCAAAATGCCAAAAATATCGTCGTTAAAATAAGAAGCGTTGCCAAATTGCTTCCCGTCGAAAGAATCAATTATTTTTTTTATGTAGTTGAAACTCGTGCCGCGGTAGGGATCAATCCCTAAGCTCATCAGAGCCATGGCGCGGCGCTGATAATCCATAAAGACGCTTGCCTGCAATTCGTCCGACAGCAGGAAATTCTTCAATCGAGTTTTTTCATTCTGGTATCCGCCGACAGCGCCCAAAGCCACGGCCGCCCAGTCCGTATACAAATCAGGTCCGAAAGAACCGTCGGCTGATTGATTTTGAATCAAAAATTGCACGGCTTTTCCAAAATCAAAAACAGGCAAGACTGTCGCGCCGCCGCCTCCGCCGCCGCTTTGTTTTGGCGCCGGCTCTTCCAAAGCCGCTTCTTTGGCTGAAATAATTGCGGCCGGCGCGCCGATAAATCCATCTTTTGAAGCGGCCAACAAATACGGACTGGTCGTGGAAATCGTCAATTGATAAATCCCATTTTCCAAAAAAATATCATCCCCGTTTATGGAAAGCGTGCTTGAAGCGGAAGCCAGCCAGCTTGCGTTCCAGGCGGCGTCAAAACCGAATTCGTCAATCCTTATTTCAAGAATTTCGCCAACTTGAGGAGTGGTCGTAGCCATAAAAATCATCAAGGGATTCGTCCCATAAACCAGAAGCAGATCATCCCCTTCCTGCAAAATTGATTTATTAAGAGACGCCTGACCATATTCCAAGCCATCAAACCAAAGCCAATAAACGCCATTGCCGTCGGCATTGTTTTGATAACCGTCAACCGAATCCAAAAAAGCATCCTCGCCCCACCAGCTCCATTGCGCCCGGGGCGCGAACTGACTAATCGCGCAAAAAGCATTGAAATCATAAATCCCCAAGCCAAAGACGCTTTCGCAGGCGGAAAATTCGATCTCTTGATTCATGATGCTGCTTGTCGCGGTCTCAATCCGCAGATTCGCTTTTCTCGTTGGCAATTGCGACGCAATCGCGATTTCTCTGCTTGAGACAAAACCGTCTTTACGCGCCGAAATCCCGTACGGCGTTGTCGTGCTCGTGAAAAATTCATAAATTCCCTCCACCGCCTCAAATTCTTGCTCGTTTATCAAAAGAGTCGTGCTGGTGGCAATCCACTGCCAGGAATTTGAATCAAAATAAAAAGAAGAGATTGTGGTCGTGGAATTGATCGGCGGCGCTAAGCTGCTGGCGGCTATTTTCAGGGGACTCGTTCCATAAACAAGCAACAGATTTTCGCCCGATGCCAGTTCGTGTTCATTCAAAGAAGTCATTCCGGACTCCCAGTCTGAATACCAAAGCCACCAACGGTTATTTTCCAAATCACCCGCGAACCCGGCCATGGAATCCAAAAATACGCCAAATTCGCTCCAGTTTTTAGAAATATCCCAACCATTCTGATCGGCTAATTGCTGGACAGCGCACCAGGCATTAAAAGTTTCCTCGCCTGAATCCGGAATTTTCTCGCATTTTTCAACGTCAAAATTCCCCTCAAAAAGAACTTGGTCTGCCGCCTGGACTTTCAGATTTATTGAAATTGTTTCGCCTTCGGCAAAAACGACGGACGGCGCCGCAAAAAACAGCCCGAAAAAAAATAAAATTACAATTTTTTTCATATCGGATTGGAAATATTATTACTTAAACTCCCATTTGATTTCATCTCCTTCCTTTAGCTTGGTCTGCGAAACGCCGGTATTCGATGAAATACCGTTAACCGAAAACAGCCAGAATTTATTGGCCCGGGCGTCATTGACCGTCCCGTTTATTTCCTCAATAAAAAATCCCAAACCAGAAAACTCCTGGGCCTTAAACCGAAAATCGGTTTCTTGAGTCAGCTTTTCCATTAATTGAAAAACGCTGCTCCCCGCATCAATTTTTGCCAAATATTTTTTTTCGCCTGCAGTTAAAGAAACCGAAATTTGATTCTGATTTTCTCTACTAAGCCCTGGTTGCGGATAGGACCCTTCAGAAATCAGATTCTCGGACTCTTGCGGCGAAGGCGCATAGAATTCAGCCGAATTTTGATTTTCAATAATATTTTCTGGCCCTTTTATATAGTTATTTGACATCCTGGCCGTTTGCTCCGGAATAGCCCGAAATTCTTCTTTTCGGCAAAGCAAAACAACGCTAAAAATCCCAAACATTGCCAAAAAAAACAGAAAAACAAAAAAAGTTCTTTTGTTGTTTTGAATAAATTCTTTTAGCATATAAAAGCTATTTTAAATCTTAACTTCTAAACAAAAAGCTTCCGCCCGAAGCAGAAGCTCAAAATCGTGAAAAACGCGATTCTCCTGCTCGGGATAAAGCCTTTGTGAGGCCTTTTTCTGACATTCGGGCTCATCCTGTTTTAGCAGGATATTACCGTTGCGGCACAGCCGGGGAATCGCACCCCAGTTTCTCAGATAGATTTAAATTGTATTCTAATATTATAATTTTTTTAAATTTTGCGCAAGGGAGGACAATTTCAAAAAGAAAACCCCGCTCGTCAAACGGCGAGCGAGGCTAACAAAAAAAATAAAAAGTTTTCAGAACGCGACCGAAAGCTTGACGCCGCCCCAAATCCTGTCGCAGGCCAAGCCGTCATCATGTCCCAGATCCTTTTGGAAACTGACTTCCGGAATCAAGTATAAATTATTTTTCCAGATTTTCCACAAGGAAATAACAAACGAAGTCTTCAGCCGTCCGTAGCTTAATGGCTCGGATCGCAATCCGTAGGCGCCATCGTGGCCCCCAAAAGAACCATCCAGATTCAGCGTACAATTTGCGAATATCGGCTGACTCCAGACCGCGCCGATCTTACCTAAAAATCCGCCGTCCAAAAACTCCTTATCGGTCGGAATATCTTCTTCCAAAATAAGATAGAAAGAAAGGTATTTGAACACCGGAGGCGAAACAACATTAAAACAGATCGCGTGCAAATCTCCGTTGATTCTCCCGAGCCGATAAAGATCAAAAAAGTTATATCCCAGTCCCAGACGGAATCCGGCAAACTCTCTGGAAAAATTAATGGAATAATCTATCTCATCTCCAGAATCGGAGTTGAATCCGCCCCGGGGACTGACCGAAGACCAGACTTCTCCTTCCACGTCCACATAGGGATTTTTCAATCCCAAAGCCAGGCTCTGCTGAAAGACCGGGTGATTAAAGGCTCTGGAACCGGTCAATCCGCCGATGTAGTTGCTGTAAAAACCGAAATTAATCCGGCCGTAGAACTTGGAATTTTCGGCCAGCGCCACTGGCGCGTTTGCCGCAAAAAATAAAACCATTACCACAAAAACCAGTCTCCTTTTCATCTTTCTCCTCCCTCCTCAATTGACAGATTTATTGCCTAAAATCTTAAGTACTCACAATGTTTTATATTAACAAAAATAAACTCGTTTGTCAAGATAAAAGCCTTGGCAAAGTTTTGCCAAGGCCTAGATCGAATTTTGCTTCATTTTACGACTGAGCGCAAAATATCGTAATTTTGGATGTAATTGAATTCTTCAAGTCTTCAAACCAGAGCGTCATCGGAAAAATTCCGGATACCTCATCCTTTTGAACCTCTCGCGAATCATGTCGCATGAGAATTCTTGAGTCTTGGCATCAAACGCTAGTCTGATATAGTTCCAAAGTTCCAAAGGAAGATCGTCAAACCTGCTTTCGGCCAATGTCTGCAAGCCTTCGGGTCTCATATAATATCCCATTTTCCTGAAGACTTCATGAAATTCCAATAGAAGATTACGCAAAAACAATCTTCTTTTTTCCACGGGTGTCTCGGCCCAAATGCCCGGGATCTGCTCTTTGAATGACCCTACCTCCGAATGAATAAACGCCTCCAGCTTATTGAGGTCAGAGATTAAAACAACATCCCCAGGCTCATTGCCGCAAAAATATCCATTCATAGCTCCCTCCTTTTGAAATAGCTGTGAATTATTAACGAAACTTAATTGTTTATCTAATCATTTAATACCAGAAAAATCAAGCAAAAGTTCCAAGGTAAATTTCATCACCTAACTTCTTTGATTTATTATTTAATTAAGTCATTAATTACTTACCACCAAATTGGCGATTTTAAAATGGCACGGGCGGAGAGTATCCTTCGCTCCGAAACGGAGCTTCGGAATACCTAAAATGAGTTCGCTGTATTCCGATGCCATATTCCAAAATAAACTAAGCTGTTTTCGTAGCACAACACTCGCATTTAGAACCGCTCTTAAGGCAAGCCCCTGAGGGCTTTTTCAGAGGGTCTTTCTTACCATCATATCAAGGCACCAGCACAGAGGTCAGAAAAAATTCTATATCTTCTTAAAAAAATCGGATAACGCTTCCCTTGTCGCTTCGCCCTGCGGCAAAGAAAAAGTCGCCCAATCGTTCCAAACATAGCCCTGGCCTTTGGGCGCGGCTTTCAAATAAGCGTTAAAAGAAACCTGGGCGTATTTCAACTCGTTTTGTTTGGCAAAATCGTAATAGCCCAAGTCAAAATCGCCCTGCCAATATTCCGCGTTCATCCAAGGCACGCCCGCTTGCTGGGCCAAGGAAGCGTAAAACTGATACTCGTCAAATTTTTTCTGATACTCGGCAAGGCCGACTCTGCCGTCCAAAGATGGCCCGACATCCACGCCGGCGATGTCTACATTTTTAAAAGATGCAGCCACCACTTCATCTGGATGCCGTTGGGTCTGCGTAATTTTATTAATCAGCTTGCCCTTGAATTTCTCGCGCGCAACCGCGTTGGTCGCCGGGAAAAAATCGGCCAAGTTAGCGTTTATTTCCGCCGCGCTCCATTGTTTTTGCTCCTTAAATAGCTTATCGGGCTCGTTATTGGCCGTGAAATACTCCACTTTGTATTTTTCCATCAGCTCGGCGGATTCTTTAGTAAAGGCCAAAAAAGATTCTTTAAAATCGGCGTATTTGCCCAAGTTATTCTGTCCGGCATTCGTCGGCGCGCCCGCGATATCCAAGGCCACCCAAACTGCCAAGCCGTGTTTTTTTATCGCCACAATATCATTTAACAAAACGGAATTATTAACCTCATTAAAAACCAATTTGCCGTTATCGTCTTTTTTTCCGATCAACAAAACCTGAATCGCATTAAAACCAACCGCTTTAATGGCCTCCAATTTTTCGTCACCGATAATTTCTGAGGCGCCTTGGCGACTATAAATATTCGGGCCTTCGTTGAGCGCCTTGATAGTTTCGGGGTAGTTTCTTTTCAGTTTAAAAATTTCCCAAGCCGAAGGCAAAGTGAGAACTTTCTCCCGGCCGCCAAAAGCCTGTTCGCCTCCCGTCCTATCCCCGCAACAATCCGGATGCTTGACGCAAAAAGCGTCGCACTTGGCGCTTAATTCGGCGTTCTGGCTTGGACATTCGTCCCTTTCCGGCATCCACTCGCCCGCCTGCATCGACGCGCACCCCTCCGGCCCGCCTTGCGGCTGGCCCGACCCCGGCGGCCCCTCGTGCGTCAATCTTCCGACAAACGGCGGCAACACAAACGCCCCGATAATTATAACAGCCACCAAAACTCCGGCAATTATTAGATATTTTTTCATGATGGTTTTTTAAATTTAAAATAGCGTAATCTAAATTGTGCCGAAAAAAATCCCCTGACCCAAATTATTTTTTTGAGCCCTTATTTTCGCCGTTTTTCTCATCTTCTTTGATGGCCGCGCCAATGACTATGGCGATGACAATAAACGCTAAAACAGCCAAACCAATCATCATATTTTTATTTTTTATAATTAAAAACCCTCGAGTTTACATTCCCATACCCCCGCCGGGATCAGGCAGCTGCTCTTGAGCCAAAACACTGCCGACGAAGGCGAAAAAAGAAAAAACAACAAACACTGGAATTATCTTTTTCATATGTCTTGATTATGCTTGCTTACGATTCTTCATGGCCCGAACAATCACCATAACCAATCCGATGACAAACAAAATCAGGCCAAGAACCATTAGTCCGGCCCAAAGCGTCTGATTAGATCCATAAACTGCCGGCCAAATTGGCGTCATGTCGGGGCCATTGGTCGCCCCCGCCAAAAAACCGATAATAAAAAACACCGCCGCGATAATAAGCCCGCCCCAAGTTAAAATTTTTCCCATAAAAAAATCACCTCCTTTATTTATTTTTATTTTACCAAAAAACCGCCTTTTTGATAAGGCGGGATTTTAAACACAAAACCATGAAGAACGCTTAGGGCTTTGGCCCGGCTGCGAAATAAACATACTTTTCTCTTGATGAGACATATTAGAAATTTTTCAGTATGATTTAAACGTCGATCTTTTCAATTGCTTCTTCGCTTTCTTGATAAATTTCCCGAATTGACGATCTTTTTCCCTTTTTTCAATTTTCGTCATTTCGTAGTATTCGTTTTCCTTTTTTAAATTAATGTAATTTGAATATTTGCCCGCATCTAATTTGCCGGAATTTAACGCGCTCAACACCTCACATCCGGGTTCATGAATATGCGTACAATCAACAAATTTGCACTTTTTCGCGAAACTGGTTATTTCGTCAAATAATTTATCGATGCCAACGCTCGAGTCCATCATTCCGACTTCGCGCATCCCGGGGTTGTCTATCACAATGCCCCCGTTTTCCAAAAAATACATTTCCCGGCCTGTGGTCACGTGCCTTCCCCGATCTGTGGAAACGCTTATCTTTTCGGTTTTTATAATATTTTCTCCGAGCAATTTATTTATCAAAGAAGATTTTCCCACCCCAGAAGACCCCAAAAAACAATAAGTCTTGCCCTTTATTATATACGCTTTCAATTTATCCAATCCCTCGCTGGTTATCGTGCTGGTGAAAATAAAATCGACATGATTAAACCTGTTTTTTATTTCGATTAATTTTGAATCCAAGTCTTCTTTCGAAATCAAGTCTACTTTATTCAATATAATCGCCGGCTTTATACATCCGGCGACAGCTATGGCGAAATATCTTTCAAAACGATTCAAATTGTAATCTCTGTCCACCGACTCGACCACAAACGCCACGTCAATATTTGTCGCGATAATTTGAGTTTCGTTTTTACCGCCATGTTTTCTTTTTACGCACGTCTTCCTTGGCAACACCCCTCGGATCACGGCTTGGCCTTCGCCAAGCTCATGAAGCGCCACCCAGTCGCCCACAGCGGGATAATCTTCTCGCGATGAAGCGTTAAACATCTGCTTTCCGGTTATCCTTGCCAAATATTCCCCGTTTGCGCTTCTAACTTTATAGGCCCCTCTGTGTTCGGCTGTAACCCTTCCGACTGAAAAATTATCTAATTTCAACTTTTTGCGATTAGATTCAAAAAAAATATCATAGCCCAGATCTTCAAGTTTTATTTTAGCAGTTGCTTCATCCATATTTTTCATTTTACCAAAAAATCGCCAAATTGGCGATTTTTAAAAATACCTCTCGGCTCGTTTGAACCTATCCGCTGATGGCGCGGGCAATGAACGATGTTAGAGCTTATTTCTGGGGAAATAATTGCAAAATTTATATCCCAGATTTCGTCTATTCTGCTTCTTGATTCTGCTTAAATTCATTATAACGTCTGACGAATTCTTCAACATCGTCCTTGTGAATTCTTATACTATGGTAATCGTCTGGATTTCCTTTTATACGTAATCCTTCCCCTAATTGGGGGTATTCGCTTTTAAAAGCATCATTGATATATCTACTTCCATATTGCGCTTGTTTTCCTAAAAGTCGCCTAGAAACATCGCCAAAATTTACAAACCCATCTTCATCAGCTTCAAATAAATTCTGCGTATCTGCTTTTTCTTTAAACATATTTTTAAATTTAATTGTACAACAGTCGCATGTAGAACCCCTTTGAAGCAGGCCGTTGAAGACTTTTCAGGGGTTCTTTTTTCTATCTTAGCAACTCCCGCCTTTCCTATTCTCAAATCATACTAGCTCTCCAGGAGATGACCTGCTTCTTTGCTAAGGACAATAAGCTAAAACATCATTTTTCCGGCTTTTAAGCTCTTCTATAATCCTTTCTTTGTTTTTGAAATAAGGCCCCATCTGTCCTATTCGCTCAAGCACGAAATCTAGCTTGGCCGTCACTTCTTTTTTATATCCCGATAAAGCCGCAGCAAGATCAATTTCACTTTCATCATCACCGTGATATCGCCATTCCTCTTTTTCTCCGTGAGGTTTGTTTCTGAAACGATCTTCCAGAATTTTTTTCGTTTCAGGCGGAAGTGTTTTTTCACTAAAGGCATGGGCAAGTTCGTGCGCCGCCAAACCGACAAGCACATCCTCGTCGGCTTCAAGCAGATTTTTAGCATCTTCAAGGTCAGGATCGAAGATCGAAACGACCCGCGCTGTTTCGCCAGAAAATTCCGGCCAAATCAGAATATTTTTTTCATCATTAGAAGAAAGATTTCGCCATTGAACCTGTCCGACTAAGCCAGGCGCGGTATATTCTAAGTTTTCTTCTTCCGTTTTCCTTATTTCCGGCAAAGCGCCCAAGCTGATATCCCGCAGATGGATTTCGGGCAAAGAAGCGAGGCCGATATCCTCGGCTAGGCCCATTTTTTGCCTGATTTCAAGAAATTTGGGCGCGAATCTTTTCAGCCTTTGCTTAAAGGCTTCTTGCTTGGCTTCGATCGTAGATGGTTTTTCCCAATTGTTTTCTGGCATTGTTTTATGCAAATTTTTTTCCGGAGCCTGTTTTTAATTCGAGCCAAAGCTATTCCGTAACCTTGACGAAGGATAGCACAACACTCGCATTTAGAACTATTCCGAGACAAGCCCTGAGGGCTTTCCAAAGGGTTTTTATTACCCATCTTATGAGGCCACCCACATAGGAGCCAAACCTCCTCTTCGCCTTTTCCTGCTTATTTAAGATTCGTAAGCAATACATTCGGAGAAAAACGAGAATATTCCCTGAAAGCATCTATAGGTAATCTCAATTGCTCTAATAAATCTCTAAGATTTGAATTGCATATCTCACTAACTGACAAAACATTATCTTTGGTTTCTCCTAAATGTATAGTAAATGTATTGCTCGTTGTTAAAATTCTCTGGATGATTTGGTTACCATAAACAGTATTAATGACTGATTTGTACGGTTCCGATTTAAAATATTCTATTTCCCTTAAAGAATAATTTCTGTATCTTTTAAATGACGCTCCAAACAACTTTCGCACTTCAACGATTAGCGCTGTCCACAGCACCCGATGAAATATTGTAAGCTCTTTCGATTCTTGTATTTTGTCATCTCCGTGCTCCTTTTTTAAATTGCAAAGTTTTTCTAGGTATTCCATAGAAAAACGCAAGGAGAGAGACAGGAAAATACTCGCATTTCTTTCTTTTGTGCAATCCGACTCACTCGTAATAAACGGAAGAGATCTGCTCCATATATCATTAACAGTTTCGAGCATCTGTTTAATCTTGGGTAAATCAGTTTTGAAATCACCTATAGAATAACGTTCATTTCTACTGGATGTAGATCTAGGCATTGATGCAAAATCAGATTTTGCATCCTCTATGCGTATCTTCAAAGACCTAGCCACATAATCCGCCATTCTTGCTATCTCATCCTCTGAGTAAGGAATTTCATAAAATTTCTCATCCAGGTGAGCGACAAGCCTATTTCGATTCGACTCTATTTTAGCAATGATATCTTTATACTTGTTTTCAACATCTCCAAATTCTTTCTTTATTTCATCCCGGCATATTTTCTTAAGTCTACCCAATCGAAACGGCTCATTCTCTGAGCAAGAAAAAATCTTGCCAACATGAATTATTATTGAATCCTTATACGCGGATTCAAGCTGCGGTAAAATCTTTACAAGTTGATTATATTTAATTACTCTCTCGAAATCTAAAACGAGCTTCTGCGATCTATCTAGATTCAACCAAAAACCTCCCCATATATTACTCTGCTCGTATGTCGGTCCCGTCATATATAAAACAAATATTTATATCAAATCCAAAAATAGATCGAATATCTATTTCTATGCTCCAGCATCGTTTGAACCTATCCGCTGATAGCACGGGCGGAGGGAGTCGAACCCCCGTTGTTCGTTTTGGAGACGAACGTAATTCCGTTATACCACGCCCGCAATAATTTTTTTCGCAAAGAAAAATCCCAGCCGTAATTGTATCACCTATTGACAGATAAATCAAGATATGATATAATTAGATATACTGAGAAACATGGCTCCAG
>JAQUNU010000023.1 GCA_028717445.1 Candidatus Portnoyibacteriota bacterium | reverse complement strand
TGGCGGCTGATGACGGCGTGAAACCGCAGACCAAAGAAGCCATTGAAATAATTAACCGTTTGAATTTGCCTTTTGTCGTGGCCATGAACAAAGCCGACAAGCCGGGCATCATCGTGGAAAAGGTCAAAAAGCAATTGGCTGATAATGGGGTCTTGGTTGAGACAATGGGCGGGAAAGCGCCAGCGGTTTTAACCTCCGCCAAGACGGGCAAAGGCATCGATGATCTGCTCGAGATGATTCTGCTTTTGGCGGAAATGGAAGGATTAAAAAAAGACAACGGGTTGCCGGCGCAAGGAATCGTGATTGAGTCTTTTCTTGATCCCAGGCGCGGCGCCACTGCCACTTTGCTTGTAAAAAAAGGAACGCTTTTTTCAAAAGACATTGTCGTCACGGAATCTACTTTTGGTTCGATCAAAACTATGGAAGATTTCCGCGGCAGGCCGATCGAACAAGCCGGACCAAGCACTCCTGTTTGTCTGACCGGATTTGAAAGCGCGCCGCCGGTCGGCGAAGAATGGGAAGTGGCGTCAGATATTGAAAGAGCAAGGCAAAGAGCATTGCAAAAAGGCGAGCTTGAAAAAAAGAAAAGAGAGCCGGCAAAAATAATCGATCCGGATTCGGATCAGAAAGTTTTCAATATTATTTTGAAAGCCGATGTCTTCGGTTCGCTCGAAGTCTTGCGATCTATGTTGGCGGCCATCCCGCAGGAAGAGATTATTTTAAGAGTTGTGGAGGCGGAAGTCGGGGAAATAAACGAAGCGGATGTGAAATTGGCTTATTCGGCCAAGGCAAAAATTTTTGGTTTCAGAATCAAAGCGGCGGCTTTGGCTCAGAATTTAGCGGCCCGTCAGGGAGTTGGAATTTTTAATTTTGAAGTCATTTATGAATTAATCCAAGCCGTCCGGGCGCAAATGGGGCTCATGCTTGCGCCAGAAATCGTCAAAGAAGAGATCGGGCAGATAAAGATCTTGGCGATTTTTAAGCAAGATGGCCGCCGCCAGATTATTGGCGGAAGAGTTATCAGGGGCAAGGCGGAGAGGGGAGCGGTCGTCGAGGTCATTCGGGAAGGGCAAAATTTGGGACGCGGTCGCCTCATCCAGTTGCAAGCCAATAAAGAAGACGTGGATACTTGCGCCAAAGACCGGGAATGCGGATTGCTTTTCGACAGCGATGTTCGGGTTGAAAAAGGAGATGTTTTGGTGATGATAAAAGAGGAGAGAAAAAGAAGAGAGCTTTAATTTTTTAGTTAATTTTTCCGTCGAGAAAAATTAACTAAAAAGCTCCTGCCTGGCGAATTGAAGAAAAGGAAGAAATCAATTTTCAATAAAATGTCACATAGAATCGCCCGCGTCAACGAGGTCATAAAAGAAGAAGTCGGCCGAATCATTTTAGAACAAGAAGATTTTGGCTCCGAGGTTTTTTTGACGATCCTTTCCGTCGACAGCTCGCCTGATCTTACGCATTCAAATATCATGGTCAGTGTTTTTCCTTCCAAAAAAAGCCAGAGCGTTCTCAAAATTCTAAACCATGATATTTTTGATATTCAACAAGAGCTCAACAAAAAACTGAATATGAGGCCGGTGCCAAAGATCAGGTTCGTCCTGACGGAAACGGAAGAAGAAGCGGAAAAAATAGAGAAAATATTAGAAGAAGACGATACTAAAAATTAAATCCCAGATTCTAAATTATAAATTTAGACCTTTTGTGTTTTGAGTTTTTAAATTTCTGATTGCCCGGGTGAATTCTTTAAAAATTTTGTGCTATAATTCAGGTATGCAAGAAATTTTTAGGGAAATCAGCGACGCGATAATCGGGTCGAAAAAGATTTTGCTTTCCGGGCACAGAAAGCCGGACGGCGATTGTTTGGGTTCGATGCTGGCGTTGAAGCTTTCAATGGAAAAATCCGGCAAGAAAGCGGACATTTTTTGTTCTTCGGAAATCCCCAATTTTTTAAGATTTCTGCCGCAGGCAAATTGCCTGAAAAATAAGATTGAAGAAGATTACGATCTTGTTTTAGGCCTTGATTACGGCGACTTGAAACGCCTGGACACGGTTGTCTGCGGGCTTCCCGTCTCTTTGCCGGAAATAACCTTTGATCATCATCCTTTAAAAAATCAGTCAGGGAGATTTGTGGCCATCGATCAAAAAGCTTCGTCTACCTGCGAAATCATTTTTGATTTTCTTTTTTCTCAAAATTCAGAGATTGACCGACAAATAGCGACCTGTCTTTTAACCGGGATATTCGCCGATACCGGGAGCTTCCGTCATCCCAATGTCACGGCCAAAACTCTTAAGGCCGTTGCCCAGCTTCTTTCGGCCGGAGCGATTTTGAATAAAATAGCCAAATTTTACAGCGAGAAAAACATTGATTCTAAGTCAAAAATCACGGCGCTCGCTCTCTCAAAAATGGCTCTGGATGAATCCGGTTTTATTTATTGCCTGATTACGTATGATGATTTTCGGGAATGCGGGGCCGAACGCGACGATCTGATTGGTTTTCCGGCGTTTCTTTGTTCTGTGTCTGGCATCAGATTCTCTCTTGTTTTGCGGGAAGTTTTTCCCGGCAAATGGGACGCCAGCTTCCGTTCTTTTCCGGGCGGAGAGGACGTTTTAAAATACGCCGTGGCGCTCGGCGGGGGAGGGCATAGATTTTCTTGCGGAGTCAGATTAAACGAGCCGCCGGAATTTTTTATCGGCAAATTGAAATCCTTGATTCAGGGGCAAAAATCGGTTAAAATAGCGGATAAAATTGCATGAGATAGAATGACGGCCAGGTGGCGAAGTGGTTAACGCGGCGGTCTGCAAAACCGCTATACGTGGGTTCGATTCTCACCCTGGCCTCTTCCGAACAAACGGCATATAGTAAATAGCGTATGGCCGGAGCCGCTTAGCATTTTTTTTGCCATAAACTATAAGCCATTTGCCAAAAGCCGTTCGCTGCCCGGGTGCTGAAACCGGTAGACAGTGCAGACTTAAAATCTGCTGAAGGAAACTTCGTGTGGGTTCGAGTCCCACCCCGGGCACTATAGACCAAAAAACGGAATTTAAATTAATTCCGTTTTTTGTTTTTTTGATTTGTGTTAAAATCAAGAAAAGGGGAATGCCCCAAAGGAGGAAATTATGGCATTGGGATTTTTTGAAAAAAAAGAAGAGCGTAATAAGGCAAAATATTCCGCCGGGTTCAGCTTGATGGAAGTTTTGGTCGGCGTGGCGGTTTTCGTCATTCTTGGCTTGGCGATTTATCAGACATATTCCTCGCTTTCTAATCTGATGCGCCAATCGCGGCTGAAGGTGACGGCGGCTGCCTTGGCCAACGAACAGCTTGAAATCATCCGCAATCTGTCTTATGCCGATGTCGGCATTGTTTCGGGCGTGCCCGCGGGAAAAATTCCGCGAGAACAGACATTGAATCGCGATGGCGTTGATTTTTTGGTGACTTCGACCATTCGGAACATTGACGATTCGTTTGACGGCACGATTGGGGGCTCGCCCAACGATCTTTCGCCGGCTGATTACAAACTCGTCGAAATAGAAATTTCCTGCGCTTCATGCAGAAATTTTCAGTCGCTTTTTTTCAACACGCACGTCGCGCCTCTGGCTCTTGAAACCGCCTCGGAAAACGGGGCTCTTTTTGTCCGTGTTTTTGACGCCAATGGGCAGCCCGTGCAAGGCGCTTCGGTGCATATCCGAAACAATGACCAGGAGCCGCCGATCGTTATTGATGACACGACCAATAATGAAGGCATGCTCCAAGTGGTTGATGCGCCTCCGGGCGTTGAGGTTTATGAAATAAGAGTTTCCAAGACTGGCTATTCGGAAGAAAGGACTTATGAACCAGATGAACCGGAAAATCCGAATCCGGTCAAGCCCCATGCCACGGTCGCCGCGCAGCAACTGACCCAGATCAGTTTTTCTATCGATAAAACAAGCGTTTTGGATTTTTCAAGCGTGAGCGTCGCCTGCGCGCCAGTGGCCGGAATAGATTTTTCTTTACTGGGAACCAAATTGATCGGCGAAGATCCCGATGTCTTAAAATATTCTTCAAGCCAATCGACCGACGGATCGGGTCGCCGAACCATTTCCGGGCTCGAATGGGATAATTATAATCTTTATTTGACCGACGCGGCCTACGATCTGATCGGTGTCATTCCGACTTTGCCGCTCGCGCTCATTCCGGATTCGGAACAGGATGTTAAATTAGTCGTCGCGGCCAAAGACCCGAAAAGTTTGATGGTGACGGTTAAAGATTCTTCGACTAGGCTGCCGCTTTCAAACGCCAGCGTGACTTTGTCAAAATCAGGCCATTCAGATACCTTGACGACTGGCCGCGGTTTCTTGCGCCAGAGCGACTGGTCGGGCGGCGCGGGCCAGGCGGATTTTATTAATGAAACGAAATATTTTGATTCGGACGGCAACATCGAGATCAATGATCCGGCCGGCCAAATAAAATTAAAAAAGATTTTTGATGAATATGAATTATCCGGCAATTTGACTTCTTCGACTTTCGATACTGGTTCGGCCAGCGATTTTCACCAAGTCTTCTGGCAGCCTTTGGCGCAAGACCCGGGAACAGGGGAGGACGCGGTGAGATTTCAGATCGCCACGAATAACGACAAAGCCGTTTGGGTTTTTCGCGGTCCGGACGGAACTTCGGGCACTTTTTATGATTTATCAAATAATAATATTAACGCGATTCATAACGGCGACAGATATCTGCGCTATAAAACTTATTTGCAGACTGCCAGTTCGACCTTGACGCCAATAGTCGCGGATTTTTCCTTTACCTTCACTTCTGACTGCGTGCCGCCAGGCCAGGTGCTGTTTTCCGGATTGAGTTCGGGCAAATCCGATAAATATAATTTGACGGTTTCCAAAGACGGCTATCATACTTTTAAGGACAAGGTTAAGATCGTTGACGCCTGGCAGCAAAAAGAAGTCATCCTTTCGCCATGAAAAAAGAAATATTCCCAGAAGTCAAAAAGCAATTCCTGGAAGGATTCACTCTCATTGAGGTTCTGATCGCCATTTCTATCATGGCCTTGATCGGCGCCTCTATTTGGGCTTTCCAGCGAGACGTTATTTCTCTTAATGCCATTTTGCCCCAGGCATTGTCAGTCCAGCAGGAATCGCATCGCGCTTTTAAAAAAATGAACGCGGAGATCCGTTCGCTTTCTCTTTCGGCGACGGGCGCTTATCCCATTGTCGAAGCCAGCTCAACTTCATTTTCTTTTTATGGCGACATCGATAACGACAATCTAAAAGAGCAAGTGCGTTATTTTCTCGAAGAAGGAATTTTAAAGAAGGGAGTGATCAAACCATCGGGCAACCCGCCCGTCTATGCTTCAGAGGATGAGCAATTGACCGAAGTTGTCCATGACGTTGTCAGCGATTCAATCTTCGCTTATTACGATTCCAGCTATGACGGGACGAGCGAGGCGCTCGCCCCGCCGCCGGATATCCTGGCTGTGCGGTTGGTTAAAATAATCTTAATGATCGATCGCGATCCGGACAATCCTCCGGCGCCGCAATCTATGACTACGCAGGTTTCGATGCGGAATCTGAAAAGCAATTTGTGATAAATTTTTTTGCGGGATCTTGCCAGGCGGAAGATCTGTTCGGAATCTGGATTTTGGAATTTTATAATAAGCTTTTTAGTTCAAGGAAATGAAAAAAACAGCAAACAACCGAGGTCAAATTCTTATTGAGGTCATCGTTTTTTCTTCGATCGCGATCTTTTTCATCGGCGGCATGGCTGGCTGGGCGGTTTTAAATTTAAGGAATGCCCGGTTGATCTTGGGTCGTGAATTGGCCGTTCAGATTGCCGAGGCGGGAATTGACTATTATCGTTGGCATTTGGCGCACGCGCCCCAGGATTATCAGGACGGAACGGGCCAACCCGGTCCCTATGCTCATGATTTTTTGGATAAGGACGGAAACGTCATTGGCCAATTCGTTTTAGATATAACCGCTCCTGTCTTTGGGTCAACGCTTGTCTCTATTGAATCAACCGGAAAAACAAACGCTGATTCTGATATTTCTCGTTCGATTCTGGGAAACCTGGCCAAGCCGTCGCTGGCCAAATACGCCACCGTCGCCGAATCCGCCATGCGCTTTGGCGTCGGAACGGAAATTTACGGGCCGGTCCATTCAAACAACGGCATCCGTTTTGACGGTTTGGCCCACAATATTATTTCGAGCTCGGCTTCAACCTATAACGATCCGGATCATTCCGGCGACGATGAATTTGGCGTGCATACCCATGTTTCGCCGATTGACCCTTTGCCCCCGCCGCTTGATTTGCCCAGCCGGCCGGATATTTTTGAAGCCGGCCGCCAGATTTCCGTGCCCGCGGTTGATTTTTCAGGCATTACCGCCGATCTTTCGGATATGAAAAGCCAGGCGCAAGACAGCGGATTTTATCGGCCCGGCTCGGGCTTTTTGGCTTATCATGTTCTACTGAAGACGGACGACAGCTTTGATCTTTTTCGCGTGACAAGCTACGAGGCCGCGCCATCAGACTGCGTGAATTCTCAAGGTCAAGATGGTTGGGGAACTTGGAGCATTCAAGAAGAGCAACTGATTGGCAATTATCCTTTTCCAGATAACGGCCTGATTTTTTTGGAAGACGATGTTTTTGTCAACGGCCAAGTCAGTTCGGCCCGCCTGACAATCGCGGCCGCGGTTTTCCCGGACAGTCCTTCAACGAGAAAAAATATCATTATAAATCACGATCTTCTTTATACGAATTATGACGGCCAAGACGTGGTCGGTTTGATTGCCCAAAATAATATCAATATCGGGATGAACAGCGAGGACGATTTGCGGATTGATGCGGCGCTGGTGGCCCAGAACGGTCGGGTGGGAAGATATTATTATACTCCGCCTGATCTCTCTTCGGATTATTGTTCGCCTTATCACCAGCGCCAAACCATCACTCTCTGGGGAATGATCGCGACTAACCAGCGATACGGTTTTGCTTACACTGATGACACCGGTTATGTGACCCGGAACATCAATTACGACGGCAATCTTCTTTACGCTCCGCCGCCCAGCTTTCCTTTGACCTCCGATCAGTACGAGATTCTGTCCTGGGAAGAGATCGAATAATTTTTTCATCGAATCAAATTAATTTTAAAAATATGCAAAATGAAATTGACCTTCAAAAATTAAAAGATCACCCCGGCAAAGTCAGGGGAGCGGTTTTTGAGACAGACGCCAAATACGTTCAAAAAAAATTAGGCGACGAAGCCTTGGCCAAGCTTCAGCAGGCGACCAAGGAACTTGGCTGGGAAATAAACTATAAAGATATCCAGACGATGGGCTGGTATCCCATCGGCCAGAGAGCAATTTCGATTTTGGCCGCCCAAAAAGCTTTTGGCTGGAAAGATCAGGAAGTGAGGGACATGGGCAGTTCGGCGCCGAAATATTCTTTTATTGCCACCATGATGATGAAATATTTCGTTTCTTTGAAAAAGGTTTTTGAAGAAATTCCGACTTACTGGGAAAAACATTATACCGCCGGCAAGATCGAGCCCGTCCTTCTTGATGAAGAAAATGGGCGCATGGTCCTGCATCTGAAGGATTTTGTATTGCATCCGGTTCTTTGCCAGTATTACGCGGGCTATTTTGAAAGACTCGGCCGCTATGTCGTCAAAGGCGCCAAGGTCGAAACAAAAGAAACAAAATGCAATTTTAGGGGCGATGACTTCCATGAGATGACGGTTTCTTGGAAAAAAGAATAATATGAAAATAATTGATCCAAAATTACAATCCGAGACGATCAGCGCCCAAACCAAAGAAGATCTGCAGGAGCTGGAGCGGTATATTAAGGAGCTTTCGATTTTTTTGCCTCTTCCTTTTTGCGTGGTTAATCCTCTTGGAGTGATCATAAATGTCAATCAGGCGTTTTGCGATCTGACGGGATGGGAAGATTTGGAGATAGTCGGCGAAGAGATCGAAAGAATCTTTGCCGATCAAAAAGAGGCGGAAATTTTAAAGGAAAAAGCCCAGCGGGAGAACCGAGTTAAGGGATATGAAACTATTTTGGCCACAAAGAACAGCGAAAAAATATCCGCCAGCGTCGCTATTTCGGCCAGGAAAGACAAAGAAGGGAATTCGATCGGCTATTTTTTCGCTTTTTTTGACATGAGCGAACTGAAGAAATATCAGAAAGGCTTGCAAGCGGAGATAAAACAGGCAACCAGCCAGCTAAGGGAAAAGCTGGATGAGCTTGAAAGATTCAATCGTCTGGCTGTGGGCCGGGAGCTTAAGATGATCGAATTAAAAGAAGAATTGGAAAGAATAAAAAAAGAGGCGGATGATTTTAAAAAAACAAAGCCGGTAAATTAATAATATCCAAGGCGAAACAAAAGACACCCCCGCAAATGCGGGGGTGTCTTTTTTAGTTCAAGAGTTTTATTCGACGACTTCTATGGCCAGAGTTTTGACTCCGAATTGCAGAGCCGACTGACGGCTCGGCATCCAGATGTCGACCTTGTGGCTGTTTTTAAGAGCCATTCGGTCTTCGACCACGAAGATCTTATCGCCGTATATTTCCGGCAAACGGACTTTAGTTCCGAATTTCAAGAAGTTACAGGCGATGATTCCATCGCGCACTTGCGTGCCCATGGCGGTGATAAAAGGGGAATCGTCGGTCTGGTCAGGAGTGCTGGAGTAGGCAGTCACGATAACTTTTTTGGCGTTTGAATCGGCTGTCCTAACCCCCAGAACCTGAGAGTCGATTGATTCGTTTTCCGCCAGAGTTTTAGGCGTTTCTTTGACATCGCATTTAAGCGGATCTGGTGAAGCAATCTGGCTAAGCAGAATGTTGCCTTGGACGATTATCATTTCAACTCCCTTTTCGGTATCTTCGGGCAAAGCAGACAAATTCATGTCTGCAATCGCCAGCATCGCCGGTTTTTCGGCCTGAACGCTTTCGGTTCGAGGCGTAGCCAGGGCCGCCGGCAAAATCGCCGAAAAGAGCATTCCTGTTAAGGCCAGGTATTTTGGGTATTCCCGGACCTTAAGCATAAGCTGTCTAATTGTATTCATATATTTGTCTGTTTTGGGTTTGCCTCCTGGCCCCGTAGGCGGGGCTGGGCGGTTTACCCTTTTTGGCCTCCTGGGATTATTGCTCAAGGGGTCAAAAAGGGTAAATTCGTCTTAAATAGGCCTAATTTGGCTTATTTAAGGCCTATTTCGCTAAAGCTTCATAAGGCCGAAGCCAAACAAAAAACCCCGAATTGGGGTACAGTTAGAGTATAGCATACCTAAAAAATAAAGTCAAGATTTGGCCCAAAAAGCAAAAAATTAAGGTTAATTTTTATAACGCATCTGATGTTCACATCATCAGAGCGGGTGATGGGAATTGAACCCACTTCTGGACCTTGGAAGGGTCCCATAATAGCCGTTATACGACACCCGCAACTTTAAATTATTCTAATATTCTAACACGCAAAAGTGAAGGTTTCAACTCTCGGCTTTATTAAAAACAAGCGTCAAAGTTCATCTGAATTTAAGCCAGGCATAGTTTAATTTATGAGAAATATGCAGAGCAAAAAACACCTGGCGGCAGTTGAGGCAAGATTTTTAATATTATAAAATAATCTATTTTTCCAGCGCCTCTTTTTCTTTCAGTAGCTCTGTCGCATGGCCCGCTCCGATTTCCCCGAAGATACGATAATTTTCACTCCACATAAAAGTCGTTCCGATTTGGACGGCGGTTGCGTCTGCACCCTTGATAAATTCATGATTGCGCGCAAGAATGTCGGGCTGCTGGGAATTGAACCCAGACCGCCTGCTCCCAAAGCAGGCGTACTGCCGTTATACTACAGCCCGTAAGTTTTAGTTATTATAACAAAAATCGGCTTTTCTACAAGGAGATCCGTTTGGTTGGATTCGGGTTTTCCCCAGCTCAAGCTACTCGACTTAAGGCGGTATGTTATAATGAAATTAAGGCCCTCTTGAATAAAAAATGGAACAAACCAAAAAAGGATTTGGTCTTTTTAAGGAATGTAGGCAATACAACATTTCGCTTTGGCAATGTCCGAGCTTTTTGTTTTTTATTTTGGGCGCGTTGAACATCGGCGCGATGGTCAGTACTTATTTCATCTCCACTTATTATACCGATGAGCCGGAGATAACTGCTCTTTTGACCATCATAGTTTCTCTTTTAATCCTGATCATCGGCACGACGGTTGTTCAGGGTTTTGACCGCCTGCTTGAAACAAGCAGGATGAAGACAGAGTTCGTTCGTATTGTTTCGCATCAGTTAAGAACGCCTCTTTCTTCTTTGCGCTGGTCGCTGGATGTTTTGATGCGAGAAGATTCAAATGCCAGTGAAGAACAGATGGAATATCTGAATATCATCAAAGAGAACAATGCCCGGATGCTGAAGCTGATAAACGATCTGCTCGACGTCACCAGGATTGAAATGGGAAGCATGGGGCTTGAGATCAAGCCGTCTGACCTCAAAAAGATCATCGCCGAGGTCGTCCACGAGCTGGCTCCTTTGGCCAAAGCGAGTAATATTTTATTTGAAAACGGATATGAAAAAGACCTGCCGCCTGTTTTTGTTGATCCGGAAAAAATAAAGATAGCAATCACGAATCTGGTCGAGAACGCCGTAAAATATACCTTAGGAGGCGGAAAAGTTAAAATTTGCGCGGAAAAAGAAAATAAAAACATTTTGATCTCTGTTTCTGATAACGGAGTCGGCATCCCGTTCTATCAGCAGAAAAATATTTTTAATAAATTTTTTCGATCAGACAACGTCATCAGGCATCAGACCGTCGGCACGGGCCTGGGTCTTTTTATCGTGAAAGCCATTGTGGAAGCCCATCGTGGCCGGGTTTGGTTTAAATCCCAGGAAGGAAAAGGATCAACTTTTTATTTTAGGATTCCAATAGATAATAAATAAAAATAATGCCAACACTCCAAGCATTACGCTAAACACGAAATTGCGAAAATCATTTTATCCGCATTTCGCGAGGTTAACCTTTGTTTAGAAGTTTGCATCTTTTCATGTCTAAAGTAATTTTGTTTGTTGAGGATGAACCA
>JAQUNU010000022.1 GCA_028717445.1 Candidatus Portnoyibacteriota bacterium | reverse complement strand
TGGCATTCTGACAACGCTTATATTTCCACAGTCACCCGGGAAAAATAGCTTAACTTCCCGGGCACCGATTCTAATACAGACTATCCAACCGCTCATCGGCTTATTTCCCTGCCAAACCCTGTCCCGGAGTATTTGAAGTCCGGCTTTTCCCCGAAATCCCATAACCTCAATGATTGTTCCTTTGGGACAGTCGGTTTTAATGGCTCGACCGTTCTTGATTTCCACTTCGGTCAATCTCACTGCTTCGCTGGCGTCCAAAGACGGATCCATCATCTTAACAACCTTAACGAGATCTGGCCTGAATTCGCAAACCTTTTCATAGAGCTCTTGTTCGTCTTCGATCGGGCCCATTAAAGACGCCCGGCCCAACTGCGTTAACGGGGTAGCTGCGAAAAGATAGTCCGCAGCTAACAATGACACTAAAAAAACCAAAACTTCAAGGGCTCTCCGCATGGAATTACATCCTCCTTTTGATTTTTTCTTCACCTTTTCAGGCGGTTATTTCGAGCGATACGTTGAAAGAACTTCTTTTTACAATCTATTATTATAAATTGAGATCAATAAAATGTCAACCCATTGCCGTATTCTGCTAAGATTATCGTCATTATGATTTAAGATTCAATGAAATCACTCGATCAACACGCCTTCCAGAACCAGGCGCCTTAAAGCCGTGCCGATCGGCCAGCAAGTCATCAAAGTCAAAGTCTGGGCATTTTTCTGATGTTTCAGCAGAACTTTTTCCGGCGGCAAAACTTCTTTTTTGACGATCTCATATTCGTATTTCTCCTGTTGAAAATAAACAGCCACTCTGTCCCCCGGCGCCAGTCGATCCAGCTGCGCAAAAACCTGGCCATACGGCGTTTTATTCCAAGGCAAAACCGAACTGTGGCCGGTTAAAAAAAGATTGCCCGGCTCGTCCGGCAAAGCTGAACCGGGATAAACAATCACCCCTTTATTTAAACCTTGATTCAATTCTTTTTGAGAGATTCCGGAAATCATGACCAAAGGAGCGTCAATATTTATTTTATTAATGACGACTGAATCTTCTTTGTCATATTTTGGTTTTTGTTCCTCGCTCGGCCCGGGTAATTCGGAAACTATCGGCTGAAACTCGGGAACGACGAATTCTTTTTCCCAATCAACCCAATGAAGATAGAAAGCGGGCAGATTCAAAATCAGAAATAGGACCGCAAAAACCGCCAAGCCCAGGCCAGCAAAAAAAGCGGTTTTGCTGATCGCAAACAAATTCGGAAAAAAAGGCCAGACAGATGCCTGATAATTCAAATATTTCCGGCCGAATACTTTCGTCAGTTCCGCTTCTTCTTCTGAAACTGATTTTTTCCAGATAAAATATATCGGCAAAATCGCCAAAAGCAAAAGCCAGGAACGAAGCAAAAAGGCCATAGCCGGATTCAAAAGAAAAATGATGGCGCCATACATCGGGTGGCGAACATATTTGAAAGGTCCCTCTGTCTGAAGATCATTAATTCTCCTTTTTTTGTTCATCGAAAAAATGCTCCAAATCGTGATCCCGCCATAAAGAATAAAAAAGAAGAAAAATATAGTCCGGCCAGTCTCGGGCAAAATCGCCATTCTGGGCCCTCCCCAAAACGCGCCAACAATCAAAGCCAAAAATCCCAATGCGAAATTTCCCAAAAAAGCTTTGGGCAAACAACCGAGAATCGAATTTTTTTCGCTAAGATTTTCCATATGCCTCCTGCTTTTAAACAAATATGAAAGCGACTGAAATTGCGATCAGCGCCAAAGTCAAGGCGATCGTGGCCGGCTTCTGGATTCTGATCTTTACAATAATATTAACAGCCAAAGCGGCAGCCAAAAAGATCGCAAAATAAAGATAAATATTCCTTAAAAATTCCGGCAGATTAAATATAGCCAGGCCCAGAACGCGCTGGCGATAGCTGACAGCCAAAGGCGCCTGGATCAGTTCCTGAACCGATTCTTCGCCGGCCGCGGTTTCTTTTTGCGCCCGAAAATCCTCAAATTCGGGCTCTTTTGTTTTTGTTTCCGTCTGGAGCTGCGGCTTTGTTTGGACAATAGGAGAAGAAATTTTTGTCTCTTCGCTTTCCGGAACGCTTCCCTGGGCAATGTTTTTCTGGCTCTTGACCGAAGCGCTTGAGCCAAATTCAAGCACTGAAATCGTTGTTTCCGATCCGTTAAGATCGCCGCTCGCAACCGCCACGCCGATATCTTTAAAATTCGCGTTTAAAATATTTGACCGGTGCGAAGGACTTTCCATCCAAGCGTCAAAGACCGATTGCGTGTCAAAAAAATGAGCCGCCAGATTTTCGCCTGCCCAGATATAATTATATCCGACCTTTTCAAACCAATGCCAAGGAGTGACGCCGCTAGGGCTTGAATGCTGGAAATAATCTTGTTCAAACATATCTTGGGCCTTCATAAAAGCGGCTTCGTTTAAACGGCTATCAATATTTAAAGGCTCTAAATTATTCTCTCTCCTTTCGCCATTTATCATATCAACCAGCAAATTTGAGTTTATCGCGGCAAAAAAATCCGTTTTCGGAAAAACAAAAATAAAAAACAAAAATAATATTTTTATTCCTAAAATGAAAGCGGCGTAAACAAAAATCGGCCGACGGCCTAAAGCCAAGGAATTAAACCCATTTTGTTCTCCCGGAATGAATAAACGCTTAAGCTTTTCGATAATTTTTGACATTTCTATATTATAATAACATTTAATAAAATTGTCAATAAAAGAGCTCCTCTAAAATAAAGAAACAAAAAAGACCCCCGCTCCCGCGGGGGTCTTTTTGCTTAATTTTATTTCAATTTTTCATCTATAATCTTCTGGAATTCCTCGAATTCAAGCGCTCCCACAACCTTCTGCCCGTTGATAAAAAAGGTCGGCGTGGCTTCAACTTCTTTTTTCTCCCCTTGAGACAGCCAACTTTCCGCGGCTTTCTGGGCATCTTGGCCATTATAGCATTGATGGAAAGATTCCATGTCCAGGCCAATCTCGGTCATGATACTAAAAACATTTTCCTCCGATTGAATCTCGCTTTGTTTAGCAAAAATCTTGTCATGAAATTCTAAAAATTTGCCTTGTTTCTGCGCACAAAAAGCGGCCTTGCCCAATTCATAAGGAGGAAAAATATAAAAAACCATTTTTACTTTTCCGGTTTTGACATAATTCTCCTGAATTTTCGGATAAATATTTAAAGCGAAATGGCCGCAGGCGGGACATAGAAAATTTGTATACGTTTCCATGGTGACGGGCGCGTTTTCATCCCCAAAAACAATCCCCGAAATATTCTCTTCAACCGGAGTCGTTATGGCGGCCGGGCCAGGATTGGGCTTATCTTTGCCATAATACCAACCGGCGCCGATCAGACCCAAAGAAAGAATAACCGCGACAATGATGATTTTTTTGTCAGACACGATTTTAAAAAAATTCGAAATCCGAATATCGAAATCCGAAACAATATCTAAATTCAAATTTTCAGAATTCCAAACGGATTCGTTTTGAAATTTGAATTTTGAATTTTGATCACTGGAATTTGTTTCGAATTTCGGATTTCGTGTTTTGAATTTATTTGATTATGTGTGTTTATCAGCGACTTTGCTGGCGCCGAATGATTCCGGCTTTGTTTTGACGTGAAAACCGTTTCCTCGGACGATATTGACAACTTCTCTGACCAGTTCTCGAGTCTCGCCATTCTCTCCAACATCAACGTGAATTTCCAGACCGCGATCGAGCAATGATTTATCGGCCAGATAATTGTTCAAAGAATTAACTACTTTCTGGGCCATCGATAAAGAGTAATTAACCTCTTCATAAATACGCTGGCGCAGCGAAAAAAAATGGCCCTTGGTAGTTTTTTGCCAAAAATATCTTCCTCCCCGGCCAATCCGATGAATAACGATCGCTGTGACAAAATCAGCTATATTGCCCTGAAGCTGCGAATCGGTGCCAATGATTATCTTGTAGTTCCTTTTTGAGTCCTCGCATAAATAATCGGCTATTTCTTTCATTACTCCCTCGAAATTCAAAGCGCCCCGGCTCGGACTGAAAAAAATGAAGGATTCACTCATGTTCTTTAAACTTAACAGAGAAAACAAAAAAAATCAAATTCTTGCATCCAAAAAATCATTCGTTGACAATAACCATCGCTCTTCTGCCTTGGAGGATCGCTTCCTTTGAACCAGGAAAATCGTGGATCGCTTCAAAAATAATATTTTCCTCATATTTCCATCCTTCACCCTTTCTTGTCCCTGGATCGTTGGTGATAAAATTATTTCCGTCATGACCCACGATCACAAGCGCATGATAAAGCGGCCCTGGCGGCCGAAAATTAGAGTTATGCAATTCCCGCCCGGCCGCCGGAACAATGATCGGCCGACCTTCGGCAATTTTTTCCTTTAAAAAATCGAGCGAGAAATCATAATAGACAACAACATCGGAATAGCCAAAATAATCCCTTAGGCGTTGGGCAATCTGGGCCGCATTCTCGTCCCTGTAATCACCGTAATTGTCTACTTCAAATTGTTTTATTTGCCCCAGCTCGCTCAACGCGATGTTTTTGTTTAACGGCTTTTTTGACCAATAATGATCGACTATGATCATTGAAGCCTCCTCGCAAAGTTCCTGCGCCACGGGATCCCAGGCCGCGTCTGGCGATTGGGTCGTAAAAGGAACATTTTCAATCATTATTTTTTTGACTAAAGGTCTTTTTTCGGGTTGATTTATTTTTTCGGGACGATAAACAACGGAGGTCGAAAAATAATTGCTCGGGTCGCTTGTCAAATCATTATAAAAATGCAGCATCACAAAGATGCTGACGATTTCAAGAAGAACAACTATAATCAGGGCTGTTTTAAAATATCTTTGATCCATAAAAAATATCAAAAGCTAAGCGAAATTTTAATAGCGAAAGAAATCCGGCTTTCAGTCGACTCGGGAGAATAGATATCAAGAGTCGCCCAACCGCCTTTTCCGGCGGTGTCTAGCCGGGCTTGAAAATTTTTTTCATCCCCTTCCCCGAAGATTTCTGCTTTTGTTTTTGCCAAAAGCTGGCCGGAATTTTTGTCTTTCAACTCGACGAAAATCTCTTTGCCGGGATCTTTTGTCCTGCCTTTCACAAAAAAAACAGATCCCTTGATGATCTGATCAGGCAATGGGGATTCAATCTCGATTGATTCTGAAAAAGAATCTCCTTCCTTAATTGCTCCCCGAAATTCTTTCACGCCAAAGGCCAAAGCCGCCAAAAAAACAAAAGCAAAAACAAATAAAAAATAATCTCTTTTCATAAGATTTTACTTCTTTTTTCCGCGGCGGAAGCATTTTATTATTCTGTTTTTACTCCTTTAAACCGGCTTTCTTTGCCGCAGCAAGTCTTATTATCCATGAAGCGGCCGGTCTTGGAATTGGCTTTGGTGAAAAGCTTAGTCCGGGGATTTTTATATTGCAAACGTTCCCGAACCATGCCTTTTCGGCCCTTGCCTTTAGGAGGATTAGTAGCCATTATTTTTTCATTTTATCCTTTTTCCAGCCAGACATCAATATAAAAGCCCCGCATCCGTCATTTATCGGGGCGGGGCTTGAATTCCGGAATAAAAAAATTAGAATTTGACCTCAACCGGGTTTTTTTCAGCTTCGCCTTCCACTTCAAAAAATTCGGCTTGCTTAAAACCAAAAACCTTTGCCACAAGATTCGAGGGAAAAGTTTCCACGGCGATATTCAAATCCCTGGCATTGCCGTTGTAAAACCGGCGGGCCGCCTGGATTTTATTTTCCGTATCCGAAAGCTCTTCCTGAAGCTTCCCGAAATTTTCAGAAGCGCGCAGTTGGGGATAATTTTCCGCCACGGCAAACAATGACTTAAGCGCGCCGGAAAGCGCTTTTTCGGCCTCGCCTTTCTGCGCCGCTCCCGAAGCGCTGATAGCTTGAGCCCTAGCCTGCGTGACTTTTTCAAAAAGCTCCCGCTCATGAGAAGCATATCCTTTGATGGTCTCCACCAGATTCGGAATCAGATCATGACGTCTTTTTAATTGAACGTCGATGTCCGACCAGGCTTCGTCTTTGCGCCGATTTAATCTTACGAAACGGTTGTAAGCGATAATGAACCAAAATACGACAACAGCCAGAATAGCTAGAATTACGTATAAAGTTGACATAATTTGAAATTAAATAATTATTTCTTTAAGTTTCTGATTTTTTTGGCTAAAAGTCAATGATTGTTTTGGCACTTTGGGCAAAAATGAGCTGAACGGCCACCGATTCTTATCCGCTCCACAACCCCACCACAATCGCATTTCTCGCCTTTTCGGCCGTAAACTTTAAGCCGAGTCGCAAATTCTCCTTCTCTTCCCCGCGCGTCAAGATAAGTGTTTTCCGAAGTGCCTCTTAATTTTAAAGCCAAAGGTAAAATTCTTTTTATCTCGCCGAAAATTTTCTTCGCTTCTTTGTCGGAAAGATCTCCGGCGCGCCTTAAAGGATGGATATTGGAATAAAAAAGCACTTCATCTGAATAAATATTGCCGATCCCGGCGATCAAGGTTTGATCCATTAAAAACTGTTTTATTTTCATTTTTGGCCGCTTTTTCAAAATGGCCAATAATTTTTCAAAATTAAAGCCCTTTTCCAGGGGCTCGGGGCCAAATTTTTCTTTTATGAAATAATCGTCCAGCTTCGAAGTTTCAACCATTTTTACATAACCAAACTGCCTTAAATCATTATGAAAAAGTCGGCTGCCGTCGGAAAAAGAATAGATCAAATGATTCCATTTTTCATCTTCTTTTTGCAAAGGCTCATCCGCCTTCCGAAAAATAAGCCGACCGGTTAGCTTTAGATGCGTCAACATGCTCCAGCCGTTAGAAAGATTAAAAACTAAGATTTTGGCGCGCCTGGAAACGCTTTGAATTGTCTGGCCAATAATGATTTTTTTAAATTTCGGAGTCGGAAATTTAACCAGTTTAGGCAATTTTATCCGGACCTCTTTTATTTTTTTTCCGGCTAAAAATTTATCTAACTGACCACGAATGGTCTCAACTTCAGGAAGTTCGGGCATAATTTTAAGACCGCTTGCCGATTATGAATTTAATTTAAGAATCTCCTTTATCTGAACCAAAACCTTCTTCTCATCAATGACCTTAACTTTCCTATTTTCCATGACCACGCGGCCGTTGACAATTGAAGTCAAGACATCGGCTCCATTTGCGCAATAAACCAGGTGCGATGCAATATTTGAAACCGGCGTCAAATGCGGCTGATCGAAGTCCAAAATAATTATATCCGCTTTTTTGCCCGGCTCTATCGAGCCAATTTCTTTTTCCAGCCCCAGGGCGCGCGCGCCATTGATAGTCGCCATATCCAGGACTCTTTGACTGTCAGCCAAGGCCGGATCGCCAAAAAATGATTTCTGCAACAGAGCGGCAAATTTCATTTCACCGAACATATCCAAGGAATTGTTCGAACAAGAGCCATCCGTGCCAAGCGCCAGGCAGACGCCTGCTTTTTCCAATCTAGCCAAAGGCATCACGCCCGAAGCTAGTTTCATATTTGAAACCGGACAATGCGCCACGCTGACTTTATTTTTTCCCAAAATTTTTATGTCTTTTTCATCTAAATGGCAGCCATGGGCCAGCAACGTTTTACCATCCAAAATTTTCTCTTTATCTAAAATTTGGGCCGGAGTCTTGCCGTATTTTTTCCGGCAAAAATCAACTTCCGCTTTTGTTTCGGCCAAATGAGTTTGCATAATGCAATTGAATCGGCCGGCCGCCTTTTTTGCTTTTTTATAAGTTTCGCGACTTGTCGTCTGAAACATATGCGGCGCCAAAGAGATTCGGATCAAATTATCGTTCCGGAATCTTTCCGCCAATTCAAAGAATTGAACAAACGACTCCGGGGAATTTTTAAAAGCAAAAGTCTCCAGATCAAGAATCCCGACGCCGAGATTCGCCCGCAGCCCCAGCTCTTTTACGGCCGATGCGACTTCGTCCTCGAAATAATAAAAATCGACAAAGCAGGTCGTGCCCGATTTTATCATTTCCAGCCCACCGAGCAACGAACCCAGAAAAACATGGCGCCGCGTGAACTTGGATTCCGCAGAAAATATTTTTTTAAACCACCACTCTTCAAGCGGCAAATCATCAGCCAGTCCCCGCAGAAGGGTCATAGCCAAATGAGTGTGCGCGTTGACCAAACCCGGCATAACGACCTTTCCTTTGGCCTCGATTATTTTTTCTAGCTTTTTTCCTTTAATCAGGCTCTCAACTTTTTTTGTCTGCCCTATCGCCTTGATTGTTTCGCCCTCAAACAAAACCGCGCCATCCTTTATGACGCGCCGATTTTTATCTTGAGTTAAGATTGTACCGTTTTTAATTAAAATCATCATTTTTTGGCCTTCTCTTATTTCCCTCAATCCGCCATGGCAAAAATTTTGAAAGAAACTTGAGATGAGCGGAACGTCTGTAAATTTGCCGACCGAGCCGTTCCGCCGTCCGGCAGAACGAGTGCGAGTTCAGGAGGCTGATTTTAGCTTTACGAGCTATGATTTTCTTAAAGCTTTACGCCCGGCGCGGGTCTTTTGGTTACTTTTCTGCCCGCCAGAAAAGTAACAAAGAATTTTATTCATACCTTAACGCCTCCATCGGACTTTTTCTAGCCGCCTGGCGCGCCGGAAAAAAACCGAAAGCCAAACCGATCAAAGCCGAAACGCCCAGGCCAAGCAGCATGGCCGAAACTGGAAAAGAAAAATCCCAGTTGACGTTCAGATAAGCGCTTAAAATGATGGATGTCAAAAAAGACCAAGCCGTGCCGAGCAGAATCCCGATAGCTCCGCCGCTGACAGTCAACATGATTGCCTCCATCAAAAATTGAGCGAGGATTTCGCGACTGGTGGCGCCCAACGCCTTGCGCAAGCCGATCTCGCGCGTGCGCTCGGTCACGGAAACAAGCATAATATTCATAATGCCTACGCCGCCGACAATCAAGGAAATGGCGGCTACGGCTGCCAAAAACATCGTTAAAATATTCGTAACCATGCTCACCTGATCCATGGCCTCCTGTTGCGTCTGAATATAGAAATCGTCTTTTTCAGGATCGTCAATATTATGATTAGCTCTCAAGGTCGCCTCAACGTCCTCAATCGTCCGTTCCATATTTTCTTCGCTGTCCACCTGGGCTATCAGCTCATTATAATGTTTTATGCCAAAGACATAACGCTGGGCGGTCGTATAGGGTAAAATTGCCGCCTCATCGAAATTTAAAAAGGAAAATTGCCCCTTTTTGGGCAAAATCCCGATAATTTTAAAATTCCGGCCTTTTATTTTTATTTTTTCTCCAAAGGCTTCTTCGTTTCCGAAGAGCTCCTCCTTTATTTTCTGGCCTATCACGACCACGTCGGCATAGTTTCTTGCCTCCTCGTCGGTAAAAAACCGTCCGACCGCCGGTTCAAGATCATAAATTCCGACCACCAGATCGTTGACGCCAAAAATTGTGGCCCGGTAAGTTTCATTTCCCGCGACCAAAGAATCAGAACCGAAAACAAGCGGCATAACCCGGGCGATATGCGGCGCGTTGTTCTTATTTTCCAGCGCCTCAAAATCCCTTTGTTTTAGCGAATCGCTAAACATTGAAAACATGTCACTAGGTCCTTTGGGCTCGCGGCCGGGCGCTATTTCAATCGTTTTTGAACCCATATTTTGAATCTCTCCCAGAATCAAATCCTGCGCGCCCTGACCAAGCGACATAACAAGCATAATGGCCGTGATTCCGATGACAATGCCAAGAACCGTCAGAAGCGAACGGGATTTATTTGTTTTTAATCCGCGAAAAGCGGTTTTAAAGGCGTATTTAAAAGACATTTGAAATTTCTTTTATTTTCTCTTAATTCGCCATGGCGCCCCGCTTAGCGGGGACGCCCGGCGCGGGTCTTTTGGTTACTTTTCTGCCCGCCAGAAAAGTAACAAAGAAAAATCTACTTTAAAAATTCGCTGGCCCTCATTCTTCTATCAACTTTTCGGTCGCTTTCGATCTCTCCGTCTTTAAGTTTAATTATCCGCTGGGCGTGTTCGGCCGTGTAAGTTTCGTGCGTAATTAGAATAACCGTATGCCCCTGTTCTTCATTCAGCTTTTGCAAAATTTCCATTACAATCTTTCCGGATTTTGAATCAAGATTTCCGGTTGGCTCATCGGCAAAAATAACCGCGGGCTTATTGACCAAAGCTCGGGCAATCGCCACTCTTTGTTTTTCGCCACCGGAAAGCTGGGAAGGCTCATGTTCCAGACGATGTCCCATATCAACCGCTTCAAGCGCTACTTTGGCCCTTTCTTCCCATTCTTTTTCGGCCAAGCCCGAATAAAGCAAAGGCATTTTAATATTCTCCAGAACGCTCGTGCGCGGCAAAAGATTAAAGTTCTGGAAAATAAATCCCATTTTCTTATTCCGCACGTGCGCCAGTTCCTCGTCTGAAAAATCATCCATGGTTTTGCCGTCGAAAGAATACTGGCCGCCGGTGTGCCGGTCCAAAAATCCCAAAATATGCAGTAAAGTTGATTTTCCGGAACCAGAAGGGCCCATAATCGCGACAAATTCGCCTTCATTGATATCAAAAGAAACATCGCAGAGGGCTCGAGTTTCCACTCCTTCGTCAAAATAGGTCTTGCAAATTTTTTTGACCTCGATCAAAGGCATAATCTAAAATTCAATGACAAATAAACTAAATCAGAATTATTTATTTTCCTGCGCCTTCAAAAATTTATCGGGCGAAAGCATAACTTCATCCCCTTCTTTGACGCCAGCCAAAATTTCAACATCACCGGAAACTCCTCTAATCCCAAGCATCACTTCTTTTTTCTGAAATTCTTCTTCGTTGCGCGCCAAAACAAACCTTCGGCCGCTTTCTTGCAAAATGGCCCGCATAGGCAAGGATAAAACGCCCTTCTGCTCCTGGGCGACGATATCGATATTGGCCGTCATGCCGGATTTTATTCGACTGTCTTCCCGGTCAAATTGGAAAGTGGTTTTATAAGTCGCCACGCCCTCGATCAGCGTCTCGGCCGGATCGATTTTGGCAACCCTGGTAAAAAAAATCTCTTGGCTCCCGTAAGTATCCAACGTCACCCGCGCGGCATTACCGATCTTGATTTTGGCAATGTCTGCTTCGGCAATATTGGCTTCTATCTGAAATTGAGCGCGGCTCATTAAAGAAATAAGGGGCGTGTTTATTGAAACAATCTGTCCAACTTTGGCGTCCTGTTTGGTTACCACTCCTTCAAATGGCGCGATAA
>JAQUNU010000021.1 GCA_028717445.1 Candidatus Portnoyibacteriota bacterium | reverse complement strand
TTTTGGAGAAGGAAGACCCTTTTTAAATAAAGCTTCGAGCGGATTCAATTCCGCCCGAAGCTCTTTTTTATCATTTCAGCTTTTTCTTCAATACTTCGAAGTATTGAAGAAAAAGCTGAAACAGAAAAACAAAAAATCCCCAAGCAGAAAAGGGATTTTATTTTTTGAGATTTTATGATTTAAGGTTATTTTTTATGATCTTCTGGCCATCGGCGGAATCTTGGATCTCAAAACCTTGTGCTTCGATTTTCTGGCGAAGTTCGTCGGCCTCGTCCCATTTTTTTTCTTTCCTCATTTGCTCGCGCGCTTGCGCGAGTTTTTTTATTTCTTCCGGAATTTCAACAGCTTTGGCTTTGGCCAAGTCCAGCCCGAGCACGCGGTCAAAATCAAGCAGAGTCGCTTTTTTGTCGGCGGCTGGAATTTTTCCGTCCTTGACTAATTTCCAGATAATAGCGATCGCGCGCGGTGTATCCAAATCATCACCGATGGCTTCGGAAAATTCTTTTTTATGCTCCGCGTTTATGACTCCGCCGTCAGGGAAGGAAACGACGGCGGAATAAAGAGAGGAGAGGGCAGAGGACGCTGCGTTTAGACTTTCCCAGGTGAAATTAAGCTTTGAACGATAGTGCACTGTTAAGACCAAATAGCTATAGGCGAGCGGATTAATCTTTTTTTCTTCCCGATCGCGGATAATATAGAAATTTTTGAATCTTTTGCCCATTCTCTGGCCGTCGACAAGGACATGTTCGTTGTGCAGGAAAAAATTGGCCATTTTTTCGGAGCCGTAGCCCGCTACGCTTTGCGTTATTTCGTTTTCATGATGAGGAAATTTCAGGTCGATGCCGCCGGTGTGAATATCGAAGGGGGCGCCTAGGCATTTATGGCTCATGGCGCTGCATTCAATGTGCCAGCCTGGCCTTCCGTGGTAATTTTTTTCATTATAATTAAAATCCCAAGCCGGTTCATTGTCTTTGGCCGCTTTCCATAAAACAAAATCCTGGACATCTTCTTTTTCATATTCATCGGAAAGGGCTCTGGTTCCGGATTTCATTTGTTTCAGATCGATGTCTACAAGATTGCCATATTTGTGGTCATCGGCGAATTTTGCCACGCTTAAATAGAAGGATCCATCTTTTTCGTATCCATACCCGGCATTCATAATTTTTTTGATCAATTCCTGCATTTCGGCAATATATTCCGTGGCCCGGGTGATGATGTCGGGTTTTTTGATATTCAGCTTTTTTGAATCTTCCCAGAAAAATTGTTCAAATTCGCCGGTGAATTTTTTCAGTGCTTCCATGGGTTCCAGTTCCGGATATTTTTGGCGGGAATCGCGGATGGTCTTATCGTCGACATCCGTTATATTCATGACAAATTTTGTTTTAAGCCCGCGATACTCAATTGCCCGGCGTAGCACATCGGCAAAAACATATGGGCGGAAGTTACCAATATGGGCGTAATTGTAGACTGTCGGACCGCAGCAATAAAGGCCCACCTCGTTTTCGTTGATGGGCTTAAATTCTTCTTTTTTTCGGGTTAGGGAATTATAAAATTGCAACATAAGTTATTTTTAGAGCCATTTTTTCTTTTTGAAATAAAGCAGCATGATTGCCGAAAGAGTTATCATTGAACCGATTATTGCCCAAAAAGAAAGCGGATTTTGCGCCAGGGTGATGTTTAGGGCCGTATTCATCGAAAAAATATTGGCAACTAATCCGAGCGGCAGAGTGATTGAAGATAAGACCGTCAGGATTTTCACGATATCGCTGATCTTGTAGGAAAGCAACGATTCATTAGTTTCTTCGATCGATTCGATCATTTCTTTATGGTTTTCAAGGGTATTCCAGACTCTGATGTTGGAGCCGATAACTTCTTGGGAAACGAAATCCAAATCTTGATCAAAAAAGGCCGACGCTTTTTTTGAAAGGAGTTCCAGGATTGAGCGTTGGGGTTTTATTGTCCTGCGAAAATCAATGATGTCGCGTTTGACGATTGCTATTTCGGAAAGCATTTCTCTTTCGTGCCCGCTGAAAGTTTTATTTTCAATGTTTTCAATATTCTCATCGATATGATCCAGCATTGGCAAACAGGAATCGACGAGCTTGTCCAACATGAAGAAAAGCAGGAGGCCGGCGCTTTTAAAATATTCTTCGCGGCTGACCATCTGACGCAGACATTCTTCAAAAAAACTTTCCAGCTGCGGTATTTTTTCTTGGGAAAGCGTGACAATGGCCGAGGGCGTGATTATAAAATCCAACTCCTTCGGGACCGTCAGTCTAGTTTCGTGATTAAAAACCGGGAAATGAAGCACCAAGAAAAGATAACCGAAATATTCTTCGATTTTGGGCCGGCGGATTGATTTGGGCAGCTGCTGAACCACGGCGTTGGCTAGGTGAAAATTTTCTTTCAGAAAAAGCAAATCGCGGGTGTCCGGACAGCAAGAATTTATCCAGCCGACTTTGTTATATTCTATTTGTTGCATAACCCTCCGATGTCATTTTATTTTCTGTTTTTATTATAACAAATATTTCCTCTTGACAACAAGGGAGGGCTGTCTATAATTAGTTTAGCAATCTCGAGCCTAGATTGCTAACATAAATATGAACGCGCGCCAAAAACAAATTATGGAGGCTATTATCCGGGAATATCAGAAGACCGGCCAGCCCGTAGCTTCGCAGGTTTTGGCGGGCAAATATTTCAATTTTAGCCCGGCGACAATCAGGGGCGAAATGCTAGCGCTTGATAAAGAAGGCATGCTCGTCCAGCCTCATCATTCAGCCGGAAGAATTCCGACTACCCGGGCCTATCGGTTTTTTGTAAATAAACTTTTAAATGAGCCCGAGGAAAAATACGAAGAAAAGGAAAATTTGAAAAAGAGGATTGCGCACATCGATCCTTTTTCGCGACAGCTAGCCGCTATTTTGGCTGACTTTTCGCATCATCTCGGCTTGGCTGGTTCCTTTGATGGCGATTTTCATGAGGCCGGATTATCTTCTCTTTTTGAAGATGAGGAGCTTTCTCACCCGGACGCTCTCGAAGAGATTCTGCGCGGCTTCGACACTATTGAAAAGAAGTATGAAACGCTATTTGAAAATATTGATGAAGAAATAGAAATATTTATCGGAGAGGAAAATCCGATAAAAGATTTCTCTTGCTGCGCGATGATTCTTTCCGGATATTGCCGCAACGGGGAGAGGGGATTTTTAGGAATTCTTGGCCCGAAGCGGATGAACTACGAAAAGAATATTAGCCTGCTCGAGGAAATAAAAAAGAATTTAAATGAAAAAATATGAGCGAAGAAGAAAAAAATAAAGAAGAGCAAGCAGAAGGCATGGTCTACGAAAGCGAAGAAGATGATTCGGAAAAGGAAAAGTTGAAAAAAAAATTAAGCGATTGCCGCAAAGAAAAAGAAGAATACCTGGCCGGTTGGCAAAGATCGCAGGCGGATTTCATAAATTATCGCCGGCGACAGGAAGAGCAGGCGGGAGAATGGGCGAAGCTGGCTGGAGAAAAGGCTATCAAAAACATTTTACCTTTCCTGGACAGTTTGGACGCGGCAGTCGCGGTCCATCCGGAAGACAAGGGCCTGGTGACTTTGAAAAAACAGCTTTTGGGAATTTTAAAGAACCAGGGTCTCGAAGAAATAGAGGTAATCGGCAAGCCGTTTGATCCGGAATTGCACGAAGTGATTGAATGCGAAGATAAGGGTAGCGAACACGGCGGAGAGATTGTTTCAGGAGAAATCCAAAAAGGATATTTTTTAAACGGGAAAGTTTTAAGAGCGGCAAAAGTGAAAGTGATTAAAAAATAATAAATTTAAATCCAAAATCCAAAGCGCCAAATCCTAAACTTCAGTTTTTCGTCCCGCGAGGCGGGACGAAAAACTGGGAATCCTCGACTAAGTCGGGGCTGGGATTTAGAATTTTGACTCTTGGATTTATTTGAAAAAATCATGTCAAAAATTATTGGAATTGATCTTGGAACGTCAAATTCGGCGGTAGCTGTGGTTGAGGGCGGCAAGCCGTCTATCATTCCTTCGGCCGAAGGCGCAACTCTGGGCGGAAAAGCCTTTCCTTCCTATGTCGCTTTTTCGAAAGACGGCGAACTTCTGATTGGAGAGCCGGCCAGGCGCCAGGCGGTCACTAATCCGGAAGGAACAATCACGGCCATAAAAAGGAAAATGGGAACGGACTATAAAGTGTCTGTTAACGACAAGGAGTACACTCCTCAGCAAATTTCAGCTTTCATATTACAGAAAATAAAAAGAGACGCCGAGGCTTATCTTGGTCAGCGCGTTGAAAAAGCGGTGATCACGGTCCCGGCTTACTTTAATGACAGTCAGCGTCAGGCAACTAAAGATGCTGGCGCGATCGCCGGCTTGGAAGTCGTTAGAATTATCAATGAGCCGACCGCCGCGGCCTTGGCTTACGGCATCGATAAGGCCGGTAAGGAAGAAAAAATAATGGTGTTTGATTTGGGCGGCGGAACGCTGGACGTGACCATCATGGATTTTGGTGAGGGTGTTTTCGAAGTCATTTCGACTTCTGGCGATACGGAACTGGGCGGAACCGATATGGACAAAATCCTGACTGATTACATTGCCGATCAGTTTAAAAAAGACAGCGGCATCGATCTTCGGAACGATAAGATGGCCATGATTCGTCTGAAGGAAGCGGCCGAAAAAGCAAAAATTGAATTGTCTTCCACGATGGAAACGGATTTGAATCTGCCGTTTATAACCGCTGATACTTCCGGTCCAAAACATCTGGCCATGAAGATTACTCGTGCCAAATTGGAAGAATTGGTGCGGCCGGTCATTGAAAAATGCAAGCATCCGATGGAGCAAGCCATGGCCGACGCCAAGCTTGACGCTTCCGGTATCACGAGGATAATTCTGGTCGGCGGTCCGACGCGCATGCCGATTGTTCAAAAATTCGTCGAGGATTACGTCGGCAAAAAAATTGAAAGAGGAATTGATCCGATGGAAAGCGTGGCCGTAGGCGCGGCCATTCAGGGGGCGGTTCTTGGCGGCGAAATGAAAGAAGTGCTTTTGCTCGACGTTACTCCCTTAACTCTCGGCATTGAAACGCTCGGAGGCGTGATGACGCCTTTAATCGAGCGCAATACAACTATTCCAACTTCAAAATCACAGGTTTTTTCAACTGCTTCGGATAGTCAGCCCTCGGTTGAAATCCATGTTCTTCAGGGCGAGCGGCCCATGGCCAATGACAACCGGACACTCGGCCGATTTATTTTGGACGGCATTCCTCCGGCTCCCCGCGGCTTACCGCAAATTGAGGTTAAATTTGATATTGACGTGAATGGAATTTTGACCGTGACCGCCAAAGACAAAGGCACGAATAAAACACAGAATATCACCATCAAAGACTCTTCCGCGTTGAAAAAAGAAGAAATTGAGAAAATGCGTCAGGAAGCGGAGGCGCACGCCACCGAAGATAGAAAGAAAAAAGAGCTGATTGAGCTCCGCAACCAATCCGACACGATGATCTACTCTACGGAAAAGACGTTGAAGGATTTCGGTGATAAAATTTCAGAAACAGACAAAAAAAATATCGAAGAAAAGCTGGCCGAGCTTAAAAAAGTAAAGGACGGGAATGACTCGGCGATTGTAAAGAAAACTATGGATGATCTTTCTCAAGCCACGCAGAAAATCGGCGAGCAGATATACAAAGCCCAACAGGAGCAGGCCAAACAGACGCCTCAAAACGAGGAAAAAAAAGGGAAAGAGAATGAAGGCCCGATCGAAGGGGAATTTAAAGAAAAGAAATAAAGTTAATTGCTCCGGTAAAATCCGCGTGATAATATATTAAGTGACCGCTGTCGCGGTCACTTAATATATCTGCAACCATATGTCCAAAAGAAAAAATATTGTTCTTGGGGCAATTCTTTTTGTTATTTTAATTTCTTCTTTCATTGGTTGGAGCGGACTCAATAGCGCGTTGTTTCAAAACCATGATTACGGCCGGACTTTGACCGCGAGTGGAATTTCTTTTTTAGTCTGGGGAGCGGTTTTCGGCATTTTATTTTTAGTTTCCGATTCTTTCCTTTGGCCTTCCTTGGGTTTTATTCTTAGCGGCCTGGCTTTTTTGGCTGTTTTTGGGATCAAACCGGCTTATCTGGGAGGCTTAATTTTTGCTTTTTTGATTGTTTATTTGGTTGCCAAACAGGCGATTAAAGATAAGGGAAGTCGTTTGAAAATTGACGTGATCGGCATGGCTCGGCCTCCGCTCGGCGCTATTTTTACGCTTTTTTCGCTTTTGACCGCCATTGTCTTTTATTTTTCGCCCCCGGCGCAGGACTTAGCCATTAATATAAAAATTCCGCGTCCTCTTTTTAATTTTTCAATGAGTATCGCCGAAGGGATCTTGCGGCCCCAAATGGAATCAAAAATAAATTCGGAATTTAAAAAAAACGATCCCTCAGTTCTGGCTTTTCTCGGATTAGATAACGTGGTTGATATTAAATTTTTTACGCCGGAGATAAAAAATTCATTATACGAAAGCATGAACCGGCAATTTTCTTTTTCTCTAACCAAATACAAGCATTATTTGCCTTATGGTTTCGCGGTGGCCGCTTTTTTCGCGCTGAAAGCTCTAAGCTATATTTTCGTTTGGATAGCCGTCGGCTTGGCCCAGGGGCTCCTTGTTTTGATGAAGGCTTTTGGAGTGGTCGGAATTGCGAAAGAAACGGTGGAGAAAGAAATTATTGAAATATAAACCATTTGCTGCGTGGCGGCGATTCAAAGCAATCTTCATATTATTTTTCTGTTTTCAGAAAAGTAATATAAAAAATTATGGCTCGAGATTATTATGAAATTTTGGGAGTGGCGAAGAACGCTTCTGCTGACGAGATCAAGAAGGCATACCGGAGGCTGGCCCGCGAATATCATCCTGATAAAGGCGGAGACGAAAAAAAATTCAAGGAAATAAACGAAGCTTATCAAGTTTTAAGCGATCCGCATAAGCGAAGCCAATACGACCAATACGGTCAGACTTTTGAACAGGCGCGGCAAGGCGGCGGCTTTTCGGGCTTTAACGGGTACCGGGATTTTTCCAGTTTTGCGGACGCTTTTGACTTTTTTAATCAAAGCCGACAGGCTGAAGGGAGAGAGGAAGATTTCGGAAATCTGGGCGACATTTTTTCAGGTATTTTCGGCAGCGGTCGGAGGAGCCGCGGAAAATCACGGCGTGGCCAGGATATTGGCGTGGACGCGGAAATAACTCTGGAAGAAGCATATTCGGGCACGACAAAAGAATTCAATATTTATAAAACCGTCGCTTGCCCCAAATGCCAAGGGAGCGGCGCCGAGCCCGGAAGCGAAATCAGGACATGTTCCAGATGTAAGGGTTCGGGTCAGGTTGAAGAAACCGGACGCGCGGCCTTTTTTTCTTTTTCGCAGGTCAGGACATGTCCGGAATGTCATGGTACTGGAAGGAAGCCGGAAAAAAATTGCTCGCAATGCGGCGGCGACGGCCGGATCAAAGAATATAAAAATATCAGCGTCATGATTCCGGCCGGCATTGATGACGGCCAGGTTATTTCCTTAAAAGGCCAGGGTGAAGCTGGTTCTCAAGGGAGCCCGGCTGGCGATCTTTATCTGACAATTCGACTAAAGCCGCATAAAACGTTCGTCCGAAAAGGCGATGAAATCTTTTTTGATCTTGAGATATCCTTCACGCAAGCCGTATTCGGTGGTAAAATTGAAATACCGACTCTGTCTGGCTCGGTTGAATTGAAAATTCCGGAAGGCATTGAGAGCGGAGCCGTCATCCAGCTGAAGGGAAAAGGCATGAACCGTCTGAGGGCGAGAGGAAGCGGGGATATGCTGGTTAAAATTAAAATAAGAACACCAAAAAATTTAAATAGAAGACAAAAAGAACTTTTCGATAAATTAAAAGAAGAAGGATTGTAACCCTTTGCGATCTTTCGTTTTCAATGGAATTTTTTAGCGCAATTTCAGATCAGATCAATCTTGGCGGCAATTGGTTGCTGATTTTGATCTTTTTGGCTGCTGGCCTGGGCGTGGGCCTGGCTTTGGGCAGAAACCGTCTTAGCTTGATGACTCTGTCGGTTTATATTTCGTTGGCCATAGTCAGAGCTGTTCCCTGGACCGAATTGAAATTTATTGGCGTCAAAGAAGCGCCGGATACCAATGTTCTTATTTTTATTTTATTAGCCTTGACGCTGGGGATCTTTTTTGTAGCCCCGCATTCTGGATTGGCTTCGGTTCTCCGTTTGCATGGCCGAGGCCGTTCAAGTTGGTGGCAATTAATGCTTTTAGGAGTCGCGCTTTTGGGATTTTTCGTGAGCGTGGTGATATCCTTTTTGCCGGCTAAGGCATTGGCTGATCTTCAACCTTTGCTTATTCAATTTTTTGTCGAAGACCTGGCGCAATTTGTCTGGCTTATTTTGCCCTTGGCGGCCATGCTCGTGCTTAAACGTCGAAGAGCCTCGGTCATGGATGAGGATTAAATTTCGATCAGTAAAATAAAAATAATAATAGAATAATAAAGAGACTTATCTTTTTAGTTTATTTTTTATCTTGTACCAACATTTAGCTATCGCACAAAACTGGTACAAGACGAATTTTATGAATTTTTCAGATAAGATGTTTTTTGCGCTTGGAAACTTAATCTCCGCTGCCGGAATTATTTTTTCGCGTGATGGTTTAGCTCAAAAATTAGATCAATTGGATATGCTGGAGGGCGTGGATCGCAGAAGTTTTAATCGTTCCTTGCGGCGTTTAGTGGAGCGGAATTTTATAAAATCTTTCAATCAAAAAGGGCAACTCCGCTATCGGCTTACTGAGAAAGGAATGAGAAAAATAACGGAATTAAAATTTAAGGAAAAGTTTGTTGAGCGGAAGAAATGGGATGGTTTATGGAGAGTGGTGATTTTTGATATTCCTGAAGAAAAAAAATCTTTCCGAGAGGCATTTAGGCGAAGATTAAGATTTTTGGATTTTTTTCCATTGCAAAAGAGCGTTTTTGTTTTTCCGTTCGAATGTGAGAGCAAGATGAATGAATTAGCCGACTTTTTTAATATCGGAGAGCATCTGCAAATTCTCTTGGTGAAGTCTTTTGGCTCAAAGGACGAGGAAATTAAGAATTTTTTTAAGCCGTTTTTGAAATAGATTGTACCAGAATTTTGCTATCGCTTAGAAGTGGTGCATGGTTAAAATATCATTTTTAAGCCATTGATTATTTCTTTAAATTCATTTATAATATATTTGTTGCTTTTTATTTGCGTGCCGTTGTTAGCTTCCTCCTTTGTTCAAATTAGAATTTAAGCTTCGGAAGGACAAGAAGAGGAAGAATATAATAAGTGTGTTTTCTTTTCTTAATTTTGAGAAGAGACGCATCAAGCACCGTTAGCTCAGCTGGTAGAGCAGCTCCCTTTTAAGGAGACGGTCGGGGGTTCGACTCCCTCACGGTGCACCATTTAGGAAATTACAAGCTGGAGACAGTTGCCTCGCCTCGCTTCGCTCGGCGTTCAAAACGCATGGTATTTTGGGTTCGAAAACGAATTGACAGTTTCGCATTCGGGGAAAAGAAAATTTTTTAATCCAAGAAGCCATAAGGAAATCTTTGATAAAAGACGGCAGAAATGCCGATTTTTTTGTTGCCACCGCTACTCTTAAACCATGAATTCAAAAGTATACGGCCGGAAGCTGTGGATTGCTTCCGGCTTGCTTTTTTATCGGCGACATGCTAAATTCAAAAGGCAAGTGAAAAATATGCACAGACAGCAAACCGCTAATCTTTATTTTTACTTTTATTTTACCTCGCATCGCGAGAGCGGTTTTGCGTCAGATTGCACGGATAGGTAAAGTAAAAGAATGAAGAAACGCAAATAGAACCGGTCTCTCGCGAGAGCGGTTTTTTTGTTGTTTTGCTTAGATTAGGTTCTTTAACATTCTAAAAAAGGGAGGGGAATGTATGACTTTGGAAGAAAGGGCGCGACTGACTTTGGCTTCATTCTTCAGCCGCGAAAGCGGCGGTCTGGAGAAGATGCTGTTCGGAGAGCTGTCCGAGCAAATCAAGAAAACGGCCACTGGCGGCCGTTTGAGCGACCAGGGGATGTCACCGGAAAAATTCAGGACTTTTGAGATACACTGCGAGGGCAAGTCTCTGGGTTTTTTCCATTTTCTTTGTTTTGACGGGAAAACCAGGTTCTATTACCTGGTTTATCTGGAAGTCGACGAGTTTTTCCGGGAGAATGGCCTTGGCGGCAAAGCGGTGAAATTGTTTCTGGAGTTGTTGGAAGAAAAAAAAGCGATTGGCATTCTGGTGAATATCCGAAAGGATAATTTTTACAAGGAATTTGGTTGGGAACCGGCCCGGGATATTCTGCGCTATTTCAATGAGGAAGATGACTATATGTTTTTTATTCCGTCTTCCCTGAAAGGAAAAGTGAAGAAGAAAAGATTTCGGAGGGTCATCGAGAAAATCAAGAGAAAACGCGAGGCAATTGGCATTCGGGACAATGAGGCAAACGTCAGACGGACGCTGGAGGAATTCCGCCGCGTGTATGAATCCCTGCTTATCTTTTTTGAAGAGCAGATCGCCACCGGGCGGAGAGACGAGTTGATGGAGTTCTTATTCACTCGTTTTGTTCTTCAGTTTCTGCGATTTAGGCGAAGAATCTCTAAATTGGTCGGTTTTACAGACGGCGCCTCAGCCATGCTTGAGCTTGATGGGTTTGCCAGGCAAATGCGACCGCGTTTTTACCTTAATTCAAGCCGGAGACAGGTTATTGTGCAGGGGGATTGCTCTATTTTAGACGGACTTCCCGACCAATTTTGGGAAAATCCCGCTGATTTCATTGAGAATCTGCCTAATTATCCTCGCTTGATTTTTCGAGAGCCGCTGCGGGAAAACACCCGGCCTAATCTCGGGGATTTAGCTGACGCCGGCGATGATCCCACGCGGCTCAAAGCCTTCGGGCCTTTCGTAATTAAAAGGATTCATCTGGACCATTTGGCTGAGGTTGCTAATAGAGTTCGGATATTAAAATGCCTTGAAGAGGCCAATGTTAATCCGCGCGTCAGGTTTAACCCGCCGGTTTGCTGGATCTTTTCGCACGAGAATACTTATGTTTTTCGGCGTCGCATCCCGGCAATCCATTCTTATGAAATCCGGTATATGTTTTCGGCTGATTCAATGGCGGAAATCAGGAGGGCTTTTTTCGGAGCCATTGATCAGGCGCGGCGGGATTTTGCGGATGCGCTTGGTTGGGAGAAGGCGCAGGCAGACGATTATTTCACGTTCTTTTTCGAGTGCGACGAAAAAACAAGATATCCTAAAACCTTGGTTTTTCCGACTACGATATTTCCCGAAGCAATTTACGTCAGCTGATAGCAGCAACAAATTCAGGCCGTCTCGCAACGCGGGGCGGCCTCTTTCTTTTAATTGAAAGTTCATAGCGCCTGCCCAGTGTTAAAAAGCGGTTATCCACAATTAGCTCTGGACGATTTGAAGATTTATTATGATAATATAAGTAATGACCATATCAAGCTTGGATTTGGTGTAAGAAAAATAAAACCGCCCCAGGGAGGGAGCGGTTGTTCTCGTGAAGAAAAGGCCGCTGCCAAATGGCTGTTAGGAAAGAGCCTTTTGGCAGCGGCCTTGAGAAAAGGTCGAAGCAAAAATATTAATTAAAGATAAAACAAATTATGGGTTTACAAAACTGGGCTGATGTCACCATTAGCTCTTTCCAAACGATTTGGAGCGGTTTTATCGGATTTTTGCCCGATCTGTTGGGAGCTTTAATTGTGTTTTTTATTGGTTGGGCAATCGCCGTCGGTTTGGAAAAGCTGGTTTACCAGATTCTTAAAGCGATCAAGATTGATCATTTCCTGGAGAAAATGGGGGTCGGACACGCTCTTGAAGAGGCGGGATTAAAATTGAATATCGCCAGTTGGCTGGGCATTCTCGTCAAATGGTTTTTGATTTTCGTCTTTTTACTGGCGGCAACCGATATTCTCGGTTTGGCCGAGATCTCTCAATTCCTGCGGAGCGTCGTCCTTTATATTCCTAATATCGTCGTGGCGGCAATTATTCTTGTGGCGGCGGTTTGGGTGGCTGGGATTTTGCAGCGGCTTATCGTGGTCAGTATCTCGGCGAGCAAAATAAAGACAGCCGCTTTTGTCGGCATAATCGTCAAGTGGGCGGTCTATATTTTCGGTCTTTTTGCCGCTTTGATGCAACTGGGCATCGCGCCCGCGCTTCTGCAAACAATCGTGACCGGTTTTATCGCCATGCTGGCGATCGCCGGCGGATTGGCCTTTGGTTTGGGCGGCAAGGAACAGGCTGCCAAAACAATCGCCAGCATCAAGGAAGAAATGGAAGATTAGTTTTAGTTGGTTTCGAAATCAACAAAAAAAATAACCCCGCAGCGGCGGGGTTATTTTTATCTTCGTCTTTTAAACAAGGGAAGAATAGGGGTAATTCTGGTTTCTTCCCC
>JAQUNU010000020.1 GCA_028717445.1 Candidatus Portnoyibacteriota bacterium | reverse complement strand
GGAAGGACGAAATCTCGGTTATGCGGCTGGTTGGCGCCGGAAATTGGTTCATTCGCGGGCCGTTCGTGGTTGAAGGAATTATTTATGGCATTTTGGCCGCTTTTGTCACTTTATTAGTTATCTATCCGGCGCTCTATTTTGTCTCGCCAAAGATAACTTCATTCTTGCCCGAAGTAGACTTGCTTTATTTCTTCGAAGTCAATATCATATCCATCATGTTTCTCCTAACGGCAGTGAGCGTGGCCTTGGGTTCGCTTTCGAGCCTGATTGCCATCAGAAGGTATCTTAAGGTCTAGTTTTTGCGGGATCGTCTAATGGTAGGACGACAGACTCTGAATCTGTTAATCCTGGTTCGAATCCAGGTCCCGCAGCAATGTATTATGGAAATTATGGAAAAAATTAAATCATTGAATTTGCCAAGAGAGCAATTTGTTGTTATGGGTGGCGCTGCTCTTGAAGTCAAAGATATTCGTAAGGCAGAAGATATTGATATCATTATTACTGCTGAACTATTTGAAAAATTAAAGAGCAATCCTGCTTGGGAGTATAAGGTGGAATGGGGAGAGCTTGGTGGAGGAATGAACGTAGAGATGCTGGATAATCGCGATAGAGTCGTACTGTACAAATATATTTACGGAGGAGGGGATATCAATTTTTTCTTAGACAATCCTGAGCGCATTGAAGAGATAGATGGTATTATTTTTGTGAGCTTGCAAAATCTTTTGGAGGTGAAATCAGGCTCTTGGGATAGAGAAAAAGATCGTAAGGATGCAAAATTAATTAAAGAATATTTGGCCCATCATTAAAGTTCTAAAGAATTCCAAGCTCCGCAGCTCTTCGTCGCTACTGCTCATCAGAACGAAGTGACTTCGGTTTTTCTGTGCACTACACTTACATTCTTGAATGCGCCGACAGTTCATTCTATGTCGGCTGCTCTAACAACCCAAAAAAGAGAATAAAACAGCACAACGACTCAAAGCGCGGCGCTCATTATACAAAAATCCGTCGATCTGTTATTTTAAGACATTCAGAAAATTTTAAAAGTTTAATTGAAGCGAGAAAGCGCGAAGCTGAAATTGAAGGATGACGAAGAGAAAAGAAAATAGATTTAATTAATCAAAGCAACTAGATTAGTTCTATGTCTAAAATAAAATACCAAAACCGCGATTCTCGGCTGGAAACCTCCGGCAAGATAGTTGGGTTCTATGAGAGGGAATTTTATTGCCTTTCGAATTTTTCAAGTTTCGCGGTTCGCTGGAAGGGTTGGCTTTGGCCGACTTCGGAACACGCTTATCAGGCTTCGAGGTTTTTCGGTAAAAATCAGAGGATCGTCGAGAAGATATCCAGAGCCATGTCCGCCGACGCGGCCCTGAAGATCGCCCAAAAAGAATTGGGCGATGATTTTAACAAATACCGGGAGCGCGATTTGAAAAATATGGAAGAAATCGTTAGGCATAAGTTGCAGCAAAATCCTTATGTGATGCATAAATTATTACAGACCGGAAAAAGAAAGATCATTGAAGATTCTCCCAAAGACAGCTTTTGGGGCTGGGGGCCTAAAAAGAACGGAAAGAATGAGTTGGGAAAAATTTGGATGAAACTAAGAGAAGAAATTAAGTAAAAATATTGACTAAAGATCAAGAAAAATGGATTAATCATCTTTCAAATAAACCGGGCGAAATTAAAATCGTCCCTTTTGATCCAAGTAGCCAGGAAAAATTTGAGAAGATAAAAAATTTAATTCAGTCTAATCTCGGCGATTCGGCGTCTCGTCGAGCTTCTTTTCATGGTTGAAAAATGTTTGAATAACCTAAAGAAAAACTGTAGAATAGCAGCAGGTAATAAAAGCAAAAGGAATTTATATGCCAAAAAAGAAAAAGATTTTTCTGTCTGCAATTGTTTTTTTGATTCTTTTGGGCGCGGCCGGTTTTAAATTCGGATTTTTTAAAAAAGACGAAAAGCCCAAAGAGGAAAGCGCGTCCTTGACCGAAAACGGATCGGCGGCGAATTTAAATCCCGATGAATATCGGTCGTCTTTTTCGGAAAAAAGCTTCTACGAGCTTGGCCGAAGCATGCTCGGCTCCTGGCGACAGGATCATCCGGAGAGTTCGGTTTGTCCGCAAGACGCCTACGAAATCAATTTTTCAATTAATGAAAAAGGAAAATTAATTTTTGAATCTTGGTTGCATTGTCGGTCTTTTGAAAATGGCGTTTGGAAATTAGACGGCGACACGATAACGGTTACGGTTGGCGGGCAGGAGACTCAAAATAAAATTTACATTGATGAAGATGGAGCGCTTTGGTTTGGAAACCACGGAGAATTTAAGCGTTCGGCCGAGGAATTTTCCGAAACCGAATCGCTTTTACCTCTTTGGGATAAATTTTTTGCGCCAAGCGCGATCAGTTTTGACGCTGCCAAGATTATCGCCCAAAAAAGCGATTGCGCAAAAGAGGGAAAGATCGCCGGAAGCTGGTTCTATAATCAGAATACACTGACCTGGTGGTTTGATATGGATATCAAAAGAGAGGGCTGCTCTCCCGCCTGCGTAGTCAGCGAAGAAACCAGAAGCGCCGAGATAAATTGGCGCTGCACGGGAATACTTATCCCTTAGGCGCAAAACGTTCTAAAATCATTGAGAGTATTAAATGTCGTTTGATTGTTTGAATATGAAAATAGAATATGAGGCGACATTCATTGAAATTGAGGGTAAGTCGGAGCAAGGGGTTAAAGATGCGGCCAAGAAGCTCGGCTTTGATTATAAAGATGCTTTATTTTGTTCGGCGGATATGATTTATGGCCGAAAATATAATCTGCCGGAGATTGTGTTTACAGACACCCAGGATAGTTTTTGGCATGGAAAATCCATTTTTGATCAAAAATAAATCTAAATCTAAATAAAACCGATGCCTCTTAAATTTGTTTATGCTTTTGCCTGTTTGATTCTTTCTTTACCCTGGATTTTTATCTATATGAAAAGAAAGGATCTTAGGACCGAAATGATCTGGGCAAGTTTAGCCGGATTGCCGTTTGGCTTTGTCGATTATTTCCTGGTGCCTTATTATTGGAATCCAGAATCATTATTTGACCTCATAAAAAAATACGGCATTGGGATTGAGAGTTTTGTTTTTTTCTTTTTTATGGCTGGCATTGCCTCGGTTATCTATGATTTTTTATTCGGCAAGAAAACCGGAAAATTAAAGAAAGGCAACTTTAGAATGTTGCCTGTTTTGGTCGCTTTGTCCTGCTTTTTGATTTTGATGATCGGTCATCCAGACAGGGCGGTTTACGCCTTGATGGCTGCCGTCGCGTTCGGCGCGGCCTTGACGATCTATTTGCGCCGCGATTTGGCAGTTCAGGCCATCAGTAGTTCTTTTATTTTTGCGTTGCTTTATTTTTTTACTTTTTTCATCGTAATCAAATTATTTCCCGAGATGATCTCAAATTTTTACAATCTCGAAAGCACGTGGGGTATTTTTTTAGCTGGCGTTCCCCTGGAGGAAATCGGGCTTGCTTTCATGCTTGGCGCTTTTTGGTCGGGTTCTTACGAAACCATTAAAATGCGCAAGGAAAGAAAATAATTTCGGCTTATTTTTTAATTTTAATTTTATGCCTAGAACAACTTTTCATAATTATGTTTTAGAATTTGAAGAAAACGACCGGCATGGCTATGATTATTTGGCGAGTAAATTGAATTCCGAGGAAGCGAAAGTCTATTTTGATTACGCCAAGAGCCATGGCGAGGCGCAATTTGAAACCCAAAGCGGAAAAGACTACTCTTTATTTCATAAAGACGGTCTTTATACGCTTGTTAAAAGAGAAGAATGACCAAAATTAAGAAATATTGTTTTGTCTTTGTTTTGCTTTTTGAGCTATCGGGTTCCGAGAGCGCCGACTAAACCTAGATGACTTCCGTCAATGTCGGATTTTTCAGGCCGCTGCCTTTTGGGTGGCGGCCGTTTTTATCCACATTTGCGTGAAGAAAAAATTCGGTTAACGCGATATTCAGTCAAATTCTTCGAGGCCTGCCTAAAAACAGGCTTTTTCTATTTCATTAAAAATATTTTTCAGTCGATTATAATTTGTAATGATGTTAACGGTTATGCGGCTGATGATACCAAAGATTAAGGGCCTGGGGGGTGATTTGATGCTTAAGTTTTGTTATAATAAAGCCATATGGAATTAAAATTCCCTCACGGTTTTTTTTGGGGCGCGGCAACTTCTTCCCATCAGGTTGAGGGTGGCAATTTTAATGACTGGACGCAATGGGAAAAGGAAAATTCTGAAGGTTTGGCCAAGGCCGCTGCTTTAAAAAAATGGCCCCAGTATATTCTGGATCGCTACCCCAATCCCTTGCAGCCGGAAAATTATATTTCCGGCCGGGCTTGCGACCATTATAATCTTTATGAGAAAGATTTTGAGATCGCCAATGAGCTGGGTCATAACGCCCATCGTTTTTCGCTGGAGTGGAGCCGCATTGAGCCCGAAGAGGGCAAATTTAATGAAGAGGCGATTGAGCATTATCGCAAGGTGCTCCAGGCTCTGAAGTCCCGCGGACTGGAACCGTTTGTCACGCTTTGGCATTGGACCAATCCTGTCTGGATCCAAAAAATCGGGGGATGGGAAAATCCGAAAACAATTGAATATTTTTTGAGATTTGCCAGAAGAGTTTTTGAAGAATACGGCCAGTCGGTCAAATTTTGGATTCCCTTCAATGAGCCGGGAACGGCGATCTCTTACGGATATATTTATGGCACTCAGCCGCCCGGCGTCAGAAGCAAGAAACGGGCAAACCTGGTTTTTGCGAATTTGATGGAGGCCCATAAAAAAATTTTTCTTCTAAATAAAAACGAAAAATTCGGTTTCCAAATAGGCTGTTCTCATTTTATCTTTTATCGGAAAGCTCATAAAAATCTGCCTTGGAATTTTTTGGCCAAAAAGATCATGGATCATTTTGCCGATGCCCGATTTTTAAAAGTCTTTAAGGATTATAGCGATTTTTTCGGCATCCAGTATTATCAGCCCGAATCAGTGAATGTTAAATTAGGTGGAAGAATTATGGGTCTGGTGGAGAAAAAGACGACCATGCAATGGTTGAATGATTTGGGCTGGGGAGTTTTTCCCGAGGGGATCTACCATGTCTTGAAGCAGTTGGCCAAATTCGGAAAACCCATTTATATAACCGAAAATGGATTAGCGGACGCGCGGGACGAAAGCCGGGGAAAATTTATCAGGGAACACTTAAGATGGCTCCACAAGGCTATTTCGGAAGGGATTGATGTCCGTGGTTACTTTCATTGGTCTTTGCTTGATAATTTTGAGTTCGTCGACATGCGGGGTTATTGGCCGAGGTTTGGCCTGATCGAAGTTGATTATAAAACTCTTGGGCGAAGCATCAGGCCGAGCGCCTGGGAGTATGCCAAGATTTGCAAAAATAATTCTTTGGAAATAGATTAGATTAAGTTTATTACGTCAGGGTGTGAGGTTATCATGACCGGTCAAGACCGGTCATTTTATTCTTGAATTCTTAATATTTTAGCCTTAAATTAAGCATGAAAAACGGATTGACTGGAGCTTTGTTTTTTGCTAAAATTCTATTACTATATGGCGGGAAATAAAAAGCAAATTTATTTGGATAACGCGGCTACAACTCGGGTGGATGAGGAGGTTTTTGGAATTATGAAGCCCTATTTTTGCGATAAATTCGGCAATGCTTCTTCGGCGCATGCTTTGGGCCGCGAAGCCAGGGAGGCGGTTGAAAAAGCCAGAAGCCAGGCGGCTGAATTTTTGGGATGCAAAGCTGAAGAGATTATCTTTACCAGCGGTGCGACGGAAAGTAATAATTTAGCCATTAAAGGCGTAATAAGTAAAGGCCTTCGACAAGCTCAGGGTAAATCTTTTTTGCCGCACATTATCACGACCAAGATCGAACATCATTGCGTTTTAGATTCCTGCGAAAATTTGGAAAAGAGCGGACTAGCTGAGGTGACCTACCTGCCCGTGAATAACGAGGGGATAATTGAACCGGAAGAGCTGAAAAAAGCGATCAGAGAGAACACGATCCTGGTTTCCGTAATGTACGCCAATAATGAAATCGGCACGATCCAGCCCATTAAAGAATTGGGGAAGCTGTTGAAAGAAATTAATTCCAAGCGTTCAGCTGACAAAAAAATATATTTTCATACCGACGCAGTCCAGGCGGCCAATTATTTGGATTGCGATGTCAATATTTTGGGGGCGGATCTTTTGTCTTTTTCAGCCCATAAATTTTATGGACCCAAGGGCGTGGGGGCTTTGTTTATCAAAAAAGGCACGCCGGTTAAAAAAATCCAGGACGGCGGCGCGCACGAATCCAATTTGCGGGCTGGAACGTATAATACAGCGGGAATTGTGGGAATGGGCGCGGCTATTCAGAGGGTGATAAGTGAAAAATCAAAAGTAAAAAATATTCAGAATTTAAGAGATAAGATGATAGACGCGGTATTAAAAATAATTCCGAACTCGCGCTTGAACGGTTCCAGGGAAAAAAGGCTGCCCAATAACGCTAATTTCAGTTTTCGGGGCGCCGAAGGCGAAGCTGTTATGATGGCGCTTGATGCTGAGGGAATTGCGATTTCAACCGGTTCGGCCTGCGCTTCGGAGAATCTGGCGCCTTCGCACGTTTTGACGGCCATCGGTCTTGGGCCCGAAGACAGCCATACAAGCATCCGTGTGACGCTGGGCAGGCAGACGACTGAAAACGACATTGATGATTTTGTGAAAATTCTTGAAAAAACCCTGGCTCATTTGCGCCAGATCAGCGGAATGGGCGGTTCCGCGAAAAAAGATCTGCCGGCTGATTTTGGGTGCTAAAATTCATTATAAGTTTATTTAATCTTTTTAAATTAAATGTACAGTAAAAAAGTTATTGAACAATTTTTAAACCCCAAGAACATGGGGAAGCTGGAAAATGCGAATGGCGTCGGCAGCGTCGGCAACATTCTTTGCGGCGACCAGATGAATCTTTATATCAAAGTCGGCAAGAATGGCGTCATCGAAGACGTAAAATTTGAGTCTTTCGGTTGCGCCGCGGCCATCGCCACTTCTTCCATTATCACGGAAATGGCCAAAGGAAAAACTCTTGATGAGGCCTTAAAGATCGACCAGGAAACCGTGGCCAAAGAACTGGGCGGTTTGCCGCCCATTAAAATGCATTGTTCAAACATGGCGGCCGAGGCGCTGAAAAAGGCGATTGAGGACTATCGCAAAAAGAATAGCTAGTCAGTTTATCAGTTTCGGCGCTTCGCGTCTTTCGGTTTTGAACCGATGAACTAAAGACTGACGAACTGACAAACTAAAAATATGCTTGATCAAAAAGACAAGGAATATATCTTCAGAATGGCCGCTATCACGGTGCTTATTTGTATTGCGGCTGGATTTTTCGGCGGCATGCTGACTTTGAGTTTGGTTGGAAAAGTTGATATAAAAGATATATTAACTGGCAAGTCGGCGCAACCGCAAGGCGAACAATTGACTGTGACCAGTCAAAATGAAGCGGTAATAGACGTGGTTAAGAATGTTTCTCCGGCCGTGGTTTCAATCATTGCCACCAAAGATTTGCCTTATATTGAAAACAGCCGCGGCGATATTTTTGATTTTTTCAATGATCCATTTAATTTCTTTTCGCCTTTTCGTCAACAAACGCCAAAAAATGAACAAAAAGGAGAGACTCAGAAGCAGGAGGTCGGCGGCGGCACCGGTTTTATTATTTCTTCGGACGGCCTTATCCTGACCAATAAGCATGTCGTTAGCATAGACGGAGCGGAATACACGGTTTTGACCAACGACGGCAAAAAATATTCCGCCAAAGTCTTGGCGCTCGATCCCAACCAGGATATCGCAATTTTAAAAGTGGAGCACAATAATTTACCCACAGTCAAGCTCGGGGATTCGGAAAATTTACACATTGGCCAGAGCGTCGTGACTATTGGAAACGCTTTGGGCGAGTTCAGAAATACAGTCAGCGTGGGAGTGGTTTCTGGTCTGCGTCGCTCGATTTCTGCTTCTTCGGGTTTTGGGTCGCAGGCCGAAGAGCTTGAGAACGTGATTCAAACCGACGCGGCCATTAATCCAGGAAATTCCGGCGGACCGCTGCTGAATCTGGCTGGCGAAGTGATCGGCATTAACGTGGCGATAGCGCAGAGCGCCGAGAATATCGCTTTTGCTTTGCCTATTAATCTGGCCAAAAAAGACATTGAACAGGTAGAAGCGCTTGGAAAAATTTCCACGCCGTTCTTGGGCATAAGGTATATCCTGATTACGCCCCTGATCAAGGATAAGAATGGTTTGTCTGTTGACTACGGCGCTTTTATTACTCGAGGCGAAAATCCAACGGATCTGGCCGTGGTGCCGGGCAGCGGTGCTGACAAGGCGGGGCTCAAGGAAAGCGACATCATTCTGGAGGCCGAGGGACAAAAAATCGACAACGATAATCCTTTGAACAAAATAATTCAGAAATACAAAGTCGGCGACACTTTGAATATGAAAATTTTAAGAGACGGCAAAGAGCAGGAGATAAGAGTGACGTTGGGGGAAAAATAACTAGAACTTGCTAAATTACGGATCATTACTAATATTACAAATTCTACAAATTGGTAAAATTTGTAATATTAGTAATTTCGTAGGGTAACATGCAGATTGACAAATTCACAATTAAAGCCCAGGAAGCATTAAGAGACGCCCATAATTTGGCTTCCGAAAAAGGCCAGCAACAGATAGATATCATGCATTTGCTTTTGGCGTTGATCTGGCAGGGCGAAAGCATTGTGGCTTCGATCCTTCAGCGGATTGGGGTCAATTTGCCTTTATTGGAGGGAGAGATTGAAAAAGAAATTTCGCGTTTGCCTCGCATCGTGGGGGAAGTGCCTTTCGGGCAAGTCTTTTTGAGCCCGGAGCTGGGCCGTCTTATCAATCAGAGCAGTAAAGAGGCGCGCGTCCTGAAAGATGAATACATCAGCGGCGAGCATCTATTGCTTGCGATTTTTGAGATTCCTTCCAAGGCCAAGGATGTTCTAATTGCTTTCGGTGCCGAGAAGCAGAGGATTTTTGATGTGATCGAGGAAGTCAGGGGCGGCCAACATGTGACCGATGCCGAGCCGGAAAGCAAATATCAGGTTCTGGAAAAATACGCCCGAAATTTGACGGAGCTGGCCCGTAAAGAAAAACTTGATCCGGTCATCGGCCGGGACGAAGAAATCAGGCGCGTTATGCAGGTGCTTTCTCGCCGGACGAAAAATAATCCGGTTTTGATTGGCGAAGCGGGCGTGGGCAAAACGGCCATTGTCGAAGGATTGGCCCAAAGGATCGTGGCTGGCGACGTGCCCGAGAGTTTAAAAGACAAAGAACTTATTGGTTTGGATCTCGGTTCGTTAGTCGCCGGAACAAAATTCCGTGGCGAATTCGAAGACAGGATTAAGGCTGTTTTGAAAGAAATTGAGAGAGCTTCTGGAAGATATGTTCTATTTATTGATGAGCTACATACTCTTGTCGGCGCGGGCGCGGCCGAAGGGGCGATTGACGCTTCAAATTTGCTCAAGCCGGCTTTGGCGCGCGGCGAGCTCCACGCCATTGGCGCTACAACTTTGAAAGAATATCAAAAATATATTGAAAAAGACCCGGCGCTGGCCAGGCGTTTTCAGCCAGTTTTTGTTTCCGAGCCTTCAATCGAAGATACCGTGGCGATTTTGCGCGGCATCAAAGAGAGATATGAAGTGCACCACGGCGTGCGCATCACGGACGCGGCGATCATGGCCTCGGCGGCTCTTTCGGCCCGCTATATTTCCGACAGATTTTTGCCTGATAAGGCTGTTGATTTGATTGATGAAGCTGCTTCGGCTCTCCGCATGGAAATTGACAGCATGCCCCTTGACCTCGACCAGCAGAAGCGGCGGATAACCAAACTTGAGATCGAGGCCCAGGCGTTAAAAAAAGAGAAAGCGAAGGATGCTCAGGCGCAACTTAGAAAAGTGACTAAAAATTTAAGCGATTTGCGCGAAAAAAGCGCGGGCCTGGAAATGCGGTGGCGGACGGAGCACGAGATTATTGCCAAGATAAGGGAGTCTAAAAAAAAGATGGACTCTCTAAAACAAGAAGCGGATATTGCCGAGCGGCGAGGGGAATTGCAAAAGGTGGCCGAGATAAGGTATGGCCAGATTCCGGCTTTGGAAAAATCGGTCAAATCCATGCAAAAAAAATTAGTTGAAATTCAGAAAGAAAATCCTTTATTAAAAGAAGAAATCGGCGAGGAAGATATAGCTAAAGTAGTTTCGCGCTGGACAGGAATTCCGGTTCAAAAAATGCTCGAAGGCGAATCAGAGAAGCTGGCGCGCATGGAAGAGGAACTGCACAAAAGGCTGGTTGGTCAGGATGAAGCGATCGTCGCCGTGGCCAATGCTGTGCGTCGGGCCCGCGCCGGCATTTCCGAAGAGAAAAAACCAATCGGTTCATTTGTTTTTTTAGGGCCGACGGGCGTCGGAAAAACCGAATTAGCCAAAGCTTTGGCCGCCTTTATGTTTAATGATGAAAACGCGCTTATTCGTCTGGATATGTCAGAATATATGGAAAAACACACCGTCGCCCGGATGATTGGCTCGCCGCCCGGCTATGTCGGTTTTGAAGAAGGCGGACAATTGACTGAAGCTATCCGCCGGCGGCCTTACAGCGTGGTTCTGTTTGATGAGATCGAAAAAGCGCATCCGGAAGTTTTTAATATTTTGCTTCAGATCTTGGATGACGGAGTTTTGACCGATGCCAAAGGTCGGCACGTTAATTTTAAGAACGCGATTGTTATTATGACCTCGAATGTCGGCAATGAGATCATTAAGGAATACGCTTTGGGCTTTGCTGAAAGCGGCCGGCAAGCCGAACAGCAAAGAATGAAAGACCGGGTTTTGGAAAATTTGCGCCAGAGCTTTAAGCCGGAATTTCTAAACCGGATAGACGAGATTATTGTGTTTAATTCTTTGAGTCGGGAGGATTTGGCCAGGATCGTTGAGCTGCAATTAGAGCACGTTCAGAAGCGGCTGGCGGCCAAAAAGATTAAAATTAAAGTGACTAAAGGGGCCAAGAAAGTTTTAGCCGCCAAAGGTTTTGATCCTAATTACGGCGCCCGGCCGCTTAAACGCGTGATTCAGCAGGTAATTCTGGATCGTGTCGCCAAATTGATCATTGAGGGAAGAATAAGCGAAGGCGACTCCGTGACTATTGATGAGAAAGAAGGCGAAATTATAATCAGGGAAGCGCAGGAAATTAGGGCCGCAAGAGCATAGAACCCATGAATAAGAATTCAGGCATTTTAAAATTTTTCGGCGCCGTCCTGCTGGGGTCTTTGGGCGGCGTTTTAGCTTGCCAAATTATTTTGCCTTGGCTGGCTGGTTTGCCTTTTTTTGAAAATATCAGCTGGATGAAGAATGGGCGTGAAGGAGTGACGGTCATTAATCGTAATGAAAAAGTGATTTTGACGGAAGATCAGGGGATCGAAGACGCGATTGGTCGCGCGAAAGGAGCAGTTGCCGGCGTAATTTCTCAGCGGACTCAAAAAACAACAGGGGGAATTTTGGAAACGCCCGAAACGCTGGCGCAGGGAACGGGGATTTTTATCTCTAGCGACGGGTTGCTGGCGGTTTCTGATCTGTTTGTGCCCGAAAACGCTCAAAGGACGATGGTTCTGTTCGGCGGCAAGCAGCTTCAAGCAACGTTGGCCAGGCGTGATGAAAAAAATGGATTGGTCTTGCTGAAAGTGGAAGAAAAAAATTTGCCGGTTTTGCCTTTTTTTGAAAACGAGCTCAAATTAGGCGAGCGGGTGTTTTTAATGGACGCCAAATCAGCCGATATTTTTGTCAATATGGGATTCGTCGAATCATCCAAGCCGCAGCCAGTTATTTTTTTTCAGACCCAGAAAACAACCGGCGCCCCCATTTTTAATATTAAAGGCGAAATCGTCGGCCTTGGCCTATTACAGGATTCAGGCGGCCAGATGGCCGTTGTTCCGGCCAGGATAATCCAAGAGCTTATTAAATGACGAATTCCTTATAAGAATTCTTGAAAATGCCATTTTTAATTTTTAAATAGCCCCCTGTGGATAAGGGGGCTATTTTCATATATTGACAAAAATTGTATTATTAATTTATAAAGATTATTTTTAATCACAGACATTTTTTTAATTTAAAAAAATGTCTGAAAAATCTTTAAAATAAAAAATGAGTAAATATTTTAAATCAGCGCGGTTTTTTCAAATCGCTGTAGTGACAATTTTTGCGACTTTTGCGACTGTCGCGATTGTTTCGGGCACGACGACTATTGGGACGAATATGACCACAGAAGGCACTTTGACAGTTTCGGGAAAGGTTTATGCCTCAAGCACTGTTTTGGTGACGGGCGTGAGTAATTTTTATAATGATTTAAAAGTAGTGCCCAGCTATGGCTTGGATACATTAACCGCTGGCACATTGAATATCGGCACCACGACTGCTAATTTCATCAATTTCGCCAGCGCGGCAACCGTCAGCAAATTTCTCGGCCCGCTTAACGCTTCAAGCACTTTGGTCGCGACCGGCGCCTCAACCTTTTATGGTTTGGCCACTGTGACTAATTCATCAACGACTTTGGCTAATTTTGGCGGCGGCACGACTGTTTCCGGCTTGTTGTGGGGAACTTGCGCTGTGAATTTCGGAACAAGCTTGACGCACGGCCTGGCTACCACCACGAATTGCATTGCAACCGGAGTGACTACGGCCTATAAGGTGTTT
>JAQUNU010000019.1 GCA_028717445.1 Candidatus Portnoyibacteriota bacterium | reverse complement strand
AATTCGAACCTGAAATTAGATTTTAAGGGCGGTGAAGATACGTTTTTTAAGGCGGTTTGCATCATCGAAAAAAAAGACGGCACAAATGAGATAAAATCCATATCTATTTCGGGCGGCCAGGGCATAGGATTTGTCGAAAATCTGGAAAATGTGGATTCGGTTATTTTAATTCCGGTGAGCCAAAAAAAGAGCACAGGTTTCAATTCCATTGAATCTTTTAATCAGTTTTCTTTTGTGGCGACCCTGACTGACGAGATCATAAATCCGGTTATTGAACCCGAACCTTCTTTGGCGTCTTCCTTTCCGAACGGTTCGCTCATCCGCGCCGCGGGCGATTATAAAGTCTATATTGTGAATGACGGATACAAGCGCTGGATCCAGACTCCGGAAATTTTTGGTTTCTACGGCCACTTTAAATGGGCCAGCATTATTGAAGTCACGCCGCAGGAAAAGGATGCGTTGAAAAATTCGTGGATGGTTCGCGCCGACGGGGATTATAAAGTTTATGAAATCAACGCCGACGGCACGAAACACTGGCTGAATATGACTCCGCAAAAATTCACGCAGACGGGCCATAAATGGGATATGGTCTACGTTATCAATACGCGGGAGCGTGATTGGTATAAAACGGGGGTGGAAGTTAAATAAAATAAACTTTTTGCCGCTTTTTTGGCGTTAAAAAAGCGGCGGAAAAAAAGCGCAAGATTTTTAAGAAATATGCCTAAAATTTTTGTCATCGGCACTGGCAATGTCGGAGGGGTTGGTTTGCATAAAATGGCGCAGCAGCCCGATATTTTTGAAGAAATTTATGTTTTGAGCCGGACTCTTCAAAAAAGCGGGATAGTCAAAGATTCTATCGCAAAAAAGACGAAGGGAAAAGTCCGTCTTAATTTGATTTCTGGCGATGCCGGCAACGGCAAGGCGCTTTTGGCGCTTTTTAAAAAAATCAAACCAGATCTCCTTGTTCATTGGGGGCATCCTTATGATAATTTGGTCGTGATGGATGCCTGTCTGAAATACGGGGTTAATTACATTGATACGGCTTGTTACGAAGATCCGAAAAAATATGGATTCAGCCACAAGCGGCAATGGGCTAAAGATAAAGATTTTAAGGAAAAAGGCCTCTTGGCTCTTCTCGGCGCCGGTTTTGATCCGGGCGTAACAAATGTTTTTTCTGCCTATGGCCGCGATTATCTTTTTGACGAGGTTCATGAAATTGACATTTTGGATTGCAACGGCGGCTCAAAAGACAAAAAAATAAAATTTGCCCCGAACTTTGATCCGGAAATTAATTTAAGAGAGCTGATTCTGCCGGTTAAGTTTTGGAAAGACGGCCAATGGAAAGAAAAAGGCCGGCTGATTGACGAGGAGGCCGTTAACTTCGATTTCGATTTTCCCGAAGCGGGAGTTTTCTCTCCTTATTTGATGTATCACGAAGAAATGGAGAGCATTGTTAGGCGCATGCCGCATTTGAAACGCATCAGATTCTGGATGACTTTTTCCGAGACCTATCTTTGGTATCTGCGGGTATTATATAATGTAGGGCTGATCAGAATTGATCCGGTCAAGTATGACGGCGCTTTAGTCGTGCCAGTCAAATTTTTGAAGCAACTTTTGCCCAAGGGCAAGGATTTTAACAAAAGTTATAAGGGCAAGACTTGCATCGGTAACATTATGACGGGCATAAAAGACGGAAAGAAAAAAACATTATTCATATATAATGTCTGCGATCATCAGGCGGCATTTCGCGAAACCGGCGGCAATGCCATCGGCTACACCACGGCCATTCCCACTGTTACAGCCGCCAAACTGGTCCTGGAGGGCAAATGGAGCGGAGCCGGCGTCAGGAATATGGAAGATCGTTGTTTTGACTCAAAAATATTTTTGGACGAGATGCCCAAAACCGGCCTGGATTGGCAAATTAAAGAATTAAATGAAATCCCGGATGCGTTAAAGAAAAATTATTGACTATGAGCAAAGGAAAATTTTTTATCGAGCCCTGGATCGATGAAAATGGCTGGAACAAGGATGAATTTAAAAAACTGGAAACCCCATGTTATGTTGTCGACGAAAAGAGGCTGGAAGATAATTTAAGAATTTTGGCTGAGGTTAGGCAAAGAGCCGGCATAAAAATTATGATGGCTCTTAAGGGCTTTGCCATGCACAGCCTTTTTCCAATAATTGAAAAATATCTGGATGGGGTGGCCGCCGGATCTTTGTATGAAGCCAAACTCGGAGCGGAAAAATTCAAAGGAGAAATCGAGGTTTTCGCGCCGGCCTATTTCGATCAGGAGATTAAAGAGCTTTCAGAAATCGCCGATCATTTGATTTTCAATTCTTTCGGGCAGTGGAAAAAATACGGGCCGGATTTAAGAAAAAACAAGCGGAAAATTTCTTTTGGCATCCGGGTCAATCCCGAACACCGGGAAGTGGAGACCGATCTTTACGATCCGGCGGGAAAATATTCGCGGCTTGGCGTAAGAGCGGATAATTTTAAAGACCAATCTTTAGATGGTATTTCTGGATTGCACTTCCATACTCTTTGCGAACACAACGCGGATGCGTTTGAAAGAACTTTAAAAGTTTTTGAAGAAAAATTCGGCAAATTTTTGGCTAAAATGGAATGGGTGAATTTTGGCGGCGGCCATCATTTGACACGAAAAGATTATGATCTCGACCTGTTTTATAAAACTATTAATGGTTTTATAAAACGCTATCCTCATCTGAGAATTTATATTGAGCCCGGGGAAGCAATAACATTAAACATCGGAGTTTTGGTGGGAACGGTTCTGGGTATTGTTAATAATGAAAAAGATGTCGCTATTCTGGATGTTTCCGCCCACAATCATATGCCGGATGTTTTGGCCATGCCGTATTGGCCTCAGGCCTTGGGCGGTGGGCTGGAAGGGAAGTATGAATATAATTATCGGTTTGGCGGCTTGACCTGTCTGGCCGGCGATATTATTGGCGATTATTCTTTTCCAAAGCCGCTGAAAGTCGGCGACAAAATCGTTTTTATGAACCAGGCTCACTATACCATGGTGCAGACCAGCACTATGTGTGGCGTCGGCTTGCCCTCGATCGCCGTCAGAAAAAAATCCGGCGAAATCAAAATCATAAAAAAATTCGGCTACGAAGATTTTAAAAACAGGCTCTCGTAATGGATATCAAAAACTTACAAGAAAATGTCTCATTGGCCAATCGCACGACTTTTCGCATTGGCGGGCCGGCGCGGTATTTTTTTGAGGCAAAATCAGGCGAGGATATAAAAGACGCGATTGCATGGGCGAATGAAAAGCATCTGCCTTTTTTTATTTTGGGCGGCGGCAGCAATTTGCTTGTTTCTGATAAAGGATTTGACGGCTTGGTGATAAAAATTAAAATTCCCGATTTAAAAATTTTTCCCGAAGGAGAGAAATGCAGAGTCATTGCCGATGCGGGAGTTTTGCTGGCAAAAATAATTCTGGAAACAACGCGCGCCGGCTATTCGGGCGCCGAATGGGGTTTTGGGATTCCGGGAACCGTCGGCGGGGCGATCTTTGGCAACGCCCACCGCCTTGGTCAGGCGATGGATCAGGTGGTTGAAAAAGTTAAGGTTTTAGATTTGGAAAGTTTTAAGATAAAAGACATATCAAAAGAAGAATGTGATTTTGGTTACGGCGAGAGCCGGTTTAAAAAAACAAAAGAAATAATTTTATCAGCGGAACTTTTGTTTTTAAAAAAAGATGAGGCGGAAATAAACAAGACTTTGCAGGAAGCTAGGCAAATCGTTTTGGATGCACCCAGGTTTCCTTCAGCCGGCTGTGTTTTTAAAAATTATGAGACAGCGGGAGAAAATGATGCTTTGCTGAAAAATCATCCTGAATTGGCTCCGCGGGTTCGCGGAGGAAAGATTGGAGTGGGCTATCTGATCGATCAATGCGGGCTGAAGGGAAAAAAAATCGGCGGGGCCAAAATTTGGGAAGGCCATGCCAACTATATTATTAATGAATCAGGGGCTAAAGCGGCTGATGTTTGCGAATTGATTAAAGAATGTCAGGAAGCGGTAAAAAATAAATATGGATTTATACTGGAGGAAGAAATCAGGCATCTTTGACTTTGAGACCAAAGAATTTTTTAAATTCCAATGATTTCGCTTCTCGCTTTTCGGGGAGCGACTTTGTTTTTAAAAATCTCCCTTGACGAATTATAAAAAATTTTATAAAATTTTTTATTCATAAAATTTTATAAAAATATTTTTTAAAATAGAAAAAAGACTTTATTTCAGATTTGACGCATATTCAGTTATCCACAGGGACTTTTAAAAAAATATTTTTTATAATTAATTTAGGAAAATTTTTTCTCAAGAAAAAAATTCTAAAAATAAAAAAATGCAATTTATTTTAAAAAGCCAGGAATTAGAAATTTCTCATGATTTTGAAAAATATGCCAGGAAAAAATTAAGTAAGCTGGAAAAGTATTTTGAAAATTCCAATCTTGAATTGGTGAAAATAATAGTCGAGATCAATAAAATCAGCGGCCGGCACCGAAAGGGAGAATTTTATAAAGCGGAAGTCGATCTTTCCGCTCCTGGGGAATTTTTCCGTTCTGAATCCGAAAGCGGAGATTTTTATTCAGCTATCGATATTGTGGAAGATCAGCTCAAGGAAGATATAAGAAAAGCTAAAACAAAAAAACAAACTATGTTCAGACGTGGCGCCAGAAGCATCAAAAAAAAGGCGAGCATTTCGCCTTTGGCCCGATTCAAAAAAAACAAATAGCTTTAAATACGCCTCTAACATTATCGAGCCCGGAAAGTGGGGAGAGCCTTTCCGCCAACAATGATAAAACAAAAAAAACTGGAGAAATTCTGGAAGCTGGGCTTCGAAGAATTCAACACTCAATATTTCGGCGTCTCAAAAGACAATGAACTGATCGTTCGGGAAGGAAATTATCAATATAATATCGCGGATATTGTGGTTAAATTTGGCACGCCTCTTGAAATTGCGTTTCCTTTTATTATTGAAAAAAGATATCTGGATCTGGTCCAGACTTTCAATTTTCATATTAAAGACCAGGAATATAAAGGCCGCTTTTTCTATCATTATCCGATGAAGGTGAATCAGAATAAGGAATTCGTTCTGCCTTTGATTTCCGAAGGGGCGAATTTGGAAACCAGTTCTTATAATGAGCTTTGGCTCGTGCGGAAGCTTTGGGAGCAGAATCAATTTCATTCCAGGATCCGTGTTATCTGCAACGGCCCCAAAACGGAAAAGTACCTTGGTTTGATCCAGGAGCTCAAGGAAAAAGGCCTGACGATTATTCCTATTATCGAGGATATGAATGAGTATGAATCTTTGAAAAACTACCGCGGCGAAGTCGGCATTAGGACGAAAATGGAAATCAAAATTAAATCTCATTGGAACAAAAAGAATGATCGTTATGGCCTGGCGCCGGAGGAGATATATGATCTGGGCCGGATCAGAAATTTGAAAGTTTTGCACTATCATGTCGGCTCTCAGACAACGGATCAGAAAGGCATCGTCGAAGCAGTTGAAAAAGCGGCTGAGATTTACGTCCGGCTGAAAAAAGAAAATCCGACTTTGGATACTTTGGATATCGGCGGCGGCATGGCCGTGCCTTATGAAAAAAAGAAGCATTACAATGCCAACTCGGTCGTTAAAAAAATAATTTCGACTATAAAAAAAGTTTGTGACGAGAAAGAGATTCCTCATCCCAATATCGTTGCCGAATGGGGTCGCTATATCATGGCTCCGACGCAGATAACGATTTTTAAGGTTCTTTGCGAAAAGCCGATCTATAACTCAGTTGTCAAAAAATGGTATATCATCGACGGCAGTTTTATGAACGACCTGATCGACACCTGGACGGTTCATCAAAAATGGCATATTGCGCCGGTGACAAATATGGATGCCGAGAAACTGACCAAAGTTTGGCTGGCTGGCTCTTCTTGCGATTCTGACGACCGTTATACGGCCGGCGGTGCATCAATTACTTTGCCCAAATTGGAAGATCTTAACGGGAACGGATATTTAAATATCGCTTTGTTTGATTCAGGCGCTTACCAGGATCCTCTGGCTTCTCATCATTGTCTGCTTTCTTCGCCGGTAAAAATAATCGCTCAAAACGGAGTTTTAACAGTGGCCAGGCGTCGCGAGAGCTCTGAAGAGGTCGGAAGATTGTTTGGGTGGTAAAAATATGTGACTATACGATAAATATTTTCAGGTTTAAAAATAAAGACAAAATATTATAATCCGGAAATCCATCAGGCGGCATTCGCTTTGCCTAATTTCTTGAAGTCATGAAAGACAAATTTTTGTGCAGAAAAACTAAACCGATCGAGATAAAAAAACAATCCGTCGGCGATATGGTTGAGAATATGGCTTTGACCGGTTTCCAGGGCAAAAAGCTCGGCGAGGCTGCGCAAGCTTGGCATCAGATGATGAAAGAAAAAGAGATAACGGTTTGGCTGGGAATTTCCGGCGCCATTATTCCGGCCGGGATGAGAAAGGTCATCGCTTTTTTGATCAAAAACAGATTCGTTGACGCGGTCGTTTCCACCGGAGCGCAGATGTTCCATGAAACCTTTGAAACTCTGGGCCGGGAGCATTGGATCGGCAATTCGGTCTGCGATGACCAAAAATTATTCCAGGAAGGGATTGTGAGATTTTATGATGTGTTGGCCGAAGAGATGGATCTTTTGAACGGAGAGTTTTTTATAAAAAATATGGCCGCAAAATATTTGAATGACGGTCAGATATATTCTTCCCGCGAAATCACGGAGCTCCTGGGCCGAGAACTGGCGAAAGTTTCCAAAGATCAGGATTCGATTCTGATCAACGCTTATAAAAACGGGGTGCCGGTTTTTATTCCTTCTTTTGGCGACAGCTATATCGGTATCGCGATTTGGTACAGCGCGATGAAGAATAAGAAAAATTTCGTCGTCGATACTATCAAGGATCTCTCTGAATCCGCCTATCTGACTTTGGGCTCAAAGAAAACCGGAGTGGTTTATCTTGGCGGCGGCGTGCCGAAAAATTATATCCAGCAGACGGCCGAAATAACGCCTAATCTGGCTGATCCAGAATATGTCCAAAGCGACGTGCCTATGCATGAGAAGCCCGGATTCAGGAGGCCGCATTCATATGCCATTCAGATTACAACAGACGCACCGCACTGGGGTGGTTTGTCCGGCTGTACTTTTGAGGAAGCCGAATCCTGGGGCAAGATCTGCAAAGGCGCCAGCAAAGTGCAGTGTTTTGCCGATATCACTCTGGCCCTGCCTTTTGTCGGCCAGTATCTTTTTGAAAAAGCTTCGCAAGATGCCAAAAAAAGAAAGAAACCGAGATATGATTGGAGCCACAATCCGGTCAAAGTCGTCTATAAAAGATAATGGAGCTTAAATTATCGCAAAAAACTTTTTTGGAATTAAAAAATATTCCTCCCAGGGAGGCCGATGTTGTTTTGATTCCTTTTGGCCTTGAGAAAACCATTGAATACGGAACAAAGGGCACAAAGAAGGGACCGCAAAGAATTATCGAGATCAGCCCGAATTTGGAATTTTTCGACGAGGATCAGGAAAGAGAAATAGATAAAGAAGTGAAGATTTCGACTTTGCAAGAGCCCAAAATCGTAAAAAGCCATGAGGACGCGATTAAACATCTGGAGGAAATAGTCGGCGAGGTTTATGGAATGGATAAATTTCCTTTTGCGCTCGGCGGCGAACATTCTTTGACGCTCGGACCTGTCAGAGCCGCTTTAAAAAAATATAAAAATATTTCTATTTTGCAATTCGATGCGCATGCTGATCTGCGGGACGAATACGAAGGTTCTATTTATAATCATGCTTCGGTTATGCGTCAATGCTTGAAATTGGGGGGTACTAAATTGACTCAGATCGGTATCAGAAATATCAGCACCGATACGAATGAGTTTGTTTTTTGGAAAGAAAACCAAAGCCGGATAAAAACTTTCTGGGCCAAGGATATGGCCAAATGGAAAACTTCAGAAATAGTAAAATCTTTGGATGAAAATGTTTACCTGACTTTTGATGTCGATGCATTCGATTGCTCGCTGATGCCTTCCGTTGGCACGCCGGAGCCGGGTGGTTTGCAGTGGTTTCAGGCAATGGATATCTTGAAAGCCGTGGCTGCCAAAAGAAAAATCATCGGCGCTGATGTGGTTGAGCTGTCTCCGATCAAGGGGCTTTACGCCCCTGATTTTGTCGCCGCCAAGCTGGTTTATAAGATTATAGGATTATTTTGTTCAAAATAAAATTTATGTCTGAAAAAATTCCAAATCAAGAATCATTGGTTTTGGCGGAAAGAATTGAAACAGCCAAATCGGCTTTGGCAGATTTTATGAAGCTTAAACCGGAGGAAGCCGTGCTTTTCTTGCATGACGACGGAACAGATCCGGAAACTTTAAATATTTTAAAATCAGCAGCCAGCCAAATTGGATCAACGATCGTGGAGATCGATTTAAGAAAGAGAAAAAATAAAATCGCGAGCGAAGAATTTGAAAACAAGGCGATTATTGATTTGTCTGAAGACGAAAATGATTTTACCAGCGAAATTTACGAAAAAATCAAAGAAACAAAAAGCCGCATGGCCAGCCTAGGTGATCTTGGGCCGGAAGTTTTTGAAAGGGATGGGCCGATGAGCGAGAAACTTGAGGATCTGCAATACCGATTGGATAAAATGGAATCAGTCTTGAAAGAGGCGGTCGGTTTTAAAATTACTTCGGTTTACGGAACTAATTTGGAAGTTCCTTTGAGGCAGGCGCATGAAAGACAATGGTATAAGGATGCCGGCGTGATTGAAAAAGGAAAATGGGACAATTTGCCTGGCGGCGAAATTTTTACCACTCCAGACCAGGAAAAAGTCCGCGGGACTTTGGTTTTGCCCATTTTGGAATCGGAAATCAGTCCGCAACAGGGAGTCGACGAATTCGTCAGGCTGGAAATTAGAGACGGTTTAATTATCTCAATTCAGGGTGGAAAATCGGCTGAGAAGCTTCAAAAATATCTTGCTAGGGATGTTAAGGATGAAATAAAAGAGCAGAAGCAAGAATTTAAAGAGAATGGCGAATTGAAAGAAAAAGGTAAATCTAGAAATCCGGGGAATATTTATCGAATTGCCGAAATTGCGTTTGGCGCCAACAGCAAAGCAAGGAATGTCTCTGATCCGAAAAAATCATACAGAAAAAAAGGCGTTTCGGTTGTGGAAGCCGAAAAAAAATTAGGCACGATGCATTTGGCTTTCGGCGATTCGCGGCACGACGAAGAAGGAACGGAAGGCAATTCGGCGGTGGTGCCGCATCATGATTTTGTTGTTCCCCGGAACGGGCTTACCGTCGAGATGTTTGTCCGGGAGGATGATTTTGAAAAAAGCAGCAATGGCAGGAAGATAATTTCTGAGGGAGGGCTAAATTTCTTTTGATGATTAAAAAAATGCAGATTGTTACAGGCATTGATCGGGCCAGAAAAATCATTGAATCAGCCATTTCAAAAAATGGCCACATGGCCCAGCATAACTTTTCTCTTTTTAAAAATTATAACTGCCGGGGCGAGCAGAATGTTTATTTTGATTTTGGCGAAAGTGGCATTCTGGCCTATGAAAACGAAAATTATTGGCGTTTTTTGACTGATCCGATAGCTCCAGAGAATGCAAAAGCCACCCTTGTGGAGCAAGCGGCAAGCGCAGTTTTTTTGCAAGAAAAAGCCAAAAAGATTATTCTGGAGGATTTTTCAGAGCAGCTGAAAAAGGATATTCTAAAACGAAAGAATGAACTTTGGCATCCGGCGAAAGCTGCTTATTTTCTTTTTTGGCCCAAGCTAGATATTTTGAATTTTGACGCGAGTCTTGCCGGAGGATCATGGAAGCGGATTAGGAATATCAGGAATAAATTTTATAAAGAAAATAAAGTCGAAATAAAAAAAGCAGTTGATTTTTGTGCGAGCGATCTAAATGATCTGATTCTTGGTTGGAAAAAAAAGAGGAATGACAACGACCGGGTGCACTTGGCTCAATATACACGGTTTGTGGAAAGCGGCTTTGAGGGTCTCCAGAATGTTCGGGTCACGACCGTTAACGGGCTCCCGGCGGCTTTGGTGGGCGGATGGCCTATCCCGAACAGCTCGGATTATTATTCTTTTTTCGGCATCTGCGATTATGACTTCAAAAACATCTCTGTGATTTCTTATCTGGATGAACTAGCTGTTTTAAAAGAAGCGGGGTTTAAGCACGTTGAACTTGGCGGATCTTACGGGGGGCTGCTTGATTTTAAAAATAAATTTCAGCCTTCCTCGATTTATCGTACGTATACTTTTTCACTAATAAAAAATAATGAAAATTAAAACTTTGCTAGGGCGCAAAGAATGCGCCGGTTGTGACGATTTTTGTTGCAAATTTGAGAAAAGCGGGCGGGACGCTGCTCCGATTTTTTTGCCCGAAGAACGGGCGTTGGTTTCAAGAGAGGCGGATGGGCAAGGATTTTTAAAGCCTTTCAAAAAAACAGACGCTTCTCAGATTGTCTTAAGGAAAGGAGGCGAGAAAGAATATTTTTGCCCCTTTTTTATGAAGGAAAAAAGACTCTGTTCAATTCAGGAGAAAAAACCTTTTGATTGTCTGTTTTTTCCGTTTGCTTTTATGAGGGGTAAGAAAGGCGGAGTCTATATCGCTTGCTTTAACAAGAAGATATGCCCCGGACTGGCAAAATTGAAGGAAGGTCAATTTGAAAAATATGTAGAGTACCTTTAAAAGATATTTGATTCGGCGCCGAGCCTGAATTTTACGCTGAATTATCCTCAGGTCTTAGGGTATGATTCTGATGCTGATTTAATTTTTAAATTAGATGATGCTACTGATGGGCGATGAAATTTTAAGCCAAAATAAAAAATTCCTATTTGTCTCCTGGGTTAGCCTCAGCGGCGATTTGGCTTGGCAAATTGCCAAAGAAGGCCACGAGGTCAGGGTTTTTATTGAGGATAAAAACGATGCCGATGTTTATGACGGGATATTGGAAAAAGTTGAAAAATGGGAGGACTATGTCGACTGGGCCGATGTGATTGTTTTTGACGATGTAGGTTTTGGGAATATTGCCGATCGGCTTCGTAAGAAAGGCAAACTGGTTGTTGGCGCCTCTGTTTATGGCGATCAGCTTGAAGAAAGCCGCGAATTCGGCCAGGAAGAGATGAAGAGATGCGGGTTGACTATTTTGCCCAGTTCCAATTTTACTGATTTTGATGATGCGATTAATTTTTTGAAATACAATCCGGGCAGATACGTTTTTAAACCCAGTGGCGGTTCGGCCGGAGAGGAAAAAGAGCTGCTTTTTATCGGCGAAGAGGAAGATGGCCGCGATATTATAGAAATAATGGAGCACAATAAAGGGATTTGGGGCAAAAAAATAAAAACATTTCAGCTACAAAAATTCATGTCGGGGGTTGAGGTCGCGGTTGGCGCGTTTTTTAACGGAAAAAAATTCCTCTACCCGATTAATATAAATTTTGAGCATAAAAAGCTTTTTCCGGGAGATCGCGGGCCGTCTACGGGCGAGATGGGTACTTTGATGTATTGGAATCACGCCAGCGCTCTTTTTTCAAATACATTGGCGAAAATGGAAAGCGCTTTGGCTGAAACCGGTTATGTGGGCTATTTCGATATTAATTGCATTGTTAACGGGCGAAGCATTTATCCTTTGGAAATTACCGCCCGTTTTGGTTATCCGACTATCAGTATTCAGGCGGAGGGAATTCTTGAGCCTATGGGCGAATTCATTTATAAGCTTGCTTCTGGGCAAGATTTTGAGATAAAAACAAGAAAAGGTTTTCAGTTGGGGGTTGTCGTTGCGGTGCCTCCTTTTCCTTTTTTAAGCAAAGAAATTTTTTCAATCTATCAGGATTTATCAATCTTGTTTAAGCGTTCAAATTCTTTGGACGGCATTCATATCGGAGACGTGAAAATGATTGATGGTGATCTTCGTTTAGCCGGAGAATCAGGTTATGCCCTTGTGGTTACCGGCTCGGGCATAACAGTGGACGAGGCCAGAAGGCAAGCGTATAACCGGATTAAGAATATCCGGCTGCAAAATATGTTTTACCGTGTCGATATTGGAACCAGATGGCTTTCTGATAGTGATAAAATGCAATCGTGGGGCTATGTTTAGGAGCTGTTTTTTGTTTTATTGGGAGAGGCTGGCTTTTGGCCGGTTTTTGTTTCTATTGACAAATGATTAAAATAATAGTAATATATATAAATATAGGATTGCTCTTAAAATTCAACGAATTTGACCATAAGGGAGAAATGAAGATGGAAAAGAAGATCAAGGTTTTGGGCATTGCCTGCAGTACGCACAAGAGCAGCCGTAGCGAAGCGATGATGCGGGAGGTGCTGAAGGTTTCAGAACAATACGGCGCCGAGATTGAAATTATCCGGCTTAGCGAAAAGAAAATTGGCGTCTGCGAGAGTTGCGCTTCAGAGAAAGTTGAGAAATGCACTTACCCATGTATTCATACCGACAACACTAACGAAGTTTTGGCCAAGATCGTCGAATGCGACGCCATTGCTTTTTCCGGCGCGGTCCATTGGGGAACGCTCTCGAGCCCGTTTGGCATTTTGATCGAAAAAATCACGGCGCTCGAGAACAATGAGAATGATATCTGGAAAAAGACTGGCCGCGAACCGCTGGAGGGCAAGCCGTGCGCCATTTTCGTTTCAAAGGAATATGAAGGCGCTTCAATGGCCATCGGTCAGGCGATGTGGGTGCTGAATCGGTTGGGTTTTCTTCTTTTGCCTTATGCCGGCGTTCTGAAGCCGGCAGTACTGGAAAAGAAAATCGTCCGGTTCGGGGCTAGAGTATTGGGCTACGACCAGTTGGACTGGATTCCCAACACGATCCGTCTGCATGGCCGCAATCTGGCTCTTCTGCCGCTGCTGTTTTTCATGTTCGATGACCACGCGGTCGATGAACCCCGTTCCTAAGCTGTACTTTTTTAACAAAGCCCCGCAACTGTGCGGGGTTTTGACTTATTCGGTTTAGTTTTCCACATATCTTCATTGACAATTAGTTTTCTTGATGATAAGTTAAAAACAAGATGAATTATTCGAATCGCCCCGCGGCGAAACAAAATCTGACCCTTATTATTTGGGTTAAACCCGTCTAAACGGCCGGATTTTGGTATCGAATAAATAAGAGTGGGTTAGCTAAAGTCCGGCCAAGAGCCGGGTTTTTTGTTCTTTTACAATTTTAATAAGA
>JAQUNU010000018.1 GCA_028717445.1 Candidatus Portnoyibacteriota bacterium | reverse complement strand
AATAAAAAGCTTTTCCCCGACAGCCCTGCAATTTTTACATTTTGGATCAATCATTTTTCTCTCTAATTTTCACGAATATCCCACGAATTTCACGAATCCATCTGGTATTTGTGGTATTCGTGGCCAAATTCGTGCGCAATCGCGATTAAACTCGACGAACTTTCCTCGGCCGACAGCCATTGTGCGGAATAGGCGTCATATCTTTAATTCCCGCAATTTCAAGACCATGCGCCGCCAAAGCCCGAACAGCCGACTCTCGGCCGCTGCCGATTCCTTTAACATAAACAAAAACTTCTCGAATTCCCGCTTTCCTGATCTTTTCCATAATCGCCTCAACTGCTTTAGAGGCGGCGAACGGCGTGGCTTTTTTCGGACCTTTGAAGCCAAGCATTCCGGCGCTCGTCCAGGCTAAAACCTGGCCGTTAAAATCAGTCACGGAAATAGCCGTATTATTATAACTCGATTGAATATAAACTTTGCCCTTATCCAGCTTTCTTCCTTTCATCGCTCCTGCCTCAACAACCGCCTTTTTCTGGGCGGCGCTCATTTCCTGTTCTTCTTTCAAAACGTCTTGCTCGGTTTGGGCAAGAACTTTTTTCTTTCCCATAGTTCGCTAATTTTCACGAATATCCCACGAATTGTTACACGAATCCATCTGATATTTGTGGTATTCGTGGCCAAATTCGTGCGCAATCGCGATATTAGGTTTTTTCCGCTGAAGCTTTTCTGCCGCTGCCCATGGTTTTACGGACATTTCCTCTGACGGTTCTAGTATTCGTTTTTGTTCTTTGACCTCGCACCGGCAAACCTTTAATATGTCTGACGCCGCGATAGCAGCCAATTTCTTTCAGACGTTTTATGTTCATCATTTTTTCGCGACGAAGCTCCCCTTCAACCTTATAAGACTTTTCAACAATATCTTTAAGCAAATTTAATTGTTCCGGCTTCAATTCTCCGGCTTTCGTTGCTTTGTCAATCTTGACTTGCTCCAGAATCTTAACGCTCAAAGTCCTCCCTATGCCGTGGATATAGGTTAAAGCAATTTCTATTCTTTTATTGTCTGGAATATTAACTCCCGCTATTCTGGGCATCGCTAATTTTCACGAATATCCCACGAATTGTTACACGAATCCATCAGATATTTGTGGTATTCGTGGCCAAATTCGTGCGCATTCGCGATATTATCCTTGTCTCTGCTTATGTTTGGCGTTTTTACAGATCACATAAAGGCGGTTTTTTCGCCGCACAATCTTGCATTTCTCGCAAATTGGCTTAACCGAAGCTCGGACTTTCATGGTTTTATAAATTCTAAATTATTTTCTTTTAACTTGCGTCTGAAAATTTTGTCAGAATTCTAAAGGAACGAATCCGTATTTTCTCAAAATCTTCAGCGTAAAGCAGTTTTTATGTTGCTTTTTTGCCGCCAAAAAAGCAACATAAAAAATTACAAAAAAAGACGGGCAAAACAGTTTCCCTGTTAAGCCGCTAGACTATCGGACTATCTAAAGGCGGTGAATTATCCTTCCCTTGGTCAAATCATACGGACTCATCTCAACCCTGACTCTGTCGCCCAACATTATCCTGATAAAATTCATCCTCATTCTGCCAGACAAATGAGCCAGTATTTCTTCACCGCTTTCCAGCTTCACCCGGAAAAGAGTGGCCGGCAAAGTCTCAACAACTGTTCCTATCTTTATTATTTTTTCTTGTGTTTTTGGCACTACTTATAATTCTATCCCCGCTCAGGCATAACCGCCTTGAGTCCTGGGGATGATATCTACATAATATATTCTAAAGCCGAATTAGTCAATAGCGGGGCAACCTGCTAAATTAGCGAAGCCTAATAAATCAGTAATTTATACTAATTGGATAAATATTTAGATTCGCGATATTCTCTAAAATTATTAAATTTATAGATTCTTATTCTATGGTCAAATCTATTTTTTCCGCCCTTTCTGGAATCTTGCTGACCCAGAAAGGCCAAAAGAAAACCTGGGCCTGTTCCACTTCCGGCCGCTTGGCCAGAATGCCTCGGACATCGGCCTCGGTTTTTCCCATGATAATATTTTTGATCTCGTCTTTATTGATCTTCCAGGCGATTGGCTGCGTCCCTTCAACACGGAAAGAAACCTGACCTTTATCAAAAGAGGCGCTGACATCTTTGTATTTGAATTCGGCTCCTGAAATAGCTTCTTTGGCCTCCGTGATCTGGTCTGCCAGATTCTTTTCGATCAAAACCAAAGCGTCCTGTTTGGAAAAAACGAATGCGCGCGCAATAATTTCGATGCTCATATTAAAATTTTCTGCTTTTCCGCCAACTTCGACTGACGACTTTATCTCCGGCTCCTGGATCTGGATGGAATCTTCAAGAATATCAAATCCTTCGGGCGTTTGATTGATGATTTCCTGCTTAATATTATTGTCGATCTCGGCCAGAACTGTCTTTTTGGCATCATCGTAATCGCTTTGCGTCAAAACCTTTACTTTTTCAGTTGAGCCGCCGGCCATCGCCCTGGAAGAACGACCATAAAAAGCCGAGTATTTGGGGGAACCCTTAAAACCCGGAATAGTAAAATCACTGGGTTCGATATTAAAATCATCCCCTGGCTGATCGGCTTCAACCTCAACCTCTATTTGGCTCGCGACAATATTCCCTTCTTCAATTTTGGCCCCCGGAATAGTCGTGGTTTTGACGAGGCGAAAAACCTTGCCGCTGCTGGAAAGAAATCTTGTGGTTTCAACCAGAGCCTGAGGACTGGAGCTATACGAATTAAAAACAGTGATTTTCCCTTTTGCCTTTTCATTCAATTGCCGTTCGCCGGTGGTTGGAAAATCGCCGGCCTTACGCTGCTCGATTCTTATAACCTGAGCCGGAATTTTGTTTTGGCCGGAATCGGACTGAGAAATGTTTTTATCTCCGATCATAGCCATGTCTATTAAAATTTTATCCCTTTTTGCTCCTAATTTTATTTCCGCCTTAGGCAAAACCAGCACAAAAAGCAAAGCCGCTATTAAAAGCGCCGCCGCGATAAAAAGCGCGAAAATTCTTGTCGGAAATGCAGGCAAAGCTTTTTCTCTAATGGGCTTTCTGTCAAAAAAGGAAGAGGAATTTTTTGAATCATACGAACCGTCTCCGCGGTTAGAAGACAATTTCCCTAAAGACTCATCTTTTTTATTATCAAAAAACAGTCCTGCCGCTTTATCCGATACTTTTTTGATCTTCTCAAGAAAAAGGCCTCCGGCCGCCTGCGCCGGCCGCTGAACAATATCAATCATCTGAGGCGAAAAATTTAACCTCTCCGGCGCTTCTTCTTTTTCTTCTGCCGGCTTTTCTTCGGATAAATAATCTTCCGATTCCTCTTTTTCCTCTTCTTCAATTTCCACTGAAACTTCCTCTCTTCTTTCTTCAGGCAAAGCGTTAGAAATCAAAAAATCGGTTTTTTTAGCCAGGCGCTCCAGCGTTTCGTCATCCGTCACGATTGTAACAACCTTTTCCAGGTTATTGGCTTCTCTTTTCAAAAGTTTAAGATTGACCAAACTCTGGCCAATGGCCGCGCCTTTGGGAATTACCAAAAAAATCTCTTTCTTCGAGGATTTAACTAATTTATCGACCACGGAAGTGATTTCTTCTTCGGGCTTTATGTAAATAATGTTTTCCTTCATAAAATCGCGAGTCGCAAATCGCGAGTCGCAAATCGTCGGAATTCCACGCGGCTCAGACGATTTGCTATTTGCTATTTGCTATTGGCTATTTAAGTCTGCATCAATCTAATTGTTCTTTTTAGTATCCCCGGGAAAATTCCCTGCTCATCCCGAATCGTTTCCATGGCCAAACTCGCCAAAGCCAGAGGAGTCACATCCTTGGGCGAATTCAATTTGGCAGTCTTGTCTTCAATGCCGGCTATTTTCCCAGGATCGATGAAAGAAACTTCCGGCGGCTGCAAAAAAGGCAAATCCTCAAACCAGTTTTGGCTTTCGAGGGCTTTTTTGATTCCCGGCAGGGTGCTGCCGCCGCCGCAAAGCAGAATTTTTGAAGGCAAAGGAGAAAGCTGCGAAAATTCACTTAAAGCCAGAGCGACCCCGGAAAGCCAAACTCGGATATCTTGTTTAAAAATTTCCGTGATCTTTCTTTTAACCGCTCCCGAAACTTCCCCTTGGCTGTATTTTAATTTAATTTGCTCCGCTTCGTCAAAGCCAAGTCCTAAATTCTCAGCTAGGCGCTTAGAAAAGGCGCGACCGCCCAACGCCAAAGACTTTATTCCTTCAAGCCCCTTTTGACGCGACAGAGCGATATCGGTTGTGCCGCCGCCGATGTCGATAAAAATAGCGTCGCCTGACCCTTCTTCCGTAACCCCGCGCGAAATGGCGAACGGCTCGGCCGCGATCAGCATGATATCCAATTTTAGTCTATCGGCAATCGAATTAAGCGCGCCCAGATGCATCAAAGGGGCGTAGGCATTAAAAATTGAAAAAGAAATTTCTTTTCCCTGAAAACCCAAAGGGTTGGTCACCTGATAGCCGTCTATTTTTATTTCCACTACAGCCGCGTTGATCAGCTTGACCTCAATTTCGGAAATTCCGCTTTCCTCGGCCAGTTCCTGACGAATTTTATTAAATGCCTTCCACTGGATTTTCTGGATGATATTTTTTAGCTCCGCCATTTCAATTTTTTCTTCCGCGTCCTGGCGGGTGTAGGAAAAATTCAAAGTGCTTCCTTTGACAAATTCACCGGCAATACCCAGAATCACCTGGCTGACTTGAGCGCGCGCTTCCTTTTTGGCCTCGCCGATCGCTTTTGCGCAAGTTTCTGTCACGCCTTCAATATCGCTGACCGCTCCGGCCTGCATATGGGAAATTTTTTGCGCCGCAATCCCAGCGCCGACAATCTCGCCGATTCTCTTCCCTTTTTCCGACCTGGCAACGAGAGTCTTAACAAATCCCGTCCCGATGTCGAGCACGAGAAAATGCTCACCCTTGAATTTATCTTTGCCTAAAATTTTATCGAAAAAACTCATGAATTTGTCATCCTAAACGCAGCCCCGCTTCGGGGCGGAGTCGAAGGATCTCATATCCAATGAGATTCCTCGACTACGGTCGAAGCGACCTTCGCTCGGAATGACAAAAAAAACTATTCCAAAATCGCTTTAATTCTTCTTACGCCCGCTCCGGCGGACTCTTCTTTGATTATTTTGAATTTGCCCAGCTGTCCGGTCTTTTTGACATGCGGCCCGCCGCAAATTTCTTGACTAAAAGGAGACCTTGAGCCCGCTTCGGGCGAAGGGCCACCAATTGTATAGACTTTCACTCTTTCGCCGTATTTTGATTCAAAAACGCCCATGGCGCCTTTTTGTTTGGCTTCCTCAAGCGTCATTTCTTCCGTTTGCACTGGCAAATCTTCGCCAATTTTTTGATTTACTAAATCTTCAACTTGCTTTATTTCTTCAGGCGTCACTTTTTGCGGATGCGAAAAATCAAAGCGCAGACGCTCGGCCGTAATATTTGATCCTTTTTGCACGACATGGTTGCCTAAAACCTGCCGCAAAGCCGCCAGCATCAAATGCGCGGCCGTGTGATATTTTACAGTCGCCTCGCTGGCATCGGCCAAGCCGCCCTTAAACATGCCAGCCGAAGCCGTGCGGGAAAGTTCCTGATGCTCTTTCATTTTTTTCTCAAAAACAACATCAAAATCATCTGCTAATTTTAACCCATATTCTTTAGCCAATTCCTTTGTATCCTCAACTGACATACTGCATGTCTGATAAAGATAGGCCGCTTCTGCTCCAGTAAGAACAAGGTCTTTTGACTCTTCTTTTTTCTTTGCGAGATTTCGAAATTCTCTTAAACTATTTTCTAATGTATTTTCAAATTTCTCTTCTTCTTTCCTTAATTCTTCTCTGATTTTTTCTCTATTAATTCTTAAATTCTCATAAACATTTCCGTATTGCTCAATTACAACATCCGCCAAATGAACTAAATTTCCTTTTTCAATAATTAGATTTCCCATATGCCGTATGGTCTGTCTTATGATATGTCGCGTGGTCCGCCTTATAAGTCGTCTCAAAACATAACCCCTACCAATATTAGACGGAATTGTACCATCAGAAATCATAAATACTGCTGCTTTCATATGGTCTGCAACTATTCTTTTTGATTCTGATGAAGCGCCTTCTTCCATATCTCCAGCCCTAATCGCTGCATTCTGATGTCCTAAATAGGTTAGACTATCTATTTTTTCCATTAATTCTGAAAATAAATCCGTTTCAAAAACATTATTTTTACCTTGTTTCACCATTGCTAAGCGTTCCAGTCCCATTCCAGTATCAACACCCGGATTTCTAAGCTTCGTTAATTTCAAATCACGATGCCCCTTACCTTCTACTATTCTATTCCAATTCTTTACTATCCAATTCCCATCTTGTTCTTTTCCATAATATTCATTAAAAACCAAGTTCCAAATTTCAATACCATTTACATAAATTTCAGTTGTCGGACCACATGGACCTTCATTTCCTGTTGGTCCCCAAAAATTATCTTCTTTTCCAAATTTCCTTATCTCAAAATTCTCATTATTTTTTTGTCTTATTTCTCTCCAAATTTTTTCAGATTCAGCATCTTGAGGTACCTTCTGACCAAGTTTCATCCACGAATCACCTTTAAAAATAGTAACATAATCTATTTTTAAACCCATTTCTTTAACAATAAATTCATACGCATATTCAATCGCTTCTTTTTTGAAATAAGCATTCTTAAACGAAAAATTTCCAAGCATCTCAAAAAAAGTCAGGTGCCTTTCGTCTCCAACTTCGTCTATATCTGAAGTTCTAAAACATTTTTGGACCGAACAAACCCTATCGCCATAGGTTGATTTTTCTCCCAAATAATACGCTTTAAACTGCTGCATGCCCGCAGTTGTAAAAAGCACGCTGGGATCGTGCTCGGGAATGAGAGAGGCCGAAGGGATGATTTTATGCCCCTTGTCTTTAAAAAATTTCAAAAATTTCTCGCGAAGGTCGTTTGCGGTCATATAAATATGATAACACGAAAAATTATCCACGGCAATTATATTTTATTCTCCCTTTCATAAAGGGAGTACCGCCGTTTCGGCGGGGAGGGATTTTAAAAAAATCCTCCGCCCGGCCGCTGCCGGGCACCTCCTTTACAAAAGGAGGAATCAAAATTCGATTTAACACTTTTATCCAAAAATGGTTCAACTATTGACATACTTTGCGCATATATTATAATAAGCTAAATTCGATACAGAAAGGAGCAAGAACCTATGAATGAGCGAAAGAGAACCGGAACCCCTTTTAATGAGATGAATGAGCTGTTTTCGATCATGGGAATCACCGCTAGGGTCTGATGGGGCATCACCGGTGCGGCCTGAGGAATTGGTCCTCTGGCCAGAAGGAGTGAATCATGTTTAGGTCGGCGGACGGAGGAAGGCCGAAGATATTTTTCCGGATCACGCTTTCCTCCGTCGCTAAGTTCTTTTTAAAAAAACAAATTATGGGGGCAAGGGATTGCAAGCAAATGTCAGTAAGGTAACTGTGCGTATATCATTCTTCTCTCCTTTTTCAATAATGCCATTGCGATCCTCCGCCCCCATCCCATATAAAAGGTCTTGCGGCCCGCGAAAAAGAGGCAACACCCGCTTTAATCAAAAAGCGCAATCCCCCTCTTGCGGCCGCAAGATCTATCCCCAAAAGCTTCTTTTCAAAAAGAGGCTTTTATTGACAAAAATATTTCTTAGATTAATATTAGAATACATTCCAGGTTTCGAGGCCGAATGGATAAAACCCGGGCTAGTCCATGGCGGATCCATTCCCAAATCGAAACCAAGCTTGACGGCTCCCACGAAAAGCCATCTCCGCGGAACTTCTTCTTAGGAAGTAATGGCTGAAGGCAGTCACCAAGCAACAACCCCCTCCTCCGTCAAAACGACGGATCCGCAGGGGGTTTTTTATTACATAAAAATTATTCCTGATTTTAGTAGGCTTCAATTACCCCTCCTCCCAACAACTCCCCTTCTTTCGTGTAAAATACCAAGCTCTGCCCCGGCGTTATCGCCCGCTGGGGTTTTTTAAATTTCACATTAATCCCTCTTTCCTGAGAAATGGTCGCCAAAGAAGGCTCGCTCTTGTATCTAATTTTGGCCAGAACTTCCAAAGGAAAATCAGGCGCCTGGCCGGAGATCCAGTTCACATTGCTTGCGTTCAGATCGGTTTGCAACAAGTCATCTTCCTTCCGGCTGACATACAGAATATTTCTTTTTTGGTCTTTTTCAATCACCCACCATGGACCCTGCGCAAGCGGCAGGCTTTTACGCTGGCCGATTGTATAAAGCGCCAGGCCCTGATGCTGGCCCAATTTTTTTCCGGTTCCGGATTCCAGAATATCGCCCGGCTTCATTTTCAAATATTTTTTTACAAAAGTTTCCCGGCCGCATGGCGCAAAACACAAATCAAAACTTTCGCCCGCGCGATACGGCAGTTTCCATTTTTTAGCCAATTCGTAAACCTTGCTCTTTAGATATCCGCCCATGGGCAAAATTATCCTAGCCAATTTTTCCTGATTCAGATTATAAAGAAAATACGTCTGATCTTTCGTTTCGTCTTTGGCTTTTAAAATCTTTCCGCCTTTTATGACGGCGTAATGTCCCGACGCGACATAATCCGCTCCCATTTTCATTGCCTTTTCGAACATCAGGCCGAACTTTATTTTTTTATTGCAGACCACACAGGGATTGGGCGTGCGGCCCTTTTCTTCCTCGGACAAAAAATAGTCAACGACCGCCTCCTTGAATTCCCTTTTAAAATCAACGGCCTGAAAAGGAATATTCAGCTTTTTGGCCACGGCTCTGGCCGCCTCTTCCGCCCCCTCGGAACAGCATAAGTTCTTTGCCCCGCCTTCCGAAGGATTTTCCCAAAAACGCATAAAAACACCGGAAACACTAAAGCCTTCTTTCTTCAACAAGGCCGCGGTCACGGAAGAATCGACTCCGCCGGATAAGGCGACGACAACTTTTTTATTTTTGCTGTTTTTAACCATAATCATTCTCAAATGCTATTTGAATTTAACATATTTTAAGCCGAAAAGAAAAGCCTCAATCTTGCTGTTTTTTAAAAACCATGCTATAAAAATATTGTAATAATTTACTCAACACAGCCATGCTTTCATACAGCGATCTTAAACCGGGAACGGTTTTTCTTTTAGACGGCCAGCCCTACATCGTGCTTGAATTCGCTTTTTTGCGGATGCAGCAGCGCAAACCCGTAGCGCAAACTAAAATAAAAAACCTCATCTCGGGAAAAATCATCAGCCGGAATTTCCAGCCCAATGAAACTTTCCAGGAGGCGGAAATAAACTATCGCGACGTCAAATTTCTTTACGGTCATCGCGGCAAATATTTTTTCTGCGAGGCTGAAAATCCCTCAAAAAGATTCGAGCTCGACGAAGGCCAAATTAGCGAGCTAAAAACCTTTTTGAAGCCGAATTCGGAGGTTGAAATCATTGAATTCGAAGGGAAAATTATTAATATAAATTTGCCAATCAAAATGGACTTTAAGGTCATTGAAGCGCCGCCTGGCATTAAAGGCGACACCGCCCAAGGCGGCACAAAAGCCGTCAAAATTGAGACCGGCGCGACCATCAACGCCCCGCTTTTCATTGAAGCAGGCGATATTATTCGAATCAACACTCAAACAGGACTCTACACGGAAAGAGTGGAAAAATATAAATAATCGCGGGCCGACACGAATTCGGCCATAAATTAAAGAATGCGCAAGCCGCCCTCCGCAAATTGCGGAGGGCGGCTTTTTATCAAATCAATTAATCAAATTTTTACAAATCCACCGTCTCTCCCGGCGCAATCTCTCCGCCTTTCGAATCTTGATTATTATCTTTGTTTTTTTCTCCTTCCTTTTCGGGACCGCCATCATGCTTTGTTGAAGATTCTTCTGCCGATTCATTTTTTTTAATTTCAATCGGCTTGGCCGCGGGTGAGGATTGAGACGTCATTTTCTCTTCCCCTATAGTCTCCCGGAGCGTTTGACGCAAATCAGCCAAATTAACTTCTTTCTTTTTTCTCCGATTATCGGAGAATTTAGCCAGCGGCTTAACCAAAGCGTCTTTTAAAGAAATCGGCGGCGCTTCGACGCTCCCTAAGATTGGCGCGCTTTTGGCAATGGCGGGTTTATTTGGGATTTCTTTACGATCTTTCAGTTTCAAACATTCCCGGCAATAAACCGGACGAACACCATCGGGCTGAAACTTCAAATTTACTTTCAGGCCGCAGTTGTCGCAGACCGCCGGAAAGCTGGGCTCTTTGCTTTTGTGAAATTCCTGCTTATGCGCGTTGGGAATTTCCGGCCCCATTTCCGATCTTTCTTTGATTTCGCCAGCAATCACCCCGCTCCAGCGCGCGATTTTGTCCTCAACTTCTTGGCGGCTAGTGCTATAGCGTTCGCGCGAAACTTTTATGATTGTATCCCGATAGGAAATTTCCGGCCTCGGGATCGGAGGCAAAGTTGTGGCTGAAAATGGCCGGGAAGCCATTCCGTCGATCATTAACTTTAAATACACCTGGGCAAATCCAAGGCCGACCAGATCATTGATCGTAAATTCCGGCATAAATTCTTTTTCTAGAAATTCGGCGTCAAAAGCGCCGATTCGGAAAGAAACTATGGTGCCCACATTCCCCATGACCGCGTCCCGAACCGGCTCAACCATCTGATTAATATATTGATGCGCCAAAATCAAACTTAAATGATATTTTCTGGCCTCGGAAAGAATGGTCGCGAAAGATTCAGTGGCAAAATTCTGGAATTCGTCGACGTAAAGATAAAAATCATTTCTTTTTTCTTCCGGGATGTCGATGCGCGACATCGCAGCCAGCTGAAGCCTCGTGATCAGCATCGCGCCAAGGAGCATGGAATTGTCTTCGCCAATCCGGCCCTTGGATAAATTCATAATAAAAATCTTTTCGTTGTCCATGATCTCACGGATATTGAGCGATGATTTGGTCTGACCCACGATATTGCGGATAAGGGGGCTCGTCAAAAACTGGCCGACTTTATTCTGAATAGGCGCCACTGCTTCAGCCATAAAACGGTCGGGATATTTAGCAAATTCATCCGTCCAGAAAGCCCGAACCACCGGATCACTGATGCGCTCGGTCACTTTTTTGCGGTATTCCTTATCGGTCAACATGCGCATGATGCCAAGGAGCGTGGAGCCGGGATATTCCAGCAACGCCAGAATGGCGTTGCGCAAAACGTATTCAAGACGGGGGCCCCAAGTCTCGGCCCAAAGTTTTTTAAAAACGCCGACCAGGCCGGAAGCCACCAAATGCCGGTGTTCAGGATCAACTTTTTCGATCGCGTTAAAAGCAATGGGATAGTCAAGATCAGCCGGATTAAAATACACAACATCGTTAATCCGTTCCGAAGGCACGTAATCAAGCATTTTTTCCGCAAACTCGCCGTGCGGATCAACAATACCGACGCCTTTTCCAGCCTGAATATCCTGAATCGCCATATTTTCCTCAAGCGTCGTTTTTCCGACGCCCGTTTTTCCGATAATGTAAAAATGACGCCGCCGGTCGCGCGTTTTTATCCCGAATTTGACTTTTTCATTGCGGAAATTCGTTTCCGCAAAATATGTTATTCCGTCATCCATAAACCCTACCAAATTACTAATTATTACAAATTCTACAAATAAAAAATTCTACTCATATTCGTAATATTTGTAAAAATTCGTAATCTCATAGAGTTACGTCGGCAGATCTATCGGCGGGCCGCCTTTTCTGGTTTCAAGCCAAGGCGTCATGGGGGCTTTGACAGTTATGCTCGGGAAATGAAAAAGACTGGCCAATTCTTCAATGTTTAAAATATAGCCCTTTTCCCAGAAGCTTCTTTCTTTCATTACCTTAAATAACTTCCTTTGCTTGTAGGCCTTTCTTTGCTTGGCAAAAAGATAAAAGGCCTTGGTCGTGCTATGGCTGTCCGGCTTTAAATTATTGGAATTCACCGCGGCAAATTGGTTGAAAAAGCCCATTAATGCCGAAACATTGGCCATGGAAAATATATCCTTCCGGCCGAGGTAGGCAAATTGAAGCTTACATTGCCAGGCCTTCTTTGAGGCTTTTTCCTCAATGCCTCGGATGAGTTCCTTTTCGCCCGAAGAAATCCCTTCGGCTGATGACTTATTTCCTTCCGGGCCGGCCGCTTTAACCATCCTTGCCGAAGCCGCCTCAATAATTCTCTTAATTTCACCAGCCGACTTCTCCACCCAATCGTCCTGAATGGGCCGCATCAGGATTTGCAACCAAAGCTGTTCTCCCGGCTGCAATTTACTCAAATTTTCCATAAGCCCGCTTAGCGGATCGATGAATTGAGGCACGGTCGGCCGCATAATGATGTCGGTCTGCTGCATATAGGTCCTAATCGGATAAACTTCATTTTTAGTCAGCTTCAATTTTGCGCCCCAGAGATCCCAGTTCTTATTTGGAATATCGAGCGGCACCCCCTGAACATAATCGTCCACTTGGCGAATTTCCGTCTGGGGGTATTGGCTATAGATCTGCGCTTCAACCAAGTTACGGTATCTGGAAGGAATGCGGAAAAAGAAATGGATAGCGCCATCAATTCCCACGATCTCCAACGAAAAATAATCCTGAATGGCGCCCTGAACATATTTCTGATATTTATTCGAAACCGTCCCGAATATTCCCCAAACTCCGGCAAATATCTGCTCGGCTATTTTGGGAGTTCTTTCGATGTCGGCCGGCGGCTTAACTTCAAGGAGTATCCAATCAATTCCCCGCCACCAGACGCGCTGGATGTAATACATCCAGGAATAAAAAAAGACGACGGCCAAAATAACAGGCAACCAAAGCCACCCGTATTCAAAAATAAATTGAACCATCGTCTGTATTGTCTCAAACATCTTTTTTTAAAAGAAAATTTTAACGATAAAAATATCCCAATATCCTAATTCCTAATACTAGAGGCATATCCATAGTATACCAAATATTAGGACATCAAGATATTAGGATATTGAAAAACCAAAAATTAAGCAACGAGAGCATATCTCCCGTCTTCCAGCTTTTTGAAATATTTTTTGTTCTGCAAATTAATGAGAATTGTATTCTCTTTTATCAAGCGCTTCTCGAGGACCTGACGGACAATCTCTTCCTTAGCCAAAGGACCTTCTTTGCCGATGATTTCTTTGATTACGTCGACGACTGTGCCGGACTGATAGCCCCATTCAACCAAAGCATAAATTCCGCGGCCAATCAGAACAAAACGCGGATCTTTGATAAGTTCGTTATGGACGGTTTGGATATAGGCGGGCTTGCCGTGAGGCAAAAGCTGATTAATTAAATTCGTCACTTCAGCGAAATGCAAAGGCTTGCCTTCTTTTTTGAAAATCAAATAAGCCTTATCTCTGACGCCGCGGGGAGAAATTTCGGGCCAATCGATCAGGCCAAATTCTCCAAAAGGATTTTCTTGAATAATTCTGGCGGCATCCATATAAGAAAAAACTGCTTTTTCGGAAAGACCGGGCAGTTGTTTTTTAACCAATTCGAAAAGCTGCTTACCGGAGATTGTTTTGTGATTTTTATCAAAATGAGAAATTGCCGAATCAATGGCTTTCTTAGCTCTGACCAAAGAATTTTTATCGGTTGTCCAGGAAGGATGCAAATAATCGTCCTCTTCAATTTTTGAAAAAGGTTCGGTCAAATTTAAAATCAGGTTCAAAGCATGTTTGCACTGATCGGGAGTCGCCTCGCTCTTGCGAATTTTATCAATTTGGCTGACCGGCAAACAAAGGCAAACCATTTCGTCAAGTAATTTTTCTTCG